>CAYSJO010000771.1:0-6544 GCA_964431285.1 uncultured Planctomycetaceae bacterium
CTGCCGTCCCACCAGACGTCCAATGAGTCGAAGTCGGTGTCAGCGGGCAGTCGGATATCGAGGCTGCCAGGTTGACCGGCCACGTAATAGACAGCCTCCATGTGAATGCCACTCTGGCGAATGCGGGATCGCAGGACAGCACGCTGAATGGCGAACCGCTCGATCGCATGCTCGGCACTGACCTGCAAATTCAGCGGAACAGTTCGCGGCGCATCGGCGTCTGGTGCGGCGGTCGCGACCCACGCGGTTGCAGCGCCTGGCAGCAATTCGTTCTTCCATGCCGGGTCACCGATCTGAACATCAATGCTCGACGGCCGATCGATGTACAGCCGAGTGATCTCGGGGACAGCGTCTGATGACTGAATCAGAGGGACGACGACTGCAAGGTCCCTTCCGGAATCACTGTTCATTGGCAGCGAAAAGGACGTGACAATCTCGAATTCGCCCCACATATCCTCCGGCAAAGCCAGCCGAAACTGTCTTGCGGATTCATCGTCAAGTCCGTTCGGTTCCGGCGAAAGTTCACGATCCGATTCTTCAGACTCGCCCGGAAGACGCAGTGAAAAGGCAACATTCCGGGCGGTGATGACAGGCAGAGGCACCATGAGCCGGACGGCCGATAACGGGGCGTACGACACAGAGTACCCCAGCGTCTGCTTTACACGAATGCGGTCACGCGTGAACGACAGGTTTGCCACCGAGTCGCATGTGACCAACTGCTCGTGGGCAGTCGCGGTAGCCGTGAACGCCAGATTCGTCGAAGTCAAATCCCATGTCTGTTCTCGCTGATTCCTGGGAATTCGCGTCGCGGCGTCGCGGTTTGAGTCGTTCGTGCTCTGACGGGCACTTGTGTCGTTTCCCACCTCAAGAATGCTCTCGATGCTGGCCGCGTTTGTAACACCCAGTTCGCCGATTGGAACGGGCAGCACATCCACGCCCGGAATGGTTAGTGGAAACGGCTTTCCGTCGGCCACGATCGGCCGGCTGCTATTCAATTCAATCTGCAGGAGCCCCTGAGTGTTTGTCTGGCCGCCCTCAAGGACCAGCTGAACCGGACCGTCCTGCTGGCCGGCAGCCTGAACGATGATGCTGACCTGTTCGGGATTCTCCAATTCGGCTCGTCGCCATCCATTGACTTCGACCTGTTGCCAGCTCTCCGACTGAAAACCCGACCATTGCAACGGGATTCGTTCGAGTGATCCGTTGAAGACCTGGACGTCAAGGAACATCGTGAGTTCCGCCCTCGTCTCACGAAAAGTGAGATCGTAGGAAGGCGTGACGCGAAAACTGGCAGCGATCCGACTGACCGTGTACGCGATGCGGGCGTCATCAGACAAAAGACGCCAGGCCTGATCAATTGGCTGAGTCTGACGCAGGCGAGAATTCGCAAGCGTGCGCAAAGTCCTGGCCGGGACCTGCTGCACACTACGTGTCTGCGCCTCGATGCGCTGCAGACGATGCCCGTCCGCCACAGCAACACTCAGCCAGTTCTCCGCTCGCACCGCGTCTTTCAGTCGCAGACTTCCCAGCAGAACTGGATCGTCGTCGTCGGTCGCGGCCGACGACAATTCCCAGTGGAGTTCGATCGGACCAGTCGTGCTGCCTGCAAATAGAACTCGGAGCGGATTCGACTGAGCGTTTTCGATTTGCACGCCTTTATGCGTGGGACTGCTGACTGACAGGAAGGAGTAACCCGACGGCAGTTCGACATCCAGTGCGTCAATTGTCCCTGTTGCCGTAATCGATTGAGCCGCTTCGATGACAGCTCCGTCCGGGCCCAGTTCGGCCGACATCACTGTGCGAGACTGAAGTTCCGTGGTGACGGTGCGCGGAGCCAGCACGGCCTGCCAGGTCAGATCGAGCGACGAACCTAGGCCATCAATCTGAATCGCTGTCTTCGAATCCGGAAGCTGCCGTGTCCGGGCATCAAGTGATTCATTGGGGACAGTGATACCCATCCCCGGCACAACCAGCTGCAAAGAACTTTGAAAGCTGCCCGGCAGACTGAGCTGAATACGCTGTGTCCCCCCTGATTCCCGCACTGGCAGGGATACGGTCAGATCAATCTGGTGCTGCCCCGTTCCCGTCAACAGACATGTCAGCCCGTTCCCGCGTTCCGGTGTTGTGGGCAGGAAAGATCGGGTCCCGGTTCCGGTGTGCGAATGCTTCAGCAACGTGGCTTCGTTAAGCCGCAATGGAACACGAACCGTGCCATCCTGTTTCAACACCTGGATGTTGATCTGTACGTCGAGTTTCGCAAACGCACGTCCGTTGTTGTTCCCCTCCTCAGTGACGACCGCGCCCTCCAGCGACACAGACGACACGTAATACTCAGGCTGGCCGTTGTTCTGAACCTTCTGGCGCTGCTTCACCCATTCACGAAAGGCCTCGACCGAGGCACCGGCCGGGACCAGGTAGGCCTGCCCCGTCTCCTCGTGGATCAGTACCACAGAATCATTCGGACCAGCTTCAATCCGCAGCTTCTCTGGCGAGTCGTCAGCGGGACTGGCGGCAGGCGGGCTCGCTTCATCGGGATCCTGAGCGTCCCCAACGGTCGAAGACACACCAACCAGCATGCCCACGACCATTAGACGCATTGCAAGCTGGTTAATTGTGGACGCGCAGTGAAATGGAGGTCTTGTCATGAGACAGACTGTCATGCGACGAGCGGATTGGAACCGGAACTGCGTCGAGACCGGAAAAGATGTGAAGAGCAGAGTCACAGAATGTGATTTCGGCTAGTCCCTTCATGGTATTCCCAGGACAGACGATCCGAAAGCAGCAACCTGGTGGCGATGCCCATCTGAGTCGAATCTCTCAGCGACTGCCCGTCGAGTGCAATTCTATCGCACGACAGCAGAAGCAATGACGGCTGGGCTCGCTCCGGGTTGTCAGTTGTGTCAGGTCACGTCGGGATGCCACGCCCTGATGCGACCACCCGCTGGTGTCGGAGCCCACTCGTTGCTGGAGAGTGCGGAAAGCGGCTGACGGGCTGAAAAGTGGGGCACATCACTCGGCGCGGATATCGACATCACTTGCCGACGAACCGATGGGCTGCGTTGCGTTGAGGAAGTGGTCGATGTGCATGCGCGACCGACGTACGCGATATTGGGTGTAAGCCTGCTGATACGAACGGGCGCGGGAAACACCAAGCATCATGCCACAGATTCCAGCCACACCAATCGCAAAGCCGATTCCAGGATGAATGATTGTCCCGGCATAGACACCCATCGCGACTGCAAAAGCACCAGCAAAGAGACTGGCCATCTCGTTAGGGACCGAACAGCGTCCACGTTTGTCGACAAGCATCAATGAGTCGCGGCGGCGATGCCAGTCCCGGTCGATACGAGCCATCGCGTTGTGATCGTGCAGCTGTGCGACCTGATTCGCCAGTTGTTCGGACGTGTCACTGAGTTGTTCTGTGCACCGACCGATCTGCTCAATTGCTTCAGTCCACGCGAGACTTGCGTTTCGTCTCACGGCGAGCCGAGTCTCGCAGTGCTGGCAAGTGACGTAACTTGCGTTGGTGGGCAACTGCAGCGGTGCTCCGCAGCGGTTACAGACGACTGGAACGAGTTCCATGCTGTCCTCCCGATCGAGATTTCGTGCCGCCCATTATACGCCGAAAAGGGCCTGCGGCTCATCTGAGAAAACGCTACGTACCAGAATTGACGACTTCTGCACGTGGCCCGGGTCCTTTCCTATCCACCAGCCGCTATTCTGCTGTTCCCCAATTCCAACACTTTTAGATTTCCAGCGCAGGACCCACCCATGTTCGTCTCCCACCTCCGACTACGCGGTTTCGTGACACTGTTTGTCCTGACGGCTTGTGTCGCGACTGCCAACGCCCAGAATTCGACGCCCGGGTTCGATGCAATCCTCTCTGAGACAACACGTTCGACGTTCGAAAAAGTTTCGGTTTACATCGCCGAGAATCCCGACGCCGCCGACCTCGAACGTGCCTACCGCTGGCTGCTGCTGACGTCCGTTGAGCACAACATGGAAGTCGAGGGACTGCCAATTGCGACCGCGTATGCCGCGCGGGCCGACGCCGACCCGGCGACGAAAGGAATTGCCGATCAGGTCATCACATTTGGATTGGCTCGAACCGGCAAAGCGGAAGAGGCAGTGCAGCGGTTCACCAGCCTGCTGCGATTCGCTCGTTTTCAGAGCGGGGGAGCACTGGTCGAATATGGACGCAGGCTGGCCACCCAGTTGCAGATGGTGCGCGACTTTGCCGCCGCCCGTGCGGTCTATCGAGCGATCGCTGACAAGTTCTTTCTCAATGCCGACGTCCGCAGAATCTGTGAGAACAAAATTGCCAAACTGGACCTGATCGATCAGTCAGCTCCTGAATTCGGAGTCTCGGACTCCGCGGGTAATAATGTTGAGCTGACGACGTTGCAGGGTAAAGTCGTCCTGATCGATTTCTGGGCAACGAATTGTGGACCGTGCGTTGAGGAGATGCCCAACCTGAAGCAGCTCTACAGCGAATATCACGACACTGGTTTCGAGATTATTGGCGTCAGCCTCGATGCCGACGCTGGTCTCGTCGAGCAGTTCACCGAACGACGCGGCATCCCGTGGCGAATGGTCATCGACAAAGCTGATGTCGATCGTTTACGGCAGCAGTACCTGGTCCCCACGATCCCAGCGCTCTACGTGGTGAGCAAGACCGGCAAGATCCATCAATTCGATGTGCGTGGAAATGACCTGCGGAAATCAATCGAGTCGTTACTCGCCCCATCAGACGATTGATCGAACTCGAACGGTTATCCGGGCGCGCCGCTACTTGGTCGGAGTCCCAGAATTGGCAACCTGCTCCGGCGAAAGCAATTCCATCTCCGCCTTCATGCCCGGCAGGATGGTGAAGTCCGGATTGACGAACTCAGCCCAGACCAGGACGTCTTCCTTGATCGGATTGACGCGCGGCTCGACATAGGTCAGCTGTCCCGTCACTTGTTTCGTTTTTTCTCCCGATAGCTGCACAGTGATTCGCACAGGACGGCCTTCCATGCCCTGTCGAATCTTCGATGACGCCATGTGCCCTTCACATCGCAAAGTATCCAGTCGCAGGATGTGAAAGACGGTGGCGCCAGGCTCGACCCACTCGCCGCGGTTCTTCGCGACCTGCACAACCACACCATCGAGCGACGATCGAATCTCGTGTTTCACAACCTGACGTTTGGCGAGATTCAGTCTTGACGTCTGTAGTTCCTGTTGCAGAACTGCCGTGCTCTGGGTGAGTTGAGCCTGTTCGATGGCCAGTTCCGCACCCTCGGCAGCGAGCCGAAGCCGATCGAGTTCGGTATTTGAAATGACGTTGGAGATTTTCTCGACCGCTTCCAGAGCGCGTTTCAATTCGGCCAGTGAAACCTGATGTGACTTTCGAGCAGCCCGGACCTGGACGTCGTTCGTGGCAGCATCGCGAGCGATTTTCAGCTCGGTTTCAGCCTGGTCGGCCGTCAACCGAGCGTCCACGTCATCAAGCTGAGCGAGCAGTTCTCCTGTGCTGACGCGTTGCCCGGGGCGGACAGTGATTTCTCGCAGCACGCCAATTTCACGAGCTGGAATCTTCACCTCTTCGACCAGCGTGATCTGGGCACCGCGGATCGAAACGGCAGGCGGGGCTTTGTCCACAACGACCGGCTCAACAGCCGTCACGCGCAGAGCAAGAATCGCCAGCAACAGTGCGGTTGGAATGGCAGTGCGGCTCATGTCGACGTCTCCAGAGTGGCTGGTAGCCGGGCAGTTGTGTTCAGAAAAACACCTTGGTTCGCAATGTGAAGATTAGCTCGTGAAACCAGACAAACCCAATGGGGCGTTCTCCACAATGGATGTGAGGAATCACGGTCGCACCGGGATGCAGTTGATCGTCGGGGATTGTCTCTCGATCGATCTCAACAGTCACGAGCACCGTGGGCCCTTCTTCGCCGTGCGATCGCGCGTCCTGAGCGACCTTCGTCACTTTCCCCTGATATGTCTGCTTCGGATCCGTTGCCAGAACAAATGAGACGTCCAGTTCCGGCTGCAGTTCCCTCCGGGCATCCTTGACGTACCCGATGTCTTGACTTTTGACAAATACTTCCAGCACCCACGACCCGTCGACGTCGGCCATCCGAAGCAGAAGATCACCTCGCCGGACTGGTCGGCTTTCGAGTATCCGAGTCGGGTCCCAGGTCAGCACCTGTCCGTCAATGGGTGACGTTCGTTTCAGATCCGCCCGTTGTTTGTCAAGAACGTCTCGTTCCGCTTCGAGTCCTGTGATTCGAGTTTCCAGTTCCTTTTCTTGTGCTGCCAGTTGTTCAAGTTGAGACTGCCAGTCGGAGTCGTTCTGGTCTACGTTGTTCCGTTCAATTCTGGTAGTCGACAGACTCTGTCGCGCGGTACGCAGGTCGCCCGTCACTCGAGTCAGTTCGAACTCCAGAGCCGAATTCGACAATTGTATCAGTTCTTCGCCCTCCGAAACCTCGATCGCTTCGCCGCCTGAGAGTTTTTTTGAGAGTGATGCAACGTTTCCGTCGGTCGCAGCGAATACACCACG
>CAYSJO010000772.1:0-3095 GCA_964431285.1 uncultured Planctomycetaceae bacterium
GCGGCACGCTGCATTTCACCACCTGACAGTTCCGATGGGCGGTGAGTCAGTCGATGTGTCAGGCCGACTTTTTCGATGATTTCACAGACCTGATCACGATGTTCGCCACGTCTCTTCCAGTACTTCCAGGCCTTGTCCCGAATCATCAGCGGAACGAGAACGTTTTCCAGGACTGAGAGTTCCGGCAGCAGATGATAAAACTGGAAGATGAACCCGAAGACTCGATTTCGCAGGATATCGCGTGTATCCGCCGGCAGGTTGTCGACCCGCAGTGAATCCGCCGGCTCACCATCGCGGGACTCACAACACAGCCGGACTTCTCCCACGGTCGGAGAATCAAGCAGTCCCATTAGATGCAGCAGCGTGCTCTTCCCCGATCCGGACTGGCCCAGAATCGTCAGGAATTCTCCGTGCTGGACCGACATCTCGACCCCGCGGAGGACGGGAATACGCAGCTGACCCTTGAGATAAATCTTCTCAACAGCGACGGCTGACACGTGAGGTTGCGGCGTCATGATCGTTTGCCTGATGGATATGTTGTCGATTACCCGTCTGCCAGTACCGTCCTCTGTCCCCTCTCCCCCTTGGGGAGAGGGTTAGGGAGAGGGGCATGATTTGTCATTAGTCATCTGTCATTTGGGATGACGTCAGCCTGGAAATGACAGATGACTAATCGACGTTCTACTTTCGTTCCGCTTCGTCCAGGTCATGCAAACAGGCACCCTTACTCATAACGCAGCGCGTGGACCGGATGCAGTCGCGCCGCGCGTCGAGCTGGAAGCACGCTGGCAAGGACAGCAATCACGATCGCTCCCAGTGCCACCCAGGTGACGGTAAACGCGTTGACCTGAGTCGGAATGCTCGGGAAGTAGTAGATCCGCTCATCGAACACCTTGCGTCCCATAATGAACGCGAGAACGCTTTCGATCTCGTTTATGTATCGGACAAACAACAGGCCCAGCGCGACCCCAACACCGCTGCCGACAACTCCCAGCGCCAGACCGTACGTCAGAAAGATCGACATGACTCCGCGCGAGCTGGCACCAAGCGATTTCAGGATGCCGATGTCCCGCGTCTTTTCGACGACGATCATGTAGAAGATGGCCAGAATTCCAAAGCCGGCTACGGCGATGATCAGGAACAGCAGCACGTTCAGGATGGCGGCTTCAATATCAACGGCCGCCAGCAAAGGTCCCTGTTTCTGCTCCCACGTGCTCACCGTGAACAGATGCGACGGAAACACCTTACGCAAAGCCTGCACAACTTCCGGTGCATCGTCGTAGTCATTCAGCCGTATCTTCAGTGTTGTGATTGCTCCCGTCTTTGACTGCGGATCGATCATGCCTCGCATCTGCTGCAGGTATTCCAGGTTGCAGAACACGAGATTGGCGTCGTATTCACTCATCCCGCTCTTGTAGACATCGACAACCGTCGCGAAGAAATGTCTTGGTTCGGGCGGGCTGCCCGCGCTGACCGTGCTGATCTTCACGTCATCGCCCGGATGGACCATGCGTTCGATCCGGGTTCCGCCCGTGCGAGGATCCTGACGCAGCACTTCGATGAGAGTCGCTCCGATGTACAGACGCCCGGGAAGCGGAGCATCGATGTCCGCCGGTTCGAACAGGCCGGGCTCGTCGTCCTGCAGCATTTCCGCCGGAACAACGTCTTCGGAGAACGGGTTTTCCGCAGGTCGTTCGGATGCCACTCGCACGATTTCTTCGGCTTCATCCGTTGCAGGATCTGTCGGTTGAGCAGCCAGGTCTTCGGTAGGTCCATTGTCAAATATCGGCGGAGCCTCGGATTCGAAGAACGGTTCGTCGGGCATCAACCGTTCGTGAGATGGATCATCAAGAGGACTCTCCGAATCGGACTGCCAGCGTTCAATGAATTTGCGCTGACGTTCCTTCCACTCTCGGCGGTAGGCCAGGGCCTGTGGAGTCAGCTCCCACGACGGCGTTTCCTCAATCGACCGCAGCGGACTTCGTACGCGTTTGCCGTTCTCTACGATCTCCCGATAGCTGTCCAGATTCTGGACGAGTGGGCAGACCTGAGCCTCGGTTTTCGGATCGATGCCAACAATCGTGACGGGTCGCGGAATCCATTGTCCGGCACGCCGAAAGTGAAGCAGTCCGAAAACCTCGACACTGGCGGTCACCGACTTGACCTGGTCACCGGCAACTCTGAACACCAGCTCCTTTTGTGCTTCGGCGTTCGCCTCGCCATCCAAGCTGTTCGTTTCGATGACGACGTCCGCGAGGATGCCGTTAATCCGTTCGCGCATTTCCGACGCGAACCCGGACATGACACTGTTGACCACAATCATTGTGGCCACACCCAGCATCACGCTGATGATGCTGGCCAGAGCGATGAATCTCGTCCGGAGATATCGCGTGCAAAGCAGCAGCTTGTACATAAGCCCTTCCCTTGGCTGTCAGCGACCGCAAGACGGACCAACGCGACAAACAACACCCGGGCTGGCATGCCCGGGCACGTGCATTCGAGTGTCCGTCTCGCGTCCTCCCTCGCGAGGCGACGGAGCATCTCCGAATCCCACCAGGTAGGTCAATGCGTCAATCGGCGCCGGGCGGCGGAAATGACCGGTCAATGCTTCGCGATCTTTGCGGCCTTCTGTTAAAGAATTCGTTCACGCGCCGGACTTCAGGCACACGACGAATCCCGCCTCGCTGGAAATTGTCTCATGATTGATCTGCATAATCGCCGGACGTTTCTTGGAACGGGGTCGCGGGTGGGGCTTGGGGCGGTTGCACTGAATTCCCTGCTGGGTGTCGGCCAATCGGCCGCGGCGTCACTCGCCCAGGTCAACGGCCCCGGTTATTCGCCGTGACAGTTCGGGCCAACGCATTTTCCGCCCAAAGTGATACGGGTTATCTATCTGTGCCAGTCCGGAGCGCCATCGCAGATCGATACGCTGGATTACAAGCCGTCTCTGTAATAGCTTAACGGTCAGAACCTGCCCGACTCGATACGTAGCGGCCAGCGACTGACGGGCATGACATCCAGACAGAAATCGTTTCCTGCCGCGAAATCATTTGTGCCGTTTCGCCAGCATGGGGAGTCCGGTCAGTGGATCAGCG
>CAYSJO010000773.1:0-15542 GCA_964431285.1 uncultured Planctomycetaceae bacterium
ACTCCAACGGTCGCAGGAATAGACGTCTCGGGGGTCCGGCCAGTAGTTTGCCGTCCTGCTGTGGTGGACGCGCAAGTTTCTCCCAGTCACTCTGGAATGCCTTCCGATAGGCATCGGCCCGTTGGCGATCCGCGTGCTGTAACAGGTAGATCAACTGGCTCGACGAATCCGGCTCGTCAAACGGAGTCCAACAGGCCACATCCTTCATACGGTGTCGTACGAATAGGCGAGCTGCATGGTCTCGGAAGCGTGCGTTCAATGCTGTCAGTTTTCCCGGGTTGACCGTGTGCGTTCGAAGTTCAAACACTCCACCGGGCTTCTCAATTCTGTCGGCTACGTCGTTCGAATACTCATTGAGCGTCATGAACACGCTATCCGGAGTTCCAATGAGCAACCGTTGGAATACCGGTTGATCGAGGACTCGGTGCCACTCCCGATCGTTGGTAAATGACACCCAGTTCTTCCATGCGTCGTAGCGGGACGGGTGCTTAAGGAGATACACGAACGTCCGTCTGTTGATCGGGGGCCCTTCGGTTGGCACCCAGTAACCAACGGGCTGCATGTTGTGCTTGCGGAACAGCCGATCGGTGTGCTCGCGGAATCGTCTGACGAGGTGTTCGAAACGGTCTCTGGCAGCGATGTAAGTCCGTAGTTCGTAAACTGGTCCGCGTGTCAGCCGAGGCTCAACAGCCGACTCGCGCGGCGTTTCCGTCCACTCACTGCCGGGTTGATCTCCGAGGACGACATCGAGCGGAGCTTTGAATACCCAGGCCATGTTATCGGAGATGCGATTGCTGGAGTCGTGGCCAGCGATGAAGAGCTGATCGTCTCCAAACGGTGACAGGCAGAACGCTCGCGGTGAGACAAGCGGCGTCCTGTCGCGACGGAACGCATGGTTCACTTCGTGAAGTGTGTATGTACTGTCGGCGTGGCGAATGGCATACATCGCTCCGCCGTACAGAGCACTGCCTTTCCACCGAAGATGATCCTTGCCATGAATGTTTCCCTGGAAGCCGATGATATGCACCGTCTCGCCAGTGGCTGGATGCCTGACTGGATACATCATGTTATGAGCCGCCAGCGTGTAGCTGACACGGACATCCAATCGCTTGCTCATCAGGTCGAGGATCGAGACCTCGTCGTGTCGCGTGTAACCGCCTTTATCATCCGGATCGAGCCGCATGATCTTCGAACTGGACCGACCTCCCCGAGCCCACACGAACAGCAATGACTCGCCGTGTCTTGTTCGCCCTTCTTCTCCGTCAGGTCGTCGGTGACGGTCACCGTCGTTTGGGTTTGGCACAGCCGTGAGTCCTCGAACACCACCAACATCAGTGTCGATGTCATCACCCAGGTTGACGACTTCCTCCCACGTTGGACGAAGACCATCGATCCGCCGGTAGATCGCGTCGTCCACGGAGAAGAAGAGC
Source organism: uncultured Planctomycetaceae bacterium (assembly GCA_964431285.1). Lineage (GTDB taxonomy): Bacteria > Planctomycetota > Planctomycetia > Planctomycetales > Planctomycetaceae > CAUZFZ01. The sequence continues at coordinate 1,431 of CAYSJO010000773.1, forward strand.
GACCCGTTGGCCTGGATCATCCCCAGGGGGCGGGTTCGAAACGCGCCTCGCGTAAGGAATGGAAACTCGGTGTTTCTTGCCCAGCGAATCTTCGACGGCTGGTCCGGATCGTACACTCCAGTGATGACGCCAGGATTTCCCAGCAGCAGGAACAGTCGTTCGATGCCGGTCACCTTGTCTCGATAGACCTGCATGTCGCGCGGCACCCACCGGACGCCGCCGACAGCCGAACCGTGTCGAACGAGCGTGTGGTGCCACGCTCCGTCGTCGTCGTTTCGCACCCAGGCCGAAACCGCGCCGCCTCGATCGAAACGAGCCCCAGCCGCCATGAACAGCAATGACTTCGGCTCGGAAAGCGACTTGCCAGATTCGTCCCGTGTAAACGTCACAGACTTGAGGATGTTGCCCTTCATGTAATCGAGGCCAACGTCGTTCGCTTTGCCCGTGTCGAGGTCAACCTGCCATTCACCATCAGCGGAGTCAAGACGCAGCACTTGAGCCGACTGCTTCTGGCCCTCCGGCGGAATGGCCCAGCGTCTATCCATCCAATAACCGTTCGCGGCGAACAGTTTTCCACGATGGGCCGCGAGATGCATGATCTCGGAACCGCCCGCATACGCTCCGTTCGCGTCGACATAGCCGGCGTCATAACTCTGCACCCAGCGACCGGGCTCATCAGCACCGACATGTCCGACAATTGTCAGGACCGCGGCGGTTGCCAGGGCGCAGACCAAAGACTGAAGAACTCCGCTGCGGCTGTGATTGGATAGGTTTGTCATTTCACGGTTTGGCTTGATATCCGGCGCGACCACGACATTTATTGCCCGAACGGTTAATCAGACGACTCCGAGTCCTCGAACAGTTCAGAAACCAGTCGTAGAGTCTGTCCCGGCTGAACTCGTTCATTTCCATCGACGACGACCTGCTGACCGGCCTGTAGATCTCCACGGACTTCAATGTGGTCGTCTCGTGAGACACCGGTTTCGACGGCCACACGGACCGCGACCGGTGCTTGACCCCGTTCGGAGTGAGCCACCATGACGGTTTTTTCGGGGCCACCAAGGATCAGAGCGTCTTTGGGGATCAGCAGCATTGGTCGTGACCTGCCTGCAATTGTCGCGCGAGCCTGCATGCCGGCACGCAACAGGTATTTGCCATCGTGCGAAGGGTTGGCAACACGGATTCGCACAGGAAACGTTCGTGACCTTTGATCGGCACTGGACACGATTCCGTGGATCGTTCCTTCCAGCGATCTGGATTCTGAAGAAATCGCATCAAAAGTCAGCGGAACACGGTCACCAACTTCTAATTGAGTCACCAGCGTTTCCGGCACGTGAACCACGACATCGATCGGATCGAGTTCAATAATCTCGGCCACGGGAGCACCTCGTTCCACCCATTGGCCGACTTCCGTCAGTTTACTGACAACATGGCCCGCGAATGGAGTACGAATGGTGTGATCACGGAGTTGCGTTTCAAGCCGACTCACTGCCTGCTTCTGCCCTTCAACCTTTGCAGTTGTCTGGGCAATCCTTTCCTTGCGAGTTCCGGCGATCGCAAGGCTATGAGCCGCTGTGGCTGCAAGGAGCTCCTGTCGCGCCGCAAAGGCCTCAGACTTTGCGGCATCAAGCTGTTCACCGGAAATCGCATTCTGTCTGACAAGTTCCTGAATACGGTCGACTCGCGAGTCGGCAAACTCGCTGGCATCCCTCGCCGCTTCAAACCGTGCTTTCGTCTGAGCGATCTCTTCCGGCCGCGATCCTGCCTGAAGTTCCTCAAGTTCATGCTCGAGTCGTTTCTGTTCGGCCCTGGCAGTCGCGAGGTCGATCAAAACGAATTCGGTATCAAGCTGGGCGATCGGTTCACCGAGCGCATCATCGGACGCCGGCGACGAGCCAATTTCGTCACCCTCATTCACATCAATCCTGACGACACGCCCTTCCACGGGACTACCGACGATGCTCACACGGACCGGAGTCACACTCCCGATCAATGTCGTCTCGGGAGTCACGTTTGCCTCAGTCACTTCGGCAGTGCGCACCGTGGCCAGCTTCAGAGCACCGGCCGCGGGGGTTGCGGTTGTGTCGGGTGACGCGGAGCCACATCCATCTGACAGGAGAAGCACACAAACACCGGCCAGAACCAGTCGGATAAACCCCTCTCCCTGACCCTCTTCCCAAGGGGGAGAGGGAACTCGTCGGACTGGTTCCCTCTCTCCAGGGGGAAGAGGGTCAGGGAGAGTCTTCGAATCGAAAGGATCTACTAAAGACGAACTCTGAAAATGCTCTGGTTGAACAGTCATGCTGGTTTCACATCGGGAGCGGAAACATTCGGATCAGAAAACTCGGAGCCTGTTGTCTGGGGTCGATTCGTACGCGGCGTGGATTCCGACCGTGATCGTAAAGTCGCCAGATTTCGACCGTCCATCACGAGACTGAAGAAGGCGGGTACGAGAAACAGCGTCAGCACGGTCGACACTGCCAGACCGCCGAGTACAACGCTGCCAAGACCTCGATAAAGTTCGCTGCCGGGGCCGGGCATTACCACAAGCGGAAACAGCCCCAGCACTGTTGTACCTGTTGTCATGAAGATCGGACGAACGCGACTGCGGACGCTTTCGACCACGGCTTCTCGAGCAGAAATCCGGCCGTCAGCAATCTGATTGATTGATTGGTGCACAATCAGAATGGCGTTGTTCACCGCCGTGCCGATCAGAATTACAAAACCGAGCATGGTGACAATATCGAGTGGCTGGTGCGTGAACTGGTTCGTCAACCACAAACACGCGAATCCGCCAACTGCTGCCAGGGGCACAGTCAGTATGATGACGAGTGGGTACACCCATGATTCGAACAGCCCGGCCATCAGCAGGTAGGTAATTGCCAGTGCCAACAGCAGGTTAAAACGCATCGCCTGCCACGATTCGGCGAGGCGGTCTGCTGTTCCACCGAGCTTCGCCTGCAGCCCCATTTGCAATGCTCCGCTGGCGCGGAGCGGCGTGATCACTGCTCTGTCGATCGTCTCGACAGCCTGGCCCAGAGGAACATGCGCTGGCGGTCGAACCTGCACAACAACCGCCCGACGTCGCTCAATATGTCGAATGGACGGCGGACCGCTGCTGATTTCGAACTCGGCAAGCGACGCCAATGGAACAAGTTGTCCGTCTTTAGTAGCAATCGTACGCTCGCCAAGCTCCTGAGTTCTAGCCGTGTAACTCCCTTCTCCGATAATACGAAGGTCGATCTGCTCGCCCCCTCTGGAATAGTCGGCGACGTGCGCTCCGTCCGTAAACGAATCTACGACGTAGCCGAGTTTCGTAGCATCTATGCCCAGTTCGGCTACTCGATCCCAGTGTGGCCTGACGTGCAGTTCAGGATTCGCGTTCCATAGACCGGGGACGGTCGATGTCTGAGAATCGGGAATCGCCGCCTCCACCTGACTCTGAATCTGCTGAGCCAGTTTGATCACCGAATCCACGTCCGGCCCGGTCAGCTCGATGTCGATTTTCCTCGATGACCCGGGAAACAGACTTAGCCGGTATGCACTGGCGTGCATCCCGGGAATCTCCTGACCGAGGACACGCAATGGAGGCAACCAGTCAGCAATTCTCGCCGGATCCTCAGTTTGCAACTGAACCATGATCTCGCCGGGAGTGGCACGAACAAGCAGGTCCATCAACGGCGGCAAGTCCAGCTCTTTCGCCTCGACAGAAGTTGGGTCCACTTCCCAGTATGGTTTGAGTTTCTTGAAGACCGCTCTTGAAATGTCTTCGGTCTCACCGACGTGGTAACCCGGCGGTGTATACAGTTTGCACTGAACACGGGCCTTCTTTCCGTCCGGGAGATATTCAATATCCGGAAAGAGAAACCAACTGATGAAAACGGCTCCGCCAACGAACGCCATCACCAGGGCCACTCGTCGAAGTACTCCATCGAGTAACCATCGATTGATCGATGCAATGCGATGAACAAACCCGGTGGCCAGTCGGACAGTCACCTTGCCTGGAATCGTCAGAATTGTCGTGGCAAGTCCTGGCAGTGAGCCCGATTGTCGACGCGACCGATTGCCGGACTGCAGCAATCTGGCCGACGCCATTGGAATCAGTGTGACGGCAACGATCAGTGATAACCCGACCGCGGCACTGATGGCGAGTGCTATATCACGAAACAATTGACCGGCTTCTTCCTGAGTGAACAGCACGGGGACAAACACGGCGAGTGTCGTCAGCGTCGAAGCAAGAACAGCGCCCCAGACTTCCCGTGTCCCGCGAAGCGCAGCTTCAAACGGCGTCAGACCTCGCTGATAGTTCCGGTAAACGTTTTCAAGAACGACTACCGAGTTATCAACAATCATTCCCACGGCGAAGGCCATGCCTGCCAGGCTCACAACGTTCAGCGAGCGTCCCAGGAGACGCAGGATCAGAAATGTGCCGACAATGCTTGTTGGCACAGCAACGCCGATCACAAGCGTCGAACGCACGCTGCGAAGAAACGCCAGCAGCACGAGCACGGTGAGGACGCTGCCGATCACGATATTCTGTCGAACGAGACCAACGGCGGAATCGATGTAGTCGGCGTCGCTCCAGACTTCACTCAGCACCATGCCCTGTTGAGCCAGAACAGTCTGATTCAGTTCCGCCGAAAGAGCGCGCACGTCATCGACGATATCAAGAACATTCGCGCCGGTTTCGGACAACACGCCAAGCCCGATCAGTTCACTGCCGCCCCGCCGGTACGAACTCGTCGGAGGTTTATAACCGAGCCGGACATCAGCAACGTCTTCCACGAATGTCGTGATGTCATTCTCCTGTGAGACGATCGTCCTCCTGATCTGTTCGGGGCTACTGAACTGCCCAAGCGTGCGTACGATGTAGCGTCGTTTGCCCTCGCGAATCTCGCCACCTGATGTGTCCTGGTTACGAATTTGCAAAGCCTGCCGCAGGTCATTAATCGTCAACTGCCGAGCTGCCAGCCGCGCAGGATCAACAATGACCTGCATCTCTTCGGCCCGACCTCCCAGCACAAACGTGTCCGCGACACCACGTACGCGATCGAAACGACTCTTCACATGCTCCTCGATAAACCGCAGTGACTTGCTGATGTCCCTGACAGGCAGGAGTCGTGCGACATCCGGACGCTCCTTCGCGAGTGCGTTCAGGCGATAGAGCCGGAGGTCCCATTTGTGGGCATCAATTAATGGCTGGCAGAGATCGGCCAGGTGAGGATGTCGTTCCACGAATGCCTGCAGCTCCGCATCGGTCGGCACACGCGGACTCAGGACATACCAGCAGACGGGCCGATCAGAGAGATTTGCCGATGAGATAATCGGCTCGAATGCATCCTCGGGAAAGTCACGCAGCTGATTGATGCGCGAATTTAATTCGAGCATCGACTGCGTGATGTCCGTGCCAACCGGAAACTCCATTGAGACGGAGCCGCGTGAATATCTGCTCCAGGACGTCATTCGAGTGACGCCTTTGACATCCTTCAACTGGTCTTCCAGCTCATGAACGATTTCATGCTCGATCTCGTAAGGACTGGCACCTGGCCAGACCACCGAGACCGAGATCGTCGGCGTTTTCACTTCCGGTGTCAGTTGGATCGGAATCTGCCACAGCGCGATCGCCCCGAAAAGCGCGACGGTGATCACGCCAACAGAGACTTTCACCGGATTACGAATACAAAACTCAATCACGTGTGTGCAGTCGCCCCTATCTGATCCCTCAAGGGTCCCTCTCTCTATTTCTGTTCGCTGGATGCGTGCTCACGCAAGAGTTTCGCAGTCTTCGGACGCTCTCGCTTCAGCCGGTCGAGGTCCACTTTCACGCCAGTGGCGTCTCCAATTCCTGTATAGAAGCCTGCCAGTTCCTCATTCCAGGGCCGCGACAGGATTTCAATAACGGTTTCTTTCCGGTTGTTCTTGTGGCTCGTTGAAGCACCCTTCTCGAGCAGAAGACGGACGACCTCGGTACGGCACATGAACGCTGCCGCGATGAGCGGCGTGTTGCCATCCCTGTTTGTTGCATTGACCTTCGCTCCCCGCTCCATCAGCAGTGTGACAATCTCCAGGTTTCCCCGAAACGCTGCGTCGCTCAATGGAGTCGATCCGGTCGACGGACGGCGCTCGTTGATCCGTCGGGCCTGCCGACCCAGCCGTCGCTTCACCTCATACACGTTTCCCTGTGCGATTGCGTTCGATAAGGCATCCCGCACGTCAACATGTGATTCGTCAATACTGCGCTGCAGCTCCACGGCCAGCTCAGCTGACTCGACGACGTGAAAAATGAAATCGTTACTGAAGAGTCCGTTCTCGGCCTGCACCTGAAGCAGATGCATGCCGGGCGTTGGCAGTGGATTCAATTCGATCAGGACCGATTCCTGGTCGTCTTCTTCGAAAGCCACAGAACCACTAACGAGGCGGCCATCGACATAGACGCTCGCGTAGTCGTCGAAATTCCGGCCGCTGACGGTCATCGTGTTGTTGCCTTGGTAGACAATCGGAAACTTCTGTCGTCCTCGCTGTCGCTCAATTGGCCCCAGCGTCCACAGGGCCGGTTGGGGAGATTCGACATCCGCGTTCTCACCATGTCGCCCGGTAAATGTACCGACGAATTTGCCGTCGGCAGCGAGAGACACGAGTTGTTCCCGCGTGAACGCTTTGCGATCTCGAGCCTTGCTTACGTAAGTCCCTCCCTGAAACTCAGAGTCGAATTGCAGTTCGACCACGTTCGAAATTGACTCCTCGATGAATACGCCATTGGCCTCGAGCACAATACCGCCTTCGCCAGCCGAGACCTCAAGGGCGTTCAACAGGTCACGCGTCAAGTCTGTGCCCGCGGATATTGCGTTGAGCGTTACCTGCCGGGCAAACGATCCAGAGAATCCCGTGCTGCCTTCGACCACCATATTCCAGATCGGATTGAAGCGAGGACGTCCTCCCCACGAAAAACGCCAGATCTCCTCTTCAGGCTGCCCACGTTCAGCCACGCGGCGGTAGAAATCGAATTCAACAATGTTCAATCGTCCCTGAGGTAGAATCAGAAAGCGGTCGTAGGCGCCTCGCCATGTCGGCGCTTCCATACCTGTGCCGGGCGTATTAGTACTCACGAGAAACGGCATGCGATGGCAGTTACCGCAGACATTTGGTCGCGACTTCCCGGGATCGAGATCGCCGTCAATGTGAAACAGCCTGTAGCCCTGTTGGGCCGTTTCCGACAGCACGTTGTCATAGGCGCGTCGCTGTGCCGGCGGAAATGGAACGCTCAGCAGGTACATCGCCAGATCGTCCCGCTCGGCAGCGGTCAACGCGCCCAGCTTGCCCTCGTCGTTAATCAGGGCACTGTCGCCGTGTGCCCTGAGAACTCCACTCAGACTTGCATCAACAAGGTGGCGTGTACTGGTCGTCTGATCTTTTGCGTCTGCGGTCGGTTCAACTGACGTACGAATGTTTGCGCTGTTATTTCCACCATAAGGATCGCCCAGCACACCGTCCCAATGGAACGGGGCAGTATCGCGCAGACCACGAATCGGCATGGTCGATCGGGGCATGATCTGATTACCGCCGGTCACGATCGGAGTCTGTAGAACCCAAAGCAACTGGTCGACGTTGTTATCGGGATGGCAGCTTTCGCAGGAAAACGTACCAGTCGTCGAGGCGTCGGCGTCGTTGAACCAGGTACGCCCGAGCTTGACCTGGCGGTGTGTGGGGTCCTCCAGTTTCACGAATCCAGCCACCTTCGGGCTGGCCGTGTCGGAGAGATCGATCAGGGAGACGGTATTAGCAACTGCGTTGTAGACCCATGCCCGAGTTGGTTTGCCATCGTCAGTGTTCTCGAGGGCCACTCCGCGCGGCACAGCTCCAACCGGGACGCGGCCGAGCAATTCGCCGTTCGTCGCATCAATCGTAAACAGTTTGTCTGAACCGGCAGCCGTCGCGACCAGGGTCGAGTTGTCGTCGCTGACCTGAATGGCGTAGGGCGTGGCCAGAGCCATGCCTTTTCCCGGATGCTCTGGAGGCAGCGGCTCCAGATTGATGAAGTTCGCTTTCTGCCCGGCGTTTTCGTCGAAAGTCACTTTCGTGATCTGGTTGAGAAATGCGCGGTTCTCCATTTCTTTCATACCGTGCTTCTTTGTCCCCGCACGACCATTGGAGTCGTTTCGCGCGTCGGTCTGGGCAATGTAGACCTGACCGGATGAATCGATCGTGATTCCATAGAGCAACGTGCCCAGCGTATCGACAGTTGTGACAAGTTCGTCGGTCGTCGTATCGAATACGAAGAGGTCGTGATCGGGAACTTCAGGGTGTTTGACAATGTCCGTTACGTGGCCGAGCGAAAGCACGTTGTTGACACGAATGGAATGCTCCCAGGCGTCAAACGTCACAAGGTCGCCAGCGATGTCGTCCTTCGCGCCGCCTGAAAGCTGCGTCTTGTTGTTTGATTCAAACGGAATGATGAAGAGCCGGTCGCCGTGAACTGCGATAGCCCGTGGATCCTGGGCGGGAATCCTGAGTCGCTTCGTGACTTGACGTGAAGCGACGTTGACGACTGCAATCTGGTTTTCCGAAGACAGGGCCACGTACGCCTTGTCGTTGCCGGCGAACGCGATACCGATTGGTTCATCAAACGTGGTCGCCTTTGTGTCTGCATTGAATTCCTGAATGGTCGCGATGACCTGCAAGTGTGTAGGATTCTCCGCATCGATGTCGATCACGCTGACCGAGTCGGAAACGTGATTCGATACCCAGACCTCTTTGTCATCTGGTCGAACGGCGATGCTGACTGGATCAATACCGACCCTGATCCGCGCCGTGATCTTTTTCGTCTCCGAATTAATGACATCCACAGTGTCGGCCGGAGTATTCACCACAAAGACGTCATTGCCGCTGACAGCGATCGGCGACGCATGCGGACTTGCAAACGTGGGGTGTCCAACTTTCAAGGGTTTGCGAGGTTTGCTGCTCCCAACCGGCGAATTCGGAGCCGCGGCCCTTATGTCTGTTCCTGATCGACCGGGAACAAAGATCGAACCAGGTACGAATGCTGCGAGCAAGACGACTGCTGTGCCGATGGAGTGGCGGCGTGACATATTTTTCGCCCCTTTTTGTATGGGAAGATTCGTGTCCAGGAGAGAGTTGTCCTTTGCTCGTAGCGAGACTCGCCAGGACTTTCGGCACGGTGTTGGCCGAAACTCCTGGCGACTTCCGCTACGTGACAGTCAGAGTACCATTACTCGTCGCAAAGCTGTCCGTCTCCACACCCATGCGCTGCAGCAGAGTCACAAACAAATTGCAGAGCGCGGTGTTGCGGTCTTTGTCATGTGCCACGTAGCGGCCATGCTGGAATCCGCCACCGGCAAGGATAACCGGAAGGTTTGTCGGATCGTGAGCGTTGGCGTTGCCCAGATTGCTGCCGAGAAGAACGGCCGTGTGGTCCAGCAGCCGAGTCCCCTTTGTTGATCGCTGTCCAAGCTGTGTCAGGAAGTCCGAAAATGTTGCGAGGATTCCGGACTCGATGAGTTTCAGCTGGGCGATCCTAGCCGGATCCTGACCATGATGAGACAGCGGGTGATGCTCGCCGTGGACACCGGCAATGTTGGGCACAGCGCCGTGATCCTGAATCATCAGGCTGACCACGCGCGTTGAATCGGTCTGCAGCATGAGCGGAATCAGATTCATCAACGCTCGAATGCGGCCGAGCAATTCGGATGGTTCGGCAATGTCCTTCGGAACTTCGACGTTCACTTCAGGCTTTGGGCGATCCAGCCACGCTTCGGATGCAGCCAGTTCCTTCTCAGCAGCGCGAATGGCGGCGAAGTATTCATCAAGTTGTTTTCGGTCGCTTCCACTGACTCGTCGATTGAGCGCCTTCGTCTGAGCGCCAACGGCATCAAGAATGCTGCGACCTTCCGCGAGGCTTTGTCTTTGTCGCCGCTGTTCTTCCGGACTTCCGGCCAGGAATAACTTCGCAAACACCCGCGACGGCCGATTATCAGCTGGCAGCATGACACCATTGCTGTTGTACGACTGACTTTCCCGAGTGTTACTTCCCAGCGTGATCGACGGAAACCTCGTGATGTGACCCAGGTGCATCGCCGCCACCTGATCAACAGAAATCGTATTCCTGAAGCCTGCGAGCCCCGGATTGATCGCCGCCGTTAGAAAGGTCATTTCCGTATCGTGAGGCTCCTTGCCATTCTGGTCCGGATGTGACAGTCCGGAAAACAGCGTGAAGACACTTCGGTGTTCCTTGAGTAGTTCGAGGTATTCGGTGTTTTCGTAGTCGTTTCCGGGCGTCTTCGGGAACAGCGACGGATGATACAAACCGAGGGCATTGCAGATCAGTACCATGCGTTTCGGCTGTTCCGCACGTTCAAATCCCAACGCCGGATTCATCACATCCAGCAGCGGCAACGATAATGCAACGCCGGATGCTCGCAGTGCGGTGCGTCGTGAAATGGGAATGTGCATTGATCCTCCTACCGGCACTGAAACATTCGGCTGCTGACAACCTCACGAAGCAAACTGCGCATCGGGTAGTTTGCGCTCTCGTGACGGTCTAGAATCGCTTCCACGTCTTCCCGGTCAGCGAACTGGATTTCAGCCCCCGTGGCAAACGTGATCAACAGTGACACCAGATTTCGCGCCACCTGCTCCTTCGACTTCATCAGGTGCTGTTTGAAATCACGAATGCCGGTGAACGTGAATCCGTCGTCCATCTGACCGCCACAGTCAACTCGCCGGCCAAGATTGTAGTCTTTATGCAGGAATCGAAGCCCGGCGTCGGCGGTTCGTTTGACGCCTTTGCTGATACGGTAGCGAGTGCGAAAAGTGCCGACCGGGTCGAAACATTCCATCGCGAAGCCCGGCGGATCAATCCGGCGGTGACAAACAGCACAGGCTTCGACCGACTGGTGCTTTTGCAGCGTCTCGCGAATGGTTGCCGCTCCGCGAGTGTCGGGCTCAATCGAGCCAACCCCTGGCGGAGGAGGACTGGGAGGAAGCCCGAGCAGATTGGTCAACACAAAATTGCCGCGCTTGACGGGAGTCGTCACGGTGCCATTGGCCGTGACTTTGGCGATCGACGCGTGAGCCAGAATGCCGCCACGAACGCTGTTCGTATCCAGCATGACTTTTCGCATCTCTTCGCCTTTGACTCCGTCAATGCCGTAGTGCTCGGCGAGTTTCCGGTTGAGGAATGTGAAGTCAGAATCGATGAGATTGGCGATACTGAGGTCTTCATCGATGAGATGGCGGAAGAGGAGCCGCGTTTCGGCCAGCATGGCTCGACGGAGGACGTCGTCGTATTCCGGGTACAGGTACTTGTCAGGCGTGGCGGCGTCGATCAGTTCCAGATCCAGCCATTGATCCAGGAATTCGGTGATAAACCTTTCGCTGCGTGCGTCTGACAGCATGCGGTTGACCTGAGCGTCCTGTGTTTTTGTGTGGGAGAGTTTTCCGTCACTGGCAAGTTGAAGCATTTCCTCATCGGGAGGGCTGCGCCACAGGAAATAGGACAAGCGGGTGGCGAGAGCATGATCCGTCAGTGTTGGTTCTTCTGATTGCGTTTCGTTCGTCAGGAACAAGGTCTCAGGCGAAATCAGAATCGCTCGCAATGGAACGCGAGCGCTGGCGAGGAAGCCACGTCGGGCTTTGAGAGTGGGGACGGAGAGATTTGTAAGGTCCTGGATCTCCGCTTCCGTCACCGGACGTCGGAAGGCTCTGGGGGCGAGCGCTGCCACAGCGTCGCGAATGTGTTCGTAGAGCGACTTTGTCGTCACAGGTTTGTGGTAGCGACCGTTTGCAGCAGATTCCCATTCGACGCCGGGGAACAGGGATCGCGTACGTTGCGGAGGCCACCTGGACTCCAACGGACCTTCGACGAGCACTCTGCGCACCCGCACGCCTTCACCCTTGAATTCGCTCGCGGGCTGCGAGTTGTAAATGACTTTCCCGTCAGGCGCCGGCTCGAGTTCGTCGGCGCTTACGTAGAAGTAGTCGTCAGGGCGGAGGTATTTGATCGTTGAAACGGTGCGGAGTTTCTCGTCGACATCCCAGGCTGCAAAGAGTTCGCTGTCGCCCTGGACGTCGTTTTGGCGCCTGAGGCTCATCGTTACCGAGGACCTCGGCTGATACGCCGAACCGGTGACGGTGATGCGGTATCGGCCGGCAACGGGAATCCGCAGTCCGTTGTGGTCAGAACGCAGGTTGTAGTTCTGACCGCGAAACATGATGAGATCGTCTCCAGCTCGGAAGACCGTACCACCGCCTCGGCGTACCGGGCGTTCGAACCACATTTGCATGAAACGCGAATTCACGTAATCAAGTTCGCGCACCATCTTCGGTTTGGCGCCGAGTTGAATCGCTTCGTCGAGTGCGACGTCGGCCGCCTTGAGGAAGCCTTTGACGTGCACACTGGACATATCCTGTATTGCGGTGACGACGTCGAACGTGCCCGATTTGGTTGCTGGCGGAAGGTACCGGGCGATGTCGCCACCGATGCCAAGCAGATCGTGCAGCGTGTGTTCGTATTCGAGTCGGGAAAGACGTCGCGACGGAACTCGGCCGTGCTTTTGCTGCTGTTGGCGATTGACCTCAAAGAGTTCCTTTTCAAGGAAAGTCAGCGCGGCAGTTTGCGCTTTTGCATCTGGACGAGGTTCCGATGCCGGTGGCATTTCGCCTTTCCGGATGCGGTCCACGATCTTGACCCACGCACGAAACGTGTCGGGGTCTTCGAAGTCCCGGTCGAGCTTCGTGAAGTCGAGACGCGTTTCCGTATTCTCGTCGTGACAGTCGATGCAGGACGATTCGATAAGCGTTTGGATTTCGTCCGCCTCGGCCGGTTGAATCCACACCAACAACGCGCCGATTAGAGCCAGTTTCAAGATCTCAGTGCTACCGCTTGTGGTAACCCGAAGCGTCAGCGAGGGACCTTCAAATAAAACTCGACGGCAAAATCCCTCGTTCACGCGTCGGGTTACCAGTGGTTTTGAAACCGCTTCCTGCGCGCCGCGACGAGCCGCCGATAGTTGGACGACGCTCATTTGTCGGAGCTGCTTTCATTGCGGGTACTGACCGACTGAATGAATGCGAGGAGATCGTAAATCTCGCGTTCAGAATACGTGTCCAGCAGACCGGTGGGCATCGTTGAGACATCTGCCGTTTTGCGTGCTTCAATCGACGACTTTCTGATCGTATCGATCTTGTCGGGCTTGAGCAGGTTGGGCAGCAAACGAATCTCATTGTTTGTTTCTTCGATAACAAGCCCCGTTCTCAGTCGCCCGTCATCAGTCACCACCATCTGTGTCTGAAACTTCTTGTGAATCTCGGCAGACGGTTTGACGATTTGTTGGAGCAGCTTCGAACCTTTGAAGCGTTTCGTTACTTCTGTCAGATCAGGGCCGAGTTTCCTTTCACCGGGGCCGAGGTTGTGGCAGCGGCTGCAGGTCGCCTGTTCGAAAATACGTCTACCTCGTTCAAGGTTGCGCTGGCCCAGATTGTCCGGCGCATTGCCAAACCAGTGGTGTTGCCACTTCTTCACGAAGCGCCGATTCACCGGCGTGTCGTTGTTGATGATGTAGTCGATGATCTTCACATAGAACCGCCCGTCGTTTTTGCGGTCCGGGTGACTCTGTCGGAACTCATGCCACAACGAACCCGCGAGGCTGCGTTTGTGTTTTGGGAAGGCGGCCAGGCGTGAGTCGACCCACTTTTGGTGAGGCATCTTTTTGTACGCATCGGGCAGTGGATTGGCGTCGATTCTCGCGAACAGTTTCTCTCGCTCGGAATCCATTTTGCGTTCCACATTCGGAGCGGTGGCGAGGTTTCCTATGTCGTGATTGCCGTCGTAATGCTTCGGCATGAGTTTGATGCCTCCGCCTTCTGGCAACACCTTTGGCAACGAGATGCGGATCACGGCCCCGACGCCTCGTTCCATGTGCCGAGCTGGCCCTGAGGTGCTTGTCCACACGCTGCAGTCGTCATCGAATTCGATTTCGCGCGTGTAGGAGACTCGGGTCGGCAGGCGGTTCTCGACCAGGGGTTCCGTCCTGGGATCGTAGCGGTTGATCGGGTCGTTTCCAGTGCCACAGATACAAATGATGCCGGCCTTGTCGT
>CAYSJO010000774.1:0-2791 GCA_964431285.1 uncultured Planctomycetaceae bacterium
TGGCGTCGCCCCATCTGAGCGGCAGATAGCCCTTGAACAGCATCCGGTCAAAGCAGGAGATGACTCCAGAGATCCGGTCGTTAAACTGGGAGATGAACTTTTCCACGGCGTTCTGCTCTCGATGGTTGTCTGACAACACCATCGTGACGGCAGAACGCCGTTTTCGTTACCGACCCTCTTTGGTTGCCGCCGGTCAGGCCGCGCTAGGGGATGAGCCAAAAGGATTCAACCACTAGGGTTGAGGTACTGGCTGTGGCTGTGGTTCAGCCGGCACAACATATTCGTACTGCGGTTCTGGTGCAGCCGGTGCCGGCTGCGGGAAACGCGGAGCTTGACTACGTTGCTCATTCTGGAAAAAGAAGAAACCACCACCGCCGCCCCCGCCGCCAACATCCGACGCGTTGTAGATGAACTGGCTATCGCGGAGTTTGTCGACCTGCTCCTTCAGCTTCAGCAGGTGGGCCACCGTATAGGGATCGGCCATCCTGCGAGCCTTGCCATTCGACAGAATCCGATCAATGTCCGCGAGAATGCGTGACAGTTCGGCCGAGGCCAGGTTGGCGATTGGCTTGTCGGACTCATTGGTTTCTCGATCGCTCGGAATGCTGAGGTCGACCAGCCGGCCCAGGTGCTCCTGCTGCAGATTACGCCGCAAGCTGGAGACCAGCGGTGAACGTGCCGTGTACTGCTTGTCGGGGTTCTTTTCCAGTTCTCCCCAGATCGCGTCTGTCAGTGATGACAGAATCTCTGGCAAGGTGACTGAGTCCTGATCAGCAGGCACACGCAACTCATTGTCGTAGACGCGACGCAGAGTTGTGGGATTCATCAGCATCGAGAGGATCGACGCCTGAATCGATGCGATCTGATCGTGAATCGGCCAGGTGGCTTCCGAGCTGAACGAGAACAGAGAACCGCCGTCGAGCCACTTATCTACGGTCATGTGAGCCAGCAACTCCGGCGTCAGACCGAACGCTTCGTCCCTGAGCGAATTCTCGATGACGAATTTCAGAGCATCACGCTGCTGGTCGCACGCGACCACTTCAACCGGTCGCGGTACGTCCTTATCTCCCTTGCGGGCACGGTTCGTCAACGATCCGCCCATCCAGTTGGCCATCATGCTGACCGACCGCATCAGCAGGCTCAGCGAAAGTTCGTAGCCGTATCGGGCACGCGCCCAGCTTTCGCCGTCTTTGACAAAGTCGTCGACCAATCGGGCTCGATGCTTCTCAAGCAGAGCGATTTGATTCTGTGCGTAGTTGAGGGGGTTCTTGCCAAAGTCGTAACGACGAGCCCGCGGGTCTGGTCCACCGGTTTCCTCATCGGTGCCGTAAACAAGTTCCGGTTCACCAACCCGTGCCAGGATCCCCTTCAGGTCGGAGTCCTTAAGCGTGTAACCGTATTCGATGGCCCATTCGTCGTACGGGCCGATACCGATCATAGACCAGTCGCCCTGAGGCTTGCCGTCTTCAGCCACGATGTTGACGGGCAGGTAATCCATCACAGAACCGGCCAGCGGCTTCTTGCCCTTGATCTCGTCGCTGTTGATCTGCTCCAGCGTGTAAATGCTGGATGCTTTGAAGTTATGTCGCAGTCCGAGGGTGTGTCCCACTTCGTGGGCGACAAGTTCTGCCAGCAGCGGGCCAATGAAGGATTCGGGGATGCCGTCCAGCATCGGTTCCTTCGGCTCGGGCTTCTTTGCTTCCCTTTTCTCTTCCTCTTCGGAGTCGTCTTTCTTGTCGCCTGCGTCGTCCTTGTCCTTGTCAGCACCGTCCTTCGCGTTGTCGCCTTTCTTCTCGTCGTCTTTCTTCTTGTCGTCTTTCTTCTTGTCGGCGTCTGCGGCGAGGATCGCCAGATGCAGTTGCATCACGGCCAGGTCCATGGACTTGCCCTGTGAGGCAAAGCACAGGCCGTTCACCTGACTGGTCCGATTGAGCAGACCGTCATAGATGTCGTCGCCCAGCATGTGAGTGCGAGTTCTGCCGGCCGGGTGTCCGGCCAATGGCTGCATCGCTTCACGTTGAATCTTGCGTATGACCTCATTGCGCCGCGCTGGCACAGCGAGGCGAACACGCGGGTCCCATTTGGGATGACGTGCCAGCCAGGCCAGCGTCTCGGGGTTGAAGCCTTCCATCGCGACGGACGGAAGAATCTCGCTGAACTGATTGAAGTAGTGACGAATCCAGCCGTCGGTCAGGATGATGTCAGCGTCGAGGATTTCACCAGTCAGCGGATTGACGCGGCTGGGCCCGATCGCCGTTCCGACGTCGTTGTTCAGCCAGCGAATGAAGTTGTACCGCACGTCTTCCGGATCGAGGTCCATGTTGCGCCCGGTTTGAGCGTCCTGATAATCCACCTCAATCGCGTTCAGGATGCCGACCTTTTCGTAGGCTTTATTCCAGTACAGAATCCCCTGGCTGACCCAGCGGCGGTAACGGACGGGAACTGTCTGTTCCAGAATGAAGCGGATCGGCTTCACCGGCGGGCTGAGTTTCAGCGACGGATCGCGTTTGGCCAGATGCCAGCGGTTGATGTAGCGAACTCGCGTTTCCGTATCCTTGTACTTGCCCAGGTCCGAGTAGCTGGTCGTGAAGTAACCGACGCGAGCATCCGCGACACGCGGACGATACCCGGGGCTCGATTGAATCAGACTGATGGAATAGTGCAGTGTCTTCAGTGTGCCGGACGGCATGAATCCACCAAACAGACCGCCAGAAGCTGTTGTCGGACCTTCGATGGCGACTTCGACGTTTTTCGGGAATGCATTGGCCTTCATAAACGTGAACAGCGCGGG
>CAYSJO010000775.1:0-3387 GCA_964431285.1 uncultured Planctomycetaceae bacterium
ATCTTTGCCGAGCGGGACCGCAAACTGGAAGAAGCCCGCCAGCGACGTCAGGACCCAAGGGCAGTTGCCTGACACTCAACTCGATCCCACAATGAACTCAAACTCAACTCGCTAACGCCAGCCTGCTCAAATTCCAGTTCCTGCTGAACCAGCACATGAATCACACTGGCGCTTCACGGAGTCGTTGTCAGTCGGCCTGTTCCCGAGAGGACTGCAGGTTGTGAGATCAACCCGTACTAGAGTCGATGGGATGGGAAGTTTCCTGCCCAGGTTTGGTGTCCCGTACAGAATTCCGAAGATGTTTCGGTTCGAGCCTGATTCGCCCTGCGCGGCAGAATTCTGACGGGGACAACCTGAATTCAATCGGAAACGCCTCGAATCACCCACGTGAGGCGGTGGCATCCGGAGACGCAATCTCTAATCATCCCGAGTTCTGGCTCCGATCGAATCTGGCGAATACAGGACACCTTTCCCGGCATGACTGTCTCCGAGACCGCTGACCAACAATACGATGCCCTCCTGCTTGTGTCCTTTGGCGGACCGGAAGGTCGTGACGACGTGATTCCTTTTCTGGAAAACGTACTGCGAGGCAAGAACGTCCCGCGCGAGCGGATGCTGGAAGTCGCTGAACATTACTATCACTTCGACGGCATCAGCCCGATCAACGCTCAATGCCGTGCGCTGTTGGCGGCCATGCGGCAGGAGCTGACTGGGCACGACATCGATCTGCCCGTTTACTGGGGCAACCGGAACTGGGATCCGCTGTTACCCGACACGCTTGCTGAGATGAAGGCGGCGGGAATCAGGCGGGCGCTGGCATTCGTGACCGCCGCGTACGGTTCGTATTCGAGCTGTCGACAGTATCGCGAAGACATCGAAAATGCACGGCAGGCGGTCGGCGAAGATGCATCGGTCGTAGACAAGATCCGCGCCTTCTACAACCACCCGGATTTTGTCGCCGCCGGATCGGACACCGTCGCAGCGGCTCTTGACCAGATCGAGGCGGGTCGCCGCAGCAAAACTCACATCGTGTTTACAGCTCACAGCATTCCGAAGTCGATGTCGGACACCAGTGACTACGTGGCGCAGATGACCGAAGCGTCGCGGCTGGTCGCTGATTCAGTCGGTGTTGGTCCCGATCGCTGGCAGCTTGTCTATCAAAGCCGCAGCGGTCCGCCGCAGGTCCCGTGGCTCGAACCAGACGTCTGCGACCACCTGCGCGACCTCCACCACAAAGGTGTGCGGGACGTGGTCGTGATGCCAATCGGGTTTCTGTCCGACCACATGGAAGTGCTTTACGACCTCGACGAAGAGGCACAGACCCTGTGCCAGGAGATCGGGTTAAATATGGTTCGTGCCGCAACAGTGGGGACTCATCCACGATTCATCACGATGGTTCGTAAGCTGATCGAAGAACGGCTGAACGGAACTGCGCCCGAAGCTGTCGGCCAGTACGGCCCGAGTCATGATGTCTGCCCGCTCGATTGCTGTCCGAAACCGCAACGTCCAAGACGCCCGTAGGCGAATCTCCCCCAGCGTCGGCGCGCATCCGATTCCAGCCGGTCAACGAATCCTGAAGACCGCCACTGAAGTCGTCATGCGTCGGCGTTGAACACCACCGATGGATCGAACGATCCTGGCCTGTGGTGGGCATTTCACCACCCAGTCTGCGGCTTGGGCCGAGAATGTCGTATCCACTGATTTCGTGTGGTTCCCTTACGCGGACAGGCTGCAAATGCTCCTCGGCATGTTTGACCACGCACGATTCGCTCGCGTGAGTCTGATCTGAGAAACCAAAACCGGTGAAAGCTTTCCATTGGCCCACTTGGTTAGAGCTCGTCATCTCGGGTGAAAAGACTCAGGATTCGCGATAGTCTTGAACTGTTAACCTGCATGTGATGGGACAATTGGGCCAAAGCGTGGAGATCCCGGATGAAGTTGGTTGCGTACGTTGTCGGGCCGTCGTCGCCGACCCGGAATCCATCCGTCACATTCAGTTTACAGGGGACTGAAAACTCAGAGGTCACCCCAAACCAATCGCGACGCTCCCAGCGAGTTGATTCGCAGTATTGAAATACTGGAAACACGTGCTCTTCTGGCAGTGGCTACACTGAATGGTAGTGGGCTTCTACGCATAGAAGACCCAGTTGGCGTCAACGACACGCTTACGATTCAGTCCGATACGGCGAAGGACCTTCTGGTCATTATTGACCCGAATCATGTTCTGAGCACCTCTATTCCTGGCGCCACTGGTGACGGGACGAACACGCTCGAAATCCGGTCCGCAGCGGTGAATCAGATTACCATCAACACGCTGAGCGGGACGGACTCCGTGACAGTTGATGCTTCGCTTGGTGCATTCAGCCAGTCTCTGACGATCAGCAGCGGAGACGACAACGACTCCATAGCGATTAACGGATTCGGTGACAGTTCGCCGGTATCAGCAACGATCGATGGTCAGGGCGGTGTCTATTCCGTCACGTTTGGTATGGAGACGATGTTGGCGGGTGGTCACCTGTCGGTTATTGGTGAAACGATCAGACTGAATAGCAATGTGGAGGTTGCAACGATTGGCGACGGGACTGTCCAACTGAGCGCTGCTCGGAATATCGAATTGGATGACGGTTCGTCGATTGTCACCGTTGATGGGAACGTCGCGTTGCAGGCAAATCAGCAGGAAGTTGCGACGTCTGGAGACTTCAACGGCATAACACTGGACGGTGCTGAATCACCAGTACGACGGGTGACATTCAGCTGCAGGGCACAGGCGGAGACTCCGGTGGATCGGACGGTCTTCGACTGAGCAACGCATCAACCATTCTCTCGACGGGGACAGGATCCACGGCTCGCACGATCACGCTGGTGGGCGTCTCGCAGGGAGGCACTTTCGGCAACGCACGGCTGGTGGTTGAAGATACCAACACGCGAAACGCATCGATTGACGGAGACATTCAGATTACGGGAACGGGTGGCGTCGCTTCCACGGGTAAATCTAATCACGGCATTCTCATCCAGGATGTCGCGAACATCGAATCGACGGGTACGGCAACCATCACGGTGACGGGTACAGGTGGTGCAGGTACGCTAGAGACTTTTGGTGTGAAGATTAAAGAGGAAGGGGAGGTACAATCCGAGTTTGGCGACATCCGAATCACTGGTACCGGTGGAAACTCCACGGACAGATCCAATATCGGCGTCGTGATCGAGGATAAGGCGATCATTGAATCGACGGGAATGACGGATGACGCGGCGACGATCACGATAACAGGTAGCGGTGGGAATGGCACACGCCTTAACCGAGGAGTATTAATTGATGATGCAGATACGACCATACAATCGGTGTCTGGTGACATTCACATCAGCGGTGACGCAGATGGTACGGTAACT
>CAYSJO010000776.1:0-32107 GCA_964431285.1 uncultured Planctomycetaceae bacterium
GCGTGTTGACGCTGGATGAAGCGTCGTGCCGCCAGTTTTCCGAGTTCAGCCGTAGCCTCATACGTGAACTCAATGGGCGTGATGCTCATGGCGCTTGTGTTTGAACTTCGCCTCTTTTCGCCACCATACAAGCCCGAAGCGCAAGCGAGTGAACTGAGCTATAAGTGATTTACTCGCTTGCGCTTCGGGCTTGTATGGTCGACTTAGCGAATTCGCTGCATTCTCCCGACATTGGGATAGAACGGCGCGCGGAAGTCCGGGTAGTCCGACCGAACGATACCGTCGCGTGTGCGTTTCTTGTGCCGCCACACGGGAAATCCCTCGCCGCCATTCATGAACGGGATGCCGTGCGGCCAGTAGATGTAGAATGCACGACCGACCAGCGCTGTTCGCGGCACTGCGTGGCGCCTTTCGGCGCCTCGTGAATTCGGCCACACGCGACTGTCCTGACTGCGAGGTGAATTATCGCCCAGCATCAGGTACTCGTCATCGCCCAGCTCGAACCGGGCGTTCCGTCCGCGTTTCATGTAGATGTCGTGCCACTCGGCGGGATCGTTCAGGGCTCTCCGCAAGTTGAACGGCTCAGGGTGTTCGTCGTCACCATGCCACCCAAAACGATCCGCCTGATCGTTCCCCAACTGACTGGCCCGGTAATAAAGATCCCGTTCAATCAACAGATCGGACACCCGCACGCCAGCACCTGCAGCGGCGATCCCCACGGGAATCAAGTCCGCGTCCTGAGGACTGGGGCTGAGTGTTTCATCAACGGGAAACTCTACGGCGGCACCGAAGTCGACCAGATCGTCATCGACCCACAGGCACAGCCGGTCATCAACATTGGCAAACCGCACGTGCCATTCGCCCTTACCACTGATTCCACTCTCCGCTTCCGCGAGAATGTCTTCCGTTCCCTCTTCACCACTGAATCGCAGCACGGAAACCAACTTCGCCGCCCCAGTGGTGACATCCACTCGACAACGAAACGAGCGGATGCCGTCGTTCAGTTCGAAGACCACTTCGGATTGCGGGTCCGCCGAAAGGATCTGCAGCGTGCAGGACAGCGTCAGATCATTGCACCAGAAGTAATCGTCGTCGGTCCGGCCGTTGCCACCGTGATAGGTGTTGTAGCCGCAGAAGTCAGTGATCAGTTGCGGCGCCGGCCGTTTCAGAACGGACTCAGTAAACAGCGGCGACGACGGACCGTCTGCGTCTTCGGTGACCGCCGCCCAGTCATCGGGCGACGGAACAATGTGGCGATACCGCAGCCATTTGAGCCCATAGGTGTTGCTCGCCGCGAGCTGAAACGCGTGCGCTTCGTCATCCAGCTGCCACGTCACGTCTGTTTCCACCCACCCATCCACCGGTTCCAGGTCGAGTTCGCCGCGTTCAGCGTTCGCTCCTCCAACTGGCGAGGATGCCCGTTTCACAGCGGCCCAGCGTTTGGGCCATCCGTGTTCGTGAAGGGGCGTTTCCGGGTGATTGTGGTCGTAGACCGGAATCTGCAGCACTTTCTGTTTCGATGGATTCTTCCGAAGAATCGACTGCGTGCGATCCTCTTCGATCCGATAAACATCGCCGCGTTCGATCTGAATCGTCTCGACCGGCAACCCGACCATCCGTTTGATGTAGTTGGTGGTTGGCTTCTCCGGATACTTAAAGACCGGCACATCCCAGCGTTGCGGATCCCCGAACTCGTAGGGGAATTTGTTGACCAGAATGCGATCGCCCTTGAACACTGGCAAATCACGCACTGGGTTTTCAAAACGGCAGTTCGGGCACATCGCCGCTCGGATTCGGCTGTTTTCGTTGTAGAGTCCGGTCGAGTCGTCGATTTCATCGCTGGCTCCGAAGCTGAAGTGAAATCCGCAGGCTTTGCAGTCGGCTTCCTTGTGACGGCCAAACAGCGTCGGCGCCATCGAGCCGGTTGGGATGACGAATGCCTCGGCTTCGAACGCGCGGAACAGAAAGGCCAGCACGAAGGCGACCACGATAGACTCCATCGTCTCGCGCGTGCCGTCCTGTTGATACTTGCCTTTTTTCGAAGCCTTTGTGCCATCCTTCTGCTTCGGATCGGACTTCTTCGCGTCGGTGTCTTTCGCTGATTTACTGCGTGATTTCGCCATTGTGCATTCGTAACGAGAGGGATCGGTTGTCTGGAGGCCTGCTCGTTCCAACGCTCTGAGGCTGAGAGTTTTTCCGTAGGGTGTGACAAGCGGAGCAAATACCAATCCCGTGTGCCGGCGCGGGTAGTTATTCGAGTCAGTCCGCGTTCACCATGTTCTAAGATCTCCGCGCCGGCACACCGCCGGAGCGATTTGGGCCGCTTGTCACACCCTACGAATGAAAAACTCACAGTCTCTCTGCGTGGAATGCTCCGCGTCCCCAACATCGGAGTAACCGAGACGCGAAGTGTCCTGTGGCCCGTTGCACGCAGAGCGTTGAAACGGGCGTCGGACTGTACTCGCAGTATCCTTTCGAAGTTTCGTCCGGCACGCTACCTGATGTACCGCATGCGGGAGAAGTCAGGAACGCGGATGTGACTCACCCTGTTGCCGATCCGGAGACGACCCGGCCGTGACGGCAGATGCACCACAAGCGGGCGTCCAATGAGCAGGCGGCGTGGAACCACGGGGTCCGGCCAGCCGCGACTGTCGAGCGACACGGGGCTGTTATCACCCAGCATGAAGAACTCGTCGTCACCCAGCGACAGAGGTCGGCTCGTCGCATGCTGACCGGCCTCTGCCGTGTAGTGGACGTCTCGGAACAACCGCAACGAAGTAATCCGCGCAGTTCCTTTAAAGACGCCGATACTCGCTGTTCCGCCGGCCGCAGATCCGCCCCGCATGGCCGGAATTCCCTCGCCTGAGTGACCAGGGATGGCGATCGTGGGCGGCTGGTATGCGACAGGAATCATCGGATCGATTGTCTCCACCTGATCCGGCAGTTGCTCCTGGACAAGTACCTGGCCATTGACTGCCACCGTGACCTGACGATCAAACGTAGAGAGCTCCAGTTCCAGTGGCCACTCTGCCCACAGCGACGCATCCGCAATCATCAGCTTTGACCGGGTTTCGCCCTTTAATCGGGCAGCAAGAAGTGATTCCAGATTCGCCGCATGCGTGTTCGGAAGACAGAACACACTCAACTGGCGTCCGGCAGGATCCAGCAGGCAGACAACTTCATCGCCACGGTTCTTAATTCTTGCCGCGATTCCTCCGGTCCCGGAATTCCAGTCGAGTTGTGCGGTCAGCATCAGGTCGTGAGCCACCACACGATCGTGATCGGCTTCATGCCTGTTGTAACCGTACCGGTCCATGACTGGTTGCATCTGAAGTGTGGCCGGATGATGGCCGGCACGCTCCGGTAACACCCGGTCTGGTGAGCGTCCCGGAGCGGGACGCAACCAGTTGTGGTATTTCAGCCACGCAAACGAAGACTCGTCGGGGCTCCGTTCGTTTGCACCGGCTGAAGCTGCATCATCCGACGCAACGAATTCATTTCCAGCCGGCTGCCAGCGACCGGACTCGTCGATCCATCGCGGGGCCCAGTCCTTCGACCGGGACGGAAAGTCGTTGTCGAACACCGGAATTCGAATGGCTCGCTGTACCGGCATCGATTTCCGCTGCCGTACTCCGTTGACGAAGATGTCGCCATCTCGAATCTGGACTGCTTCACCGGGCAACCCGATGGCCCGTTTCACGTAGGCCTGACTGGGGTCGTTGGGATTGAGAAACACGACGACATCCCAGCGTTTCGGTCCACCGATTCGCAGCCAGTGATTCAGTTCTGTCAGCCACGCGTTCTTGAGCACGAGCAGTTGGTCGCCGTCGTTTCGCGGGACATTGGAAACGTCGATGGTGGGCAGCCGGCAGTTCGGACACGTCGCGACCAGGGACGACGCGCTCCGCGGTCGCTCCACCGACACACCGAACGCGAACGAGAAGCCACAATCCGGACACTGCACGCGTCTGTGATAGCCCAGCAGGGAAGGTGCCATCGAGCCGGTCGAGATAATGTATCCCTCCAGCACAAACGCTCGAAAGAAGATCACCGCCATGGCCAGGCAGATCAGAGCTTCCAGAAGCTGCCGGACGGACGTCTGCGAGCTCTCAGTCGCTTCCACATCCTCGGTGGCGTCCGCTTCCAAAGCCGGGACCGCCCCTGTGGAGTGGGGCACAATCGGATCCGGAGTGGGCAAATCGGTCACAGAGGAGTGGCGTCCAGCGGGGCGGTTCAGGCGGAAAGAGAAACGATTCTAAACAGGTCGGTGAGCCGCTGAAACGGCGGTCCTGCGGTAAACAGACTCACCTTGACGGTGTTGGGAGAATGCCGAGAATCCGCCCCCCTTGGGTTACTGTGGAATGGACTTCTCAAAACCCGCGAGAATCTGCTTGCAGATGCGATCGATACGTCGTTCGGACATGGAGGTCCGAAACATGCCGCTCTGGCTTCCCGACCTGCTCAGCCCTGTCAGTCTGCGACGGCTGTTTCCCCACGCCAGCTTTGTGGGTTGTGGGAATGTGATCGCGTCGGACGTGACCGAAGACAGCCGCGAGGCCGGCCCCAAGACCATATTTGCAGCGATTTCCGGGACGAAGCTCGATGGCCGCCAGTACGCGGCAGACGCTGTTCGACGTGGCAGCCCGGCCGTGCTTTCAGCACAACCATTGCCTGGGATTGCGGCACCGCAGTGCATTGTGCCTGATGTCAGATCGGCATTCTCACGGCGCTGCGACGCTGTCCACGGCTACCCGGCGCGGCAGTTGCGGATTTCGGCCGTAACCGGAACAAATGGCAAAACAACCACGGCGTGGCTGATCCGCTCAATTCTGCAGACGGCCGACCGTCGCTGTGGACTACTGGGCACGATTGAGTATCACGACGGTCAATCCGACTCAGCCGCCAGTCTGACCACGCCGGATGCCCGCACGGTTTCGAAGTGGTTCCGACGAATGGTCGCGACGGACTGTCGATACGCGGCCATCGAATTGTCGAGCCACGCACTCGATCAGGGGCGACTCCGCGGAACGACGCTGACGGCAGCCGTCGTGACCAACGTGACTCAGGATCATTTTGACTATCACAACACGTACGACGAATACATCGCTGCCAAGGCGCGCATCATCGACGACGTGGTTCCAGCCGGAATTGTCGCCGGCAACGTTGACGACATCGGCAGCGAGAAGATTGTGCAATTGGCCATCGAAGCGGGTCGCACGGTCGTGACGTACTCGCTGCAATCCGACGCCGATCTGCATGCCGATGTCCTGCAGGAAACGCTTGATGGGACACGCTTTCGGCTGACGACCGTCGATGGGGACATCGAAATCACCACACCGCTGGCAGGACGTCACAACGTTCTGAACTGTCTGGGAGCAGCCGCGGTCTGCCGACACATGGGGCTCGACGCCGAGTCGATCCGAAAGGGCATTGAGTCGATTCGTCTCGTACCTGGTCGATTGCAACGTCTGGACTTCGGACAGCCCTTCCCCACGTTCATTGATTACGCCCACACCGACGACGCCCTGCGGAGTGTGGTCGACAGCCTGAATTCACTTAGCGATGGTCGGTTGATCTGTGTGTTTGGGGCCGGCGGGGATCGCGATCAGTCAAAGCGGCCGTTGCTGGCTGCGGCAGCCGCGCGTTCTGACTTCGCAGTCGTGACCAGCGACAACCCGCGGACCGAATCACCGCAGTCCATCATCGAAGACATCCTGTCCGGATTCCCGACTGGATTCACACAATTCCACATCGAACCCGACCGCCGTCGAGCTATCGATTTCGCTCTGGCCGAGGCAAAGCCCGGTGACTGCGTTCTGATCACCGGGAAGGGCCACGAAGCTGAGCAGGTCATTGGTACTGAACGGCTGCCCTTCGACGACCGCGAGGTCACACGCGAGTTGATTGAAGCGAGATTTCGCCCATCGACCGCAGAATCGGGTTCCGTTCCAACGTACTGATGCACCGCATTGCCAGTGCTCCGGAATAACGGAGCTTTCAAATCCCGGGCCGAGCCCCTCCTGTCATCGAATCATGAAATTCCCACTGGACGTCATTGCGACAGTCACCGACGGAGCCCAT
Source organism: uncultured Planctomycetaceae bacterium (assembly GCA_964431285.1). Lineage (GTDB taxonomy): Bacteria > Planctomycetota > Planctomycetia > Planctomycetales > Planctomycetaceae > CAUZFZ01. Next base: position 6,082 of record CAYSJO010000776.1, read on the forward strand.
GCCGGAGCGGACGGGCCGCGGAGACCTTTGCGCATTGTGACAGACTCACGCGCGGCATCCCCCGGCACGGTATTCTGGGCACTGCCAGGAGAGACGCACGACGGGCACGATTTCGTTTCGCAAGCGGTCTCGGCCGGTACGGAAGCCTGCATCGTGGATCGGCAATGGTATCTGGAACAGGGTCAACTACCGACGTGCCCTGGCGTACTCGTGGACGATTCGCTTCGGGCACTGGCCGATCTTGCCGCATGGCATCGACAGCGTCGTCCTGTAAGAGTCATCGGAATTACGGGCAGTTACGGCAAGACGTCAACGCGCGAGATGGTCCACGCCGCGCTTAGCCCGAGTTTCGAGTCACTCCGCAGCCAGAAGAATTATAACAACCAGTTCGGTGTCCCGTTGACGCTGTTGCAACTGCGTCCGCATCACGAAATCGCGGTGGTGGAACTGGGTGCTTCGGCGATCGGTGAAATTGCCGGCCTGTGCGAAATCGCCGCTCCGGATGTCGGTATTCTCACGGGTATCGGCGCGGCACATGCTGGCGACTTCGGTGGCATCGAAGCCGTTGCACAGGCAAAGGGTGAGCTTGCCCGTGCTCTACCTGGCCGTGGACTTCTTCTCGTGCCCGGGGAAGACGAACGTGCGGTCGCAATCGCCCGCGCAGTTTCGTGCCGAGTTGTGCGAGTCGGCACGGGTAAGCACAACGATGTGCGCTGTTCCAGTGTCTCCATGGGTGGCGACGGACTGACCGCCGTTATCAACGGCAGTCGGTTTCAGGTCCAGGCATTCGGACAGCATTTCGCCCGCTCCGTTCTGTTCGCCGTTGCCCTGGGGCGCGAGTTCGGGCTGGCTGATCGCGAAATTGCACGCGGCCTGGAGCAGTTCCGGCCAGTCACTGGCCGCTGCACCGTTTCCACCACGACGCCCTGGACTGTTATCGATGACACGTACAACGCCAGCCCCGAAGCCATGCAGGCGGCCATCGACCTGCTGGCTCAGTGGCCCACGAACGGACGCCGGATTCTTGTCACAGGAGACATGCTGGCACTTGGCGAAATTGCATCCGAAGCGCACGAAAACGTCGGTATCGCCGCAGCCGCAGCCGGTATCGACTTCGTAATGTCATGTGGTGAGTTCGCCGACCCAGTCGTGTCCGGAGCTACTCAGGCCGGCTTTGATCCGGACCATACTTCAGCGTTTCCGGATGTCGAAGCACTCATTCAGAAGCTCGAATCGATGCTTCAACCCGGTGATGTCGTGCTGGTGAAAGGATCGCGAGCGACGCGAATGGAACGCGTGATCGAACAGATTGTGAAACGCTCGGCTCATCAGTCAAATCAGCCCTCATCTCTCAGCCTGCGAACATAATGCTCATCTGGTTAATACGGACATTTGGGGGAGTGTTTGAGCAGTTGCAGCTGCTTACGACGGGTGATTCCACTGTGTTTCTGACGGCGCGCATTGCGCTCGCCAGTGTGACGTCGTTCCTGCTGGCTCTGCTGTTTGGCCCACCTGTGATTCGCTGGCTGAAGAGCCGATTTCAGGAACGGGTCGCGAGTGACTCAGAGCGACTCAACGAGCTTCATGCGGACAAGCAAACGACACCCACAATGGGCGGCGTATTCATTTCCGCGTCTATCCTGCTGGCGTCACTGCTCTGGGGTGATTTGAGCAGCCCATACACTTTGTGTGGAATCGGAGTCGTGCTGACGTTCTGCGTGCTGGGTGCCTGGGACGACTGGATCAAACTCAGCACCGATCGCAACGGTCTCAGTGCCCGCCACAAGTTCGTCATTCAGCTACTACTGGCAGCGGTGTTCGCAACGATTATTTACTTTGTGAATCGCGACCGGCCCTTCGGTCTGGCCTTAGTCTCTCCGATCGGTTCCGCAACTCTTCCTCTGGGGATTGTGTTTGTTGGTTGGGCGATTCTCATACTTGTGGGCAGCTCCAACGGCGTCAATCTGACAGACGGTCTGGACGGTCTGGCCAGCGGCTGCATGGTGTTCGCTGGAGCTGCGTTTACAGCGTTGACATATCTGGCCGGGCACAAGGGCATGGCCACGTACCTGGCAATCCCCTACGTCGCAGGCGGTGGCGAGTTGAGTGTTGTCATGGCCGCGATGGTCGGCGCAATGCTGGGGTTTCTATGGTTCAACTGTTACCCGGCGCAGGTCTTTATGGGCGATGCGGGGTCGCTGCCAATCGGAGCGCTGCTGGGTCTCGCGGCGCTGGTCTCGCGGCAGGAGTTCCTGCTGGTGCTCGCCGGGGGCGTGTTTGTGATCGAAACACTGAGCGTCATTGCTCAGGTCGGCTGGTTCAAACTGACCGGCAATCGCCTGATCGCATGCAGTCCGTTGCACAATCACTTTTTGTTCAAAGGCGAGCACGAGATCAAAATCGTCGTGCGCTTCTGGATTGGCTCGGCCTTACTGGCCCTGATCACCGTCGCCAGTCTGAAGATTCATTGAGCCCGCTCAGATCGTCATCGAAGTAAAGCCGCCGTCGACGACGATGTTCTCACCAGTCAGAAAGCTGCCGGCATTCGGCGAGGCCATCAGCAGTACGGCCCCGGCAAGTTCTTCCGGCGAGCCGAACGGGCTCAGTTCTTCTTCGCCTTCGATCGGACGCAGTGTCGGCGTATGCCGACGGATGCTGGCGACGCGATCCGGCGTCAGCACTTTGCGATTCTGCTCAGCCGGAAAGAAGCCCGGCGAAAGAGCATTCACACGGATGCGATGTTGAGCGAATTCGCGGGCGAGGTTCTGCGTGAGATTGATGACCGCAGCTTTGGTCGCCGAGTAAGTAAACACTCGAGATAGCGCGGTGATGCCGCTTAACGAAGCGATGTTGATGATCGAACCTTTTGTGCCGCGTTCGATCATGTCCCGGGCAAATACCTGACTCGCAAGACGCACGCCACGAAGATTGATGTTGAGGATGTGTTCCCACTCCTCGTCGGAGATATCGAGGAACGGTGTGGCAGAGTTGGTGCCAGCTCCATTGACCAGAACATTGCAGGCGCGATCGCTGGCCTTGAGATGGGCGACAATTGCTTCCAGGTCACTCTGACTGGTGCTGTCGGCCTTGAAGAACTCAGCCGAACCGTCGGCCGCTGTAATCCGGTCGACGATGGTACTGCCGTTGTCTCCATCCGCCTTAAGCGTGCGACCAACGACCAGAACATGAGCCCCGGCTCCCGCGAGTGCCTCACTGAACGCGCCACCCAACACGCCCGTGCCCCCGATCACAACCGCGGTCAGGCCGTCGAGTCCGAACAGTGAGGTCAGGTAGCTGGCTGAACGACTCATAGTATTTTTCGCTTTCGGTTTCTTGTCGGACGTTGTCGCGTTTGGCCCGAGGCAACGTCACACAAGCCCGACGCACAAGTGAAGTTGCACACTTTAGCCCCCTCTCCCCCAAAACATCGGCGAATCATGTCTCTTCTGTAACGGGAGTCAAATGTGCTGTTCCGGGGGAGAGGGGGCACAAAAGCTGTGCAACTTCAAAACTTGCGCGTCGGGCTCGTACGCGCTTCGTAAACCTCTAACCGATGAATTCCAGTTCGACGGGGTTCGGGATCACGCCAGCTTCAAAGCCGCGTTTGAGCAGCAGTTCAACGGCGTGCTTACCTTTTTCGCCAAAGTCGAGCGTCCAGTCGTTGACGTACATCCCGACGAATTCATCGGCCTTCGAGTGATCCAGATCTCGCCCGTACTGCAGAGCGTGGGCGAGTGCTTCTTCACGGTGATCCAGACCATATTGGATGCTTTGCTTGAGCAGCGCGGTCACTTCATCCATCGCGGGCTGTCCCAGATCACGGCGGATCGCGTTGGCTCCCAGCGGAAGCGGCAGACCGTCGGTGTCCTCAAACCACCACTTGCCGAGATCGACGATCAGGCTCAACCCCTGATTTTCGTAAGTTAACTGGCCTTCGTGGATGATCAGTCCGGCGTCGACTTTGCCCTGCTCGACCACGTTCAGAATCTCGTCGAAGGGATGCACTTCGTACTCGAATGTGTCACCCAGCAGCAGCTTCAGTGCGAGGAACGCCGTCGTCAGTTCGCCAGGGATCGCGATCTTTCTGCCCTTCAGACTTTCGATCGAGCCGGATTCGCGAGCGACGACCATGGGGCCATAGTTGTCGCCCATGCTCGCGCCACACAGACACAGGGCATAGGTGTCGGTCAGGTGTGCGTAGCCGTGCAGACTGACCGCAGTCAGTTCGAGTTCGGCTTTGAATGCGCGGTGATTGAGTGTTTCGATGTCCTGCAGGGTGTGAGTAAATCGATACTTGCCGGTGTCGATTTTGTCGTTCGCCAGTGCGTGAAACATGAAGGCGTCGTCGGGATCGGGGCTGTGTCCGACGTTGATGAGAATTCGCTCGTCGCTCATTGAAGGGGGCTTTCAGGCTGAATCAGAAGGAAGTCCGAGAAGGTAGCGGGGCCTCCCAGGGGTCGCAACCAACGCATTGCGGCGGTGTTGCACTACGCCAGATCCGCATACACTTGGTGTGTTTAACCGCATTCGCGACCGGCGTTGGCCGCATACTGCCACGGTGGTCACTTCACGAACACGAACTCTTTCACGTTGAACAGCACGTGACACAGGTCGGACCAGGCCTGCTGGTCCGTCTGCCACCTGTCGCCGGCTCCATAGCTGGCCGCCTGCTGTTCCAGGAATTCGAGTCCATCGGTCAACTCGTCGTCGCGGGGAGGGCGTGCAAAGGCTCGCTCGTACAATCCGCTGATTCGATCGGCGGGAGTGACATCGCCTTGATCCAGTTCACGCTTCGCCCACACCTGGGCCTGCTGAATGACGAACGGGTCGTTCATCAGGATCAGCGCCTGTGCCGGCACGTTCGACACCGTGCGTCGTCCGATCGCGGTAAACGGAATCGGCGTGTCGAAGGCGAGCATCATGGGCGAAAGAAAGTTCCGATTGACGGACACATAGATGCTCCGACGACCGTTACCATCCAGTGGTCCACCGCGAGGTCTGCCTCGGCCCTGCATGAATGGTGTTACATAAACGGGCACTGGCGGTCCGGAGACCTTTCGATCCAGACGCCCCGAAATCGTCAGCATCGCATCTCGAATGGCTTCGCCTTGCAGACGACGGATTGGCATTCGGTGCCACCATTTGTTGACAGGATCGACATCCGCGTAGTCCGGATTAACTCGACTGTCCATCTGGTATGTCTGTGTCAGCAGCAGCGATCGGATCAGCGATTTGACCGACCAGCCTTCGGCAACAAATCGAGTTGCCAGATGGTCCAGTAACTCAGGATGTGTCGGCCGCTCACCGAGCACACCGAAGTTGTCGACCGAAGCCACAATGCCACGACCAAACAGGTGATGCCAGATGCGATTGGCCATCACACGGGCCGGGAACGGATTTGACGGAGCCAGCAATCGCTCGGCCAGTTCGAGCCGACCGCTTCCCTCGTCGAACTCCGGCTGGTTGCTGCCGGAAATGGCTTCGAGCATGCGACGTGGCGCCACCGGTCCGAGATTCGCATGACTGCCGCGAATGAAGACATGTTCGTTCTCGCCCGTGCCGTCAGTCATCGCAACAACGAACCTCGGCACGGGGATACCATTCTCAATTGCGTCGGCGTCGCGTTTCACTGCAGCCAGCCGTTCACGAATCGGGGCCGTCGCAAGCAGCTCTTTCGAGAAGAACCAATGCGAAAGTCGCATTTCGTCGGCACTGCCCCGCGTTGACGCGGCCAGCTCGGCAATCTGCTGCGCCAGTTCCTGCTGGTTCGTGATGTCGGCGTGACCGGCGATCAGTTGGCCGGTCTTACTGATTGGGTCTACGGGCGCAACTCCGTCATCGGCCAATCGAACCTCATCCACGACGATCCAGCCATCACCTTCGTCGATCAGCTCGATATGAGCCCGGTGACCAACGAAGTTCCGGACATCGGATGCCTGGCGGAACCAGTGCAGCTTGTCGTTTTTCAAATCAAACCTGCAGCCCCGGAAAAGCAACCCGTTGTATTCGTCCATCACGTAGTTATCGATGATCAATCGCACGGTTACGTTCTGGCCTGCGAAGCGGTACAGCACAGTTGGCTTTGTCAGGGTAAATTCGGGCGACCGCAGAACCCCCCGCAACTGCTTGCCATAGCGGGCACTGGAGACGGTGCCTGGCAGGTTTGGTGCATCCACCCGCGACGATTCGAACGTGCGAACAGCTCGACATCCGAAAGACCATCCCGTTGCGGACCAGCCGTCGAAGGCGCCATCGTCGAAGTCGTCAATCAACTCGGTCTGGTTTGCGAATTCGGCCTGCCGTGCCACGTCACCCTGCAATCGGTCTGATACGCGCCGTCTGGCGGCCGACAGATCGGCGTCGTGGGACTGAGCCAGTTCACGCCATACAAACATGGGATGCGTCGCAGACTTCAACGCATCATCCGACAGGGCCTGAACCCACCTGGCAAGCATTGCAGCGTTAACACCCTGCTCTTTGGCCACGGCATTGATAGGACGCTTCGTCGACGTGGGTTTTCCGGAATCGGTCAGCACGATGTGATCGACATTGACGTGTCCCCAGCCGCCTTTCTGTTCGTCCACGATCTCTATTACCGCGAGCTCCTGTTGCAGGTCAGAGACGTCCCACACATGCTGTTCGAGTCGTTCGTTCGCCTTTCCGGTAGCCGTGCGCACGACCTTGCCGTTGACCAGCAGATTCATGCATGTGCGGCCTTTGTGTGCGCCGCCACCGATCAGGAACTGAATCCGACGGCGATCAATTACAAACTCAGGCGATGTCAGCCGACCCGTCGCGTTGTCGCCGCCGACATACGAATTCACCAGCCGCTTCCCTGAGAAACCCGAGACTTTCTGTTGACGCTGTAGAGTGCCCGGCACCGGCCCCTTGGCAAACGCGGCGCCTTCGGCTTTCCAGTCGCCGAAGTCCTCACCTTCGAAGTCGGCCAGCAGGATGTCTTCGCGCTTGCCACTCGGGACGTCGCTGTCGCCGGGCTTTGGAGATCCAAACAGCACTTCGCGTGATGCCAGTAGCAGCCGTGCTGTTCGATCGACGGCGTCCTGGTCAACTGATGAAGCAATCAATTCGTCCGCGGTCGCGTGAAGTTCCTTCAGCTGACTGACCGCCTTCTCAATACGTCCCTCGGGATCGACGTAGGCATGCTGTCGTCGAGAGCTCTGCAGAAACCCGGACAGTGCGTAGTAGTCGCGGGCACTGATGGCATCGAACTTGTGATCGTGACAGCGAGCACAGGCGACAGTCAGGCCCAGAAACGTCTTGGAGAACACATCGAGTTGATTGTCGACAACGGTCGCTTCTTCCCCCTTCACATCAACAGGTGCGTGTTTCAACTCTCCCAGAAACCAGAACCCGGTCCCGATGATCGACTCACTTGTGCCGTCGATGGGATTGCGCCGCGGATTCTTAAGCAGGTCGCCGGCGATGTGCTCACGCACGAACTGGTCGTACGGGACATCGGCGTTGATCGCGCGGATAATGTAATCGCGATAGTGATGCGCGTACTTCAGCTTGTAATCGAACTCGTGCCCGAGCGTTTCGGCGTAGCGCACCAGGTCGAGCCAATGTCGGGCCCAGCGTTCGCCGAAGTGGGGCGACTCAAGCAGTGTGTCGACGACTCGGGCCAGTGCATCCGGTTTCGGCGACTTGTCGTCGAGAAACTCCTGGACCTGCTCGGGAGTCGGCGGAAGGCCGATCAGGTCGAAATACACGCGGCGAATCAGTGTCCGACGATCCGCAGGTGGAGCCGGATCCAGATTGCGGGATTCCAGTTCCGAGAGAATGAACCGATCGACGGCGCTACGTGCCCAATCAGTGTTCTTCACCGTTGGGATGGCTACGTCACGAATCGGCTGCCAGGCCCAGTGAGACTTCTTGCGTTCTTCCAGAGGAAACGTTTTTTCTTCGACCGTGACTGTCAGACCGTCGTCTGTCCACGGCAGACCAAGTTCGACCCATTTCGTCAGGATGGCAATCTCGCCCTCAGGCAATTTGCCGCTGGGCGGCATTTCCAGGGATTCGTACAAAATTGCCTCGATCATCAGACTTTCTGCCGGCTCATTCGGCACTGCCGCGGGTCCGGTCTCACCGCCCTCAAGCACCGGGGATCGGGCGTCAAGCCGCAGTTCTCCCTCGAGCCGCTTCGCGTCCTCTGAGTGACACTTAAAGCAGCGAGCTTTCAGTAACGGATGCACTTTCGTCTGAAAGAACTCAACATCGGACTTGGAGAACTGAGGTTGTTCGGGTGAATCCGGGGATTCCTCAGCGACCACGATCCCGGTGACCGTCAACAGAGCAATCGAACCGGCCAGGCTGTTTACGGCGATTCGGAGTTGGTTCAGTGTCATGCCAGTGATTCCTGCGAAGTCGCAACCAGGACAGGGAGAGTCCTGATATCATAGGGTCACTGCGCCGTCTCTTGAACGGGACCCGGCCTGGCCCCGGCCAGTCGACAATGGCGGACCCATGGGGCCCTTGAGCCGGCTGAGTGTTGCGGCAGCAGACGTCTACGACCCAGCTAGACAATGCGATTAGTTGGGGATGCTTGGATAGTAGGTCCTCGCTGCCGAGGACATCATTGTTTGACGACGCGCAAGAAGTATTTGCTCAGCTTGAGGAAAACCGTTGGCCCACGATCAGGAAACAGAGTCCGGCGACGCGCCGACAGCAGAGAGTCTGTTGTCGGTCACGGAACTGCTGGAACGAATTGCCGAGGATCGTGGACATCTGGCTGCCCTCGATCAGGCAGATCGGCAACGTCTGCTGCACGCGATTGAAAAGATCGCGATCCCGAACCGTGCGGCACGAAAGCAGCTTCTGCGCGCGTTCCGACGTAAGGAACAGGCACAAATCGACAAACAGAAAGCCGAAGACGAGCACCTGCTGGCCAGGACGGGCATCCGCGCGGGGGCAGGACTCCGTCAATTGAAGAAAGCCTGTGCCCCGGCTCCGTTTGACGTCGAGCTGCCGCCGCCAGTCGAAGGGGCCGATCACGAACTCGGTCCGAAGCTACAAGTTGCGCGGAGCTGTTACATCTGCAAACGCGACTACGATCGAGTCCACTTCCATTACGACGCCCTGTGTCCCGACTGTTCGGCACTCAACTGGGAACGCCGGAATCAGACATTCGATCTGTCAGGCCGATACGTACTGTTGACCGGCGGACGCGTGAAGATTGGCTATCAGGCCGCCCTGAAACTGCTGCGGGCCGGGGCACACGTCATCGTCACCACTCGGTTCCCGCGAGATGCGGCGCAGCGGTTTCTGGCTGAGGATGACCAGGCTGAGTGGCACGATCGGCTGGAACTGCACGGCATCGATCTACGTCACACGCCCAGTGTCGAAGCGTTCGCCGATCACCTGTGTGACACGCTGCCGCGACTGGATTTTATTCTCAACAACGCATGTCAGACCGTGCGACGTCCGCCCGGCTTCTACGCTCATCTGATGGAAGACGAACGCAAGCTGATCGGCAGCCTGCCCGAATCAGCTCGGCCACTGCTGCAGTCTTATGAAGACCTGCGCAGCAAGGGACTTTGTGAATCGGACGCCGAAACGACACTGCCGGCTCAGGTCGACGGCAGCCTGGCAGGCATTCGTCGTGCTGCGGAACTGTCACAGTTGCCGCTTGCTCCAGGAGACACGCAGACAGGCGAGGAGTTGTTCCCCACCGGTCAACTCGACAACGACCTGCAGCAGGTTGATCTGCGAACGGTGAACAGTTGGCGGCTGAAACTGGCCGACGTGCCGACGGTTGAACTGCTGGAAGTGCATCTGGTGAACGCGGTCGCTCCGTTCATCCTCGACGCGCGACTCAAGCCGCTGATGCTGCGTGTGCCGACTCGTGACAAACACATTGTCAACGTCTCCGCGATGGAAGGTGTGTTCTACCGGGCTTATAAGACCGACCGGCATCCGCATACGAACATGGCCAAGGCGTCGTTGAACATGCTGACGCGAACGTCGGCCCGCGACTATGCCCGCGACGGAATCCACATGAACAGCGTCGACACGGGCTGGATTACGGACGAAGACCCGACCGAGATTGCCCAGTGGAAGACTGAGGAACTGGGCTTCCATCCGCCGCTCGACCTGGTCGACGCCGCCGCTCGTATCTGTGACCCCATCTTCTCCGGCTTCCTGAGCGGTGAGCATCAGTGGGGTAATTTTCTGAAGGATTATCAGATCGCCAATTGGTAAGGCAGAGTGAATTTATGGACATATGTAACCACACTCGTGGTGATCCCCCCCCGTCAAACAGATAGGCAGGGCTTGGACATGAGTCGTGGATCCGAGATTGTCATTGGACTTTTCGCCGCGCTAGTCGCTGGTGTTCTGTGTTTGATCGCGTTCTCAGCCGGTGATGACTCGCCGGTCGGCTTCTTCCCTCAGTTTGTGATGTCACTCTTCTTCGCATGCGTCGCGGCAGCGTGCTTTTTTGAGACGGGCCGTTGGCTAACGACCAGAATCACCACCGCCGGAATTGCAGGCGTCATGGTGATCGGTATTGTGATTGGATTGTCGTCTGACGATACCATCCCTTCGAAGCTTGGGCAGACTGCCCTTGTCTTGGCCCTCAGTGGCACTTGCGGTTACTACGCAGTCACGGGACGTTATCCTGACGACATGCCGATGTCGGATTTCTTTGCCCAACCGTCAAACAGATCCAAGAAGAAATCCAAAAAGAAGCGGAAGAAGAAGAGCACACGGCGGCGTCGAAACTACGACTACGAATGAGTCCTCCCCACGGAAGGATCAGACAGGTGGCGAACAAGAAAGATCAGAAGAAGAAAGATCGGGAACGCCGCGTGGCGAAGAAGAAGCTGGCAGAGGCAGCGAAAAAACGCGCCGAGGAGCGGGCGACCGAAGAGTCCGCGGCCAGCTCGCAGCCACGGAAAGTGATTCAGCCGCCGGCTCCGCAACCAACTGCGACCGACCAAACCGATTCAGACAGCCGCAGCCCGTTCACAACCCGCCGTCTGGGCGGCTAAGTCCGGTTACAGGTTCACGGCGCGTGCCGGGTCTGTCTTCGCGGCGCCAGCGCTGGCGGTCGCTCGCGTTTTGCCGGATGGGGCAGTTCGAACTGTCGCAGAAAAGCCGGCCGATCGTGACGACCCGTGCGCGTGTAGTCCTGCCAGATTGCAAGCGCCGCGACATCTGCCGGTAGTTCCTGCACCGAAACCAGAAACTCAAACAGATGCTCAGCCAGCCGGACGAGCGATATACCGTGAGCACGTTGCTCGCGGGCGAACAGCCAGTCGCACAGCGAAGCGAACTGCGCAAAAGCAGACGGGCCGTGGTGCAGAATCAGCCGGCTTGATTCGAGGAAGTTACCGCTGTTGCCAATCAGGTCCCAGAAGCGGGCGAATCGCCGAAGACGCTGCATGCTCGGGAAATCGATCAGTGAGTTGCTGAGGATTTCGTACGGTGGTGAGTCGCTGTAGATCATCTGCCATTCCGCGTCATGGCGAACGATGGAAGTGCCACGCAGACGTTTGAGGATGCCGACCTGAATCTCCTGCGGATCGAGCGACACAAGCCGGTCGAAACCAGCAGCGAAGCTCTCGATCGACTCGCCGGGCAGACCCACGATCAGGTCGGCGTGGATATGGACGCCCGTGTGTTCCCGCAGAAACTGGAAGTTCTCGGCGAGTTGTGTGTTGTCCTGTTTCCGGCTGATCAACTCGCCAACGTCCTCATTAAAGGTCTGCACGCCGATCTCGAACTGCAGCGCGCCGGGATGGAATCGAGCGATCAGTTCACGCAGTGCGTCCGGCAACCGGTCCGGGATCATTTCGAAGTGCAGGAAAAGGCCGGGCTCGTAGCGTTCGAGGAAGAATTCGAGGATGGCTCGGCCGACGCGCAGGTTCAGATTGAACGTGCGGTCCACAAACTTGAACTGCCGTGCGCCTCGGTCCAGCAAACGCTGCATCGCCGCCAGGAAACTGTCCAGATTCGCCTGACGCACGGGGATGTCGAGTGCCGACAAACAAAACTCGCAGGTGAAAGGACAGCCGCGTGACGCCTCGACGTAAATCACGCGGTGGGCGATGTCCTCGTTGGTGTAAAGGTCGTAAGGCAACACCAGTTGGTCGAACTGTGGCAGCGGAGCCGGAATGATGTGGTCGGCAATCGGTGATTTATCCAGGAGCCGTCCGCATACTTCGGCAAACGCGAGGTCAGCTTCGCCCGTGATGACGTGATCGGCGAGTTCGACGATCGGCTGACTTTCCGTCTCGTAGCTCACTTCTGGGCCACCAAGAACGATGGTGATATCGGGCCGCACGCGTTTCAGGTTGGCAACAAGTCGGGTCGCGGGTTCGACGTTCCAGATGTAGACACCGATCCCCACGATCTGCGGGTCGTGGGCGAGGATCGCGGACAGCACGTCGAGCATGTTGTCGTTGATCCCGAACTCCAGCATGCGCGTCTGGTCACACAGCGGACCCATGTTCGCCAGCAGATAGCGCAGACCGAACGAACTGTGCCAGTACCTCGCGTTGAGGGTCGTCAATACGACGGGACTGGCGGCGGCGATCGTCATTCCATCTCTGATTTCATGGGCGTCGGGGTGGAAGGGTCGCAGCAATCACCCATTACGAACCCGTGACTTTGTGAAACATGGCTGCCGATTCTTCGAGCATTTTCATGATCGCCATGAATTCGCCACCGTGCGCCAGCAGTCGTGCTCCCTGTTCGTGACGCTTCTGCATCACTTCTTCAGTCCCGACGGGCAATCCCCAGGCCTTGCCGTGTGTCTCACATGCGGAGGCAACCAGTGCGATCGCTTCTTCCAGATCCATACGGGCACCCGGCTGTCGTAACCGAAGTCCCAGATCGCCGGGCCCGACGAAGATTCCGTCGACTCCCTCAATCGCAGCAATCGCATCCACGTTGGCAACCGCTTCCGGGGTTTCGATCTGCACAACCAGGAACGTCTCGGCGTTGGCCCGGTCCGTCCAGTCTTCGCTGTAGTCCAGAAAGAAATCGCTATCGAGTCCCGCTCCGTCGATTCCCCGGTCTCCGATCGGCGGGAACTTCACGGAATCGACCAGCATCTGAGCTTTCTCCGGCGTCGACACATGGGGAATCATCAGCCCGGAAGCACCGTCTTCGAGATAGCGATACAGCCGCGTTTTCTCGAGCGTCGGTGGTCGCAGCATGCAGTCGATGTCGTGCAGGTGAAAATATGCCAGCAATGCCAGTAATTCCCGATCATCAAAGCATCGGTGTTCGGCATCAAGCCACACACAGTCAAACCCAAATTGAGCTGCATGACGAATGTACGACGGAATGAAGTGCCCCAGTCCGCAGATACGAACGGTCTTGTCTTCTTTGAGGCGGGCGAGCGTCCTGCTTTTTCTCATGGTGTTTCCAGGCGGTGTTGAATTGGCCAACTGAAATAGAAGATCTCAAAAGACGTGAAGGACACGTTCTGAACGGAGACGAGTCTACTGGATCGCTTCACCACTTGAATCTCAAGGGCCGTCTCCGCGAACATCGCCGCTCTACATGTCACTTGGATCCTGCTCATTGTCGATCGTGACGCTCATTGCCCGATCGACTCGGCCACCTGGAGCCCACCACAATGTCACTGACCGGATCTGACCGAGTTCTGCTGCCCAAACACAGCCGCCGTGAGTTTCGAGAACGAATGCAGTCTGGCGAACTGAAGGCCTGCATCATTCCCGTCGCCGCCACTGAGCAGCATCTTGAGCATCTCTCGATGGAGCACGACTGGCGGAGCGTCAATCACATCGCGGTCGAAGTCGCTCAGAAACTGGACCCGCAGGTCATCGTGGCACCGTCGATGAACATTGGCATCAGCGAACATCACATGCGACACATTGGCACACTGACAGCGCTTCCGGGAAGCTGGCTGGGCGTCCTGTTCGACACGATTCGCAGCATGAATCACGCTGGCTTCACAAACATTCTGGTCCTTAACGGTCACGGCGGAAACATCGCTCCCTGCGAAGGCATGTGGGGCCAGTTCCTGCAGCGGCTGGAAATCAACGTGCAGTTTCACAGCTACTGGGAATGGCTGACGGACGAAGTCGCCGAGGCCAATCTGACGACCAAACGCTGGCCGGGCCATGCTCAGGAATTCGAAACAGCCTTTGCACTGGCAGCCTTCCCCGAGAACGTTCGTGCGGATGCGATGCAGGACCAGGAAGACAAAGAACCGCTGGAGGCCAACGCCGAAGCTGGCCAGATCATGATCAACGACATTGTCGACGGCGTCGCCGCGCACGTGCAGAAAATGATCAGCGGCGAGGACGTTGCGGAGATCCCCGCGTTTCACGAATGACACGGACGACCGGCCCTGAATCTGTGACCTGCATCACGCCCACGTTCGTAGTAATCGCATTTGTGCGGTTCAACCGTGGTGATCGACTCAGCGCGTGCCCATGATCGCCGACTGTTCACAGCCGGATGAATCCGGCTACTACGAACGGCAAACCCGTGTCAGGACCTTCCGAGGATCAGCCGTTCGGGATCAACCTCTTCTCGCAGAATCCGGAGGGCTTCGCTGTCGGGTTCGGGGGTTGTGCCGACCGATTCGCTGACCAGAAGGTCGAATCCCGTGTGTTCCTGAACGTGCTCGATTGTTGTGCCGGGATGCACCGACTCGACGCACATTCGCTTCAATTCATCGTCATAACCAAGCACGGCCAGGTTCGTGACGACTTTGTACGGTCCCGTCCCGGCCGGCAGGCCGGCGGCTTCGCGGGCTCCAGGGCCGGTCAGGTATCCGGGGGTTGTCATGAAGTCGAGTTTCTCGACAAAGCGGCGGCGGTCGTGCGGCGTCATCACCAGAATGCGCCAGCAGAACGAACCAAGGTCGTTCGCTCCACCACTGCCAGGCAAACGCACTTTCGGCTGCTGGTAGTCGTCGCCAATCATCGTCGAATTGAGATTGCCGTAGGCGTCGATCTGGGCGCCACCGAGGAACGAATAATCGACCATGCCACGCTGACAGGTTTCCATGATGTCGGCCATGCTGGTCGCGACCAGTCCGCGGTAGTGCGTGCGTGAGTCGCCGACGCTGATCGGCATGCGGGGCAATTGCGGTGCGATCCCGCCTGCCTCGAACATCAGCGTCATATCCGGCGCCGTAGTCTTCTGCGCGAGCATGGCAGCGGCACACGGGGCACCGGTTCCCACAACAACAAGCTTGCCGTCTTCAAGGTGCCGGGCGGCGGTGCAGATCATCAGCTCGATGGGATTGCAGTTGGTCATTGTTGGCCGGAGTTGTCAGATATCACGAAATTGAGCCTGCTGGATCGAGTTCCTGCTGTCGCAGCGATTCGAGTCGCTCTCGCCCCCCGCAGGCATCGAGATATTCGTCGAAGTCGGACGTGTCGAAGATCAGACGCTTGACGAATTCCAGATGCTGATCGGGATCTCGCTCGACTTCGAGCCACTCTCGGATGTGGTCTTCGTCAGAGAAGTATTCGTACGGCATGTTGCCGGGATAGCTGCCGCAGGGTACCTCACAGACGGCATCGACACAGAAAAACGGGATGACCGTCGACGTCGGATCTTCTCGAACCTCGTCGTTGGGGATTATGCGTTCGCAACTGAGGATGAGGCGTCTGGAAGCTCGAGCTAGCTCGAAGTCGGCAACTGATGTCCCGCGCACGCGACAATTACCAAAACAGTCCGCCTCATGAACATGAATGATGGCCACATCGGGCGAGAGAGCGGGGACGGCGACCAGCGGTTGATTGGTGAACGGGCAGGTAATCGACTTCGCTGCACCGTGTCGAAACGTGTCGGTGCCGGCCATGCTGCGGACGGGGAGAAAGGGAACACCCATCGCAGCAGCCTGCAGGCGAACGGCGAGTGTGTAATTGGTCCATTCACAGAACTCGACCTCACCGGATTCGGCCACTCGGCGTGCGTGGGGGGATAGGCCTCGTGCTTCCAGCCCAACGATGTAGGCAATATCGACTCGCTTGAGGAGCTGGCCACGGCCGGTCTGGTTTCCCGCACAGAGAATCTGCCAGTCATGCGTTGCCGTATGCCCGGCGAAACTGAGGTTCTGTTTTTTCTGGCGGACGATCTCGTGGAGCAGCGCGGTAGCGATGCGATCACAACCAAACCCGCCGGACCCAAGATAGTCACCATCGTGCACGAATCGGGTGACGGCTTCACTCACGGACATGCGTTTGTCAGTGAGCGACTTGTCGCGGTTTCGGAACTGCTGTCGAACTGCGTCGACGTCGATGCCGCCGAATAGAGTTCCGCTGCCGTGCTCGGTGCTCATGCTGAGTATTCCGCTTGGGGAACCACCGTTCGTAGTAACCGCACTTGTGCGGTTCAGCCGCGTGCCGGTAGCAACCGCACAAGTGCGGTTACTACGAGCTAGGAACAACCAACGGTCTACTCGCTGGCGGGTTTCTTCACCACTGACCTGGGGGTCTTTGGATCGGGGCGAATGCTGACGTCGTATTCTCCGGGAAAAATCGGGAGCGACTTCTCAGTCAGGCTCCGGCCTTTGATCTTGAATTTGTCTCGCTTCGTGGGCAGCAGAAAGTACAGATTACCGTCGTCCTCATAGACACACGGATAAAGCGACTTGCCCGCCAGGGCCTCCACGTGGTAACCCAGCCCGCCAATGCACGACGTCAGGCCAACACTGTTGCGGTACTTGAGCGGGTCCTCAACGCCCGAGTTGTTACGGATCGCCACATCCCAGTCCGTGAAGAATTCCTTCAGAGAGTTGCTCAGGCTATTTGCACGAGCCTTTTCCAGTTCGTCGAAATGGTCGTTGTACCAGGTACGCAGATCGGCATCGATTGGGAATCGGACGAAGCGCGAATCGCTGCCGGTCAGCACTTGAATCTGCAAACCCTGGGGCGTTGCCGTGAATCGAGTTTCGACAAACTGACTGCGCATGTTTTCCGGATCCGATTCAAAGTAGGCCAGCACGGCGGAACGAATCTCGGGCGATACGTTGATCATGGACAGAGGTACGGTTTTCGGCTGCATCATCGTGCCTGTCTGGCTGTAGCCGATTCGCTTACCGTCGATGTCGGGTCCGAGGTTGAGATACATCCAGCCGAGCCCGCCAGCGAGTGCCAGTCCGCACAGAAGCGGGAACCACAGATTGCTTTTCTTTCTCGCGCGGCGCCGGACCTGTCGAGCCACAGACTGAGCTGGCGCGACCGGTGGGATGCCATCGGTCGCCGGTGGTCCGGGAAACTGTGGCGCACCGGGCTGGCCTGGAGTGCCCGCAACAGGAGGACCAGTAAAAGGAGCGGCGGCTGGGGGCGGTGCGGCCGGCTGCTGCGGGAATGCTGGTGCTGACGGCGGTGCCACCGGTGGCTGCACGGGCCCAGACGCAGCGGGCTGCTGCGGAGCCATGAAATCAGGCCGCGGCGGAATCCCGGGATCGGGCGGCGGTGGCGCGGGTACTGGGGTAACTGGTTGAACTGGCGTGACCCGCGATGGTGTGGGCTGTCCCGCCGCGGGATCGGGGAGTTCGATCTTCGGGACACGCAGTTTTACAGAGCAGCTCGGGCAGGTGCCCTTCTTGCCCGAAGCCGTATCCGGAACACGAATCAGGGCTGCACACTCGGGGCAATTGAATTCAATGGCCATTTTGTTGAGACACTCAATTCCAGAATCAATTAGTGACGACCAAGCATTGTCTTGTGACGTGCCCGGTAAGGCGATTGATAGACGATTCCTGGAAGTACAGGAAACGCCGGACCGCCAGCAAACCGCCGCATTCCAGACAAACCCGAATCCGTCGAATTCCATCAGATAACAAAGCCAAACTCGTGTTGAGACACATTTCCAGGCACTGCTAGACTCGCGCTTCGAAGTCAAACAGTGCGAAACGACTTCGGTCGGTTCCCATACTGAAACTGGTCAGCTTATCGGTTGCTGATTGAAGGCGAATGACTCATGACGATTGACCGCCCTGAGGTCCAATCATGGAGATGATTCGCCGACGAGCATTCGCCCGGGCCGGACTCATTGGAAATCCGTCCGATGGATACCACGGGCGGACGCTGTCAGTCACTGTTCCGCACTTCTTTGCAGAGGTCGTCCTGTATGAGTGGGAAGAGCTGGAGATCATTCTGAGTCAGGACGATCGCAGCCGATTTGGGTCGATCAGCGAACTCAGCCGTGATGTCGAACTGCACGGGTACTACGGGGGAGTGCGACTGGTCAAAGCGACGATCCGCCGCTTCTACGAGTACTGCCAGCAACAGGGAATTGTCCTGCACGGCCGCACGTTTTCGATTCGTTATGAAAGCAACATTCCACGCGCCGTGGGACTCGCGGGCTCGAGCGCGATCATCGTGGCAACCCTGCGGGCATTGATGGACTTCTACGGAGTTGCGATCCCGTTGGAACTGCAGCCGTCGCTCGCACTGAGTGTGGAGACGCACGAGCTGGGTATTGCCGCCGGATTACAGGATCGGGTCGTTCAGACTTATGAAGGCCTGGTCTTCATGGACTTCTCCACCGAACAGTTACGGGAACAGTCTGGACTTGAGTACGGTCTGTACGAACAGATCGATCCAAAGTTGCTGCCGCCGATCTATGTTGCCTTCAGCGACAAAGCCGGAGAGCCGACTGAAGCAACACACGGCCCGTTGCGAGCCCGTTACGACTCCGGAGACGTCACTGTGCGCAACGCGATGACGCGATTTGCTGAACTCGCTGACGAGTCGAAACAGGCATTGCTGGACGGTGACCACATCCGCTTCAGCCTTCTGGTGGATGAGAATTTCGATCTTCGAAACTCGGTCTGCGATTTGTCTCCCGTCCACCTGCAGATGATTGAGATGGCCCGCGCCGCCGGAGCCTCAGCCAAGTTTGCCGGTTCGGGCGGAGCCATCGTCGGGACGTATCCAGACGAGGAATCGCTGGGACGGCTACGGAAGCAATTGACGGATATCGAGTGCGAGGTTGTCTGCCTGGCTCCAACACCAGACTGATCCGGCGCGATCACGCGGGAGCCATGCGTCGTGGCTCTTTCAGATACAGCATCAGCACTGTGATATCGGCTGGCGTGATTCCGCTGATCCGACCGGCTTGGCCAAGGTTCCGCGGCTGCACGCTGTGCAGTTTCTCTTTGGCCTCCGCACGCAGATTGGTGATGAGCCGATAGTCAAACGTGTCCGGAATCCGAATGGACTCGACGTTCTGCTGCTTCTCAATCGTGGCCGACTGTCGGCGGATATACCCGGCATATTTGGTTTCAATCTCGATCTGACGCGCTGCTCGCTCGGGAGTTTCCAGCACAGCCACCTCTGGCGACATCTCACACAAATGCGACCATGTGGTTTCCGGCCGTCGCAGCAGTTCTTCCAGCAGCTTGCCCTCACGGCGCACTGTTGTGATGACCTGCGTTGCGCGGCGGATGTGTTCCTCATGCTGCTGGAACTGCTGCCATCGGTTGTCGCAAACGCTGCCCAGTACGCGACCGATTGATGTCAGACGACGGTCGGCATTGTCCTGCCGCAGCAGCAGCCGGTATTCGGCACGCGATGTAAACATGCGATAGGGCTCGTCGACGCCGCGCGTGACAAGGTCGTCGATGAGGACACCTAAGTAAGCCTGGTTTCGATCGAGCACGAATGGCTCGCGCGCGGCCAGCTTCAAGGCCGCGTTGAGTCCCGCAATCAGACCCTGTCCGGCCGCTTCCTCGTAACCCGTCGTCCCGTTGATCTGTCCTGCAAAGTACAGGCCCTCGACACGCTTCGTTTCCAGCGTCGCATGCAACTGTGTTGGCGGAGCAAAGTCATACTCCACGGCGTATCCGTAGCGCATGATCTCGGCTTTCTCGAGCCCGCGCACTGAATGGATCATCGCGTCCTGCACGTCACGTGGCAGACTGGTCGAGATTCCGTTGCAGTAGACCTCGTGCGTGTTACGGCCTTCGGGCTCCAGGAAGATGTGATGCGACGTCTTCTCGGCAAAGCGGACAACTTTGTCCTCGATCGACGGACAATATCGCGGCCCGGTTGAATTGATCTGGCCGCTGTACATCGGGGCGCGAGACAGGTTCGTTCGAATCACATCGTGGACGGACTCGTTGGTCTCGGTCAGCCAGCAGGGCAATTGCTCCGCGGTGATGTGATCGGTCAGAAAGGAAAACGGCTGCGGTTTGTCGTCGCCCGGCTGAATTTCGCATTGTGAGTAATCGATGGTTCGCCCGTTGATGCGAGCTGGCGTGCCGGTCTTAAAACGTTCCAGCTCGAAGCCCAGTTCCGCGAAACTCTGCGAGAGTGATCTCGTCGTGCCCTCTCCCGCTCGACCGCCCGTGCTTTGTGCTTCGCCCGTGTGCATGATGGCCTGCAGGAACGTGCCCGTCGTGATGATCGCGGCCTGCACTCGATACACCGCGTCGCCACGAACGCGAATGCCAGTCAGTCGCCCGTTCTCGACGATCAGCCCTTCCACAGTCTCCTGACGCAGGGTGAGATTCCCCTGTTCCTCAACGACTTCCTTCATCCGGAACTGATACGCCTTCTTGTCCGCCTGGGCTCGCGGACTGTGCATGGCCGGCCCTTTGCTGAGATTCAGCATACGAAACTGAATCCCGGTCGCGTCGATGCACCGACCCATCTCGCCACCAATCGCGTCGATCTCACGGACGATCTGGCCTTTGGCAACTCCACCGATCGCGGGATTGCAGCTCATCTGCCCGACGGTATCGCAGTTCATTGTCAGCAAAGCAGTGCGGCAACCGAGTCTGGCCGCGGCCAGCGCAGCTTCCGTACCTGCGTGCCCGGCGCCGATCACAGCGATGTCAAATTCGTAAAAAGAAGTCGCCATCAGGTAGACATTTCAGTTTGAAAACGAAGAAGGACGAGAGAGCTAGCTCACATCGCTGCATTGTGAGGCGGCGATTCAAATGTGTCGAGAAGGCCAGTGTTTCGACCCGAATTGCGATTTGCTCGTCCCGGCGTCTGGCAGGGCAGGCCATGATTTGCTGAATGAGTTGGCCTCGCATTGACACAAATCGTCGCGGGCCGAGAATCCGTTGTCGGAGAGTTACCTCAAAATGTAGAAACGGTCATGCGACAGGGAACGGTTGCAAACCTATTGCTGGCAACGGCGTTGATCGTCGTGGTCTCGATTCTGATTCGGAAAACATCCGACCCGGTACGATCGCATTCGTTATCTCCGCCGGAGGTATTTGCAGGCCAGGCTGAACCACCACGCGACGAACCGCAGCCACCGGGAGGACGCAACGATCCACCCGCAGTGTACCTGGAAGAGACCACGCAGCTTCCCCCACGCGGAAAACGAGTCGAAATCTGCCTCCGACGAGCCCCGGCCTGTCGGCAACGTGTTCGGTGCGTCCCAGCCAGAATCGTCGTTTGAAGAAGTCGCGGGAAACGCTGGTAATCCTGTTCCTTATGCACCACAACCTGGTCCCGCCACTTTTACACCGAATGACACCACGGTGTCGCAATACCCGGCGACCGAGCCTGTACCAGTCAATGAGAAGGATCTGTTACAGAGTCAGTATGTGAAACTCGCGATGCAACGTGCTGAGTTGATGACGGTCGAAGAACTGAAGACGGCAATCGCAACATCCGAGGCGGAAACCAACGAAGTGTCGGCTCGACGTCAACTGGAAGAAGCCCGCGAGATCCTTTCACGTCTGCTGGAACAGCATCCCGACAGTAAAGCCGCAGGCTAGGCGCGCGAGATGCTTGAATTCGAACAGAAGAAGTCTGCGGAGACCGCTGAGGGCGCGGATGAAAGCGAATCGTCGCTTGACGACGCGACTGACGGTGATGATCCCGCTTTGGAGTTCGAAGAACTTTCGATACCGGACGCGATCGACACCGCTGCTGAATCACCATCACGGTGACTCAAGCCGCACGAGAATGTCGGGCTGAATCAACAGTCGGCTTCCGTTCGGCCAGCTCACGCCAGAGGTCGACGTACTGCTGCATTGAGGAATCCAGTTGATAGTCCTCAAGGATTCGGCGTCGCGCGGCCAGGCCGAGCTTTCGACGTTCGTCCACAGATTGATCCAGAACGTTGAGTAGTGCGGCGGCAAACGCTGCCGGATCAGATCGTGGCACGACATGTCCCGTGCTGCCCACGATGCGATTCGCGTCGCCGACGTCGGTCGAAACGCAGGGAACGCCGCAGGCCATCGCTTCGCCCAGTGCGTTCGGGAAGGCTTCCGTCACGGAAGAGCAGGTCGCGATATCGAATGAGTTATTCAGCGCGGCAATGTCCGAGCGAAACTCTTCGACGCGGACGACGTCCCGCAGGCCCAGGGATTCAACGTCGTGGCGGATTTCCCGGGTTGTCAGAAACAGCGGTTCTCCCACCATGACGAAGCGCACGTCCGGTTGCGCGTCGTGAACGATGCGAGCGGCTCGAAGAAATGTCAGGTGATCCTTCTGCGGATGAAACCGGGCAATCCGTCCAACAACTCGCGTTTCCGGATCGAATCCGAACTCCTGCCGGATACGAAGTCGATGTTGTTCGTCAGGCTGCAGCCCTGCCGTATCGAAACCGTTCGGGATGACCAGCATCTTCTCAGGGGCATATCCCGCCGCTGTATGAATCGGAACGGCCGCATGCGAGTTCAGCACGATCCGCGACGGCACGAGTCCCGATAAACGGCTCGACAATCCGGCGGTGATGCGAATACCTCGCGTGTCGAGTTCTCGATCCAGCGTGCAGTGACGGATTGTCCAGACAACCGGAACCGACGAGCAGGCAAGCCGCGACATGATGCCTCCGGACAGGTCCGACAGGTAAAGCCACGTCTGCACCACGTCCGGTTGGAAGTTCCGAATGAGTCGCCCCATGCGCAGCATGGCCAACGGCAGCCGAGTCAACCGGCGACGAATACCCAACGAATGAACCTCGATTCCTTCAACCGTCAGCTCTTCGGCAACACGGCGGAAGTTGTTAATCGAGATGACAAGGTGCTCGAATTCCGGCGTGTTCGAGTAGCGGATGACGCGCTGCAGCATGCGCTCAGCACCGGCACCGCCAGACGTGCCGTTGATGATGCTGCATATGCGAATGGGCACATGTCGACTCATGCGGCGACCCTCGGCGAACTCGTGCGACCGAACTCGTAATACGCCATCGTCTGTGACATCTCCCGGCTTCGCTCGTACGAAAGCGCCAGCACCAGCAGCATCCAGAGTGGCCCCTGAGCGTCGTTTGGGCCCTTTTCCAACGGTTGAACCAACCGCTCAACAAACGACTGATTTATCCAGCCGCATTCACGAAATCGCTGACTGCGCAGGCTGTCCAGCATCAGTTCCCGCAGCGGCCCGGCGATCCATTTGCGCATGGGAACGGAGAACCCCTGCTTGGGCCGATCGAACAAAGACCGGGGAACATGCCGTTCCAGCAGTGCCTTCAGCACGGTCTTCAGACCCCGGTTCTGACGCGCGCGCGATGTCAGCTCGGCTCCAAATCCAGCGACCCGGTAATCCAGCAGCGGGCAACGTACTTCCAGCGAGTACCGCATGGATGCCCGGTCCATCTTCACCTGCAGGTCGCCCGGGATATACAGCGACGCGTCCGCACACTGCGCTTTCGAAACGGCGTCGCAGTCGAGCTGACCGAAGATGTCTCGATACAGTTGCCGGGTGGCGTCATCACCTGTCTCCACACCGTTCAGGATCTCGCCGGATGGTCCCGGCCAGGCCCGCACGATCTGCGAATACAGGCCCGCCTCGTCAATGGTGTCCAACCAGCGTTGCAATCGCGGACCCCGGTGTGGATCGATCTTCGGCAGCAGGCGGCCAATGAGCTTCCGTATCGAAGCCGGAGCATGCTGCGCAAACAAGGTCTTGCGGAACCAGTCGTATCGCTGATAGCCGCCGAAGAATTCATCTCCACCATCACCGCTGAGCGCCACAGTGACTTGCTGCCGCACCGTTCGGCAGAGTGCCATGGACGGCAGCCCGGACGAATCGGCGTAGGGCTGCTCATAACAGTCAATGAAGTCGGTCACCAGATCCGGCAGTGACTCCGGCGGAATCTGGATTTCGATCTGCTCCAGACCAAGGTGCTGCGCGATCCGGGCCGCAAACGGAGCTTCATTGTGGGAATCTGTATCGAACGCGACCGTAAATGCGGGGATGCTCTTATGTCCGGCGGCACTCAGTTCCGCGGCGATCAGAGAAGAGTCGATTCCGCCGCTCAGAAACATGCCGACCGGAACATCGCTGAGCGTTCGGATCGAGACGGCATCGGTCAGCGTGCGGTCCAGGTCATCAAGATCAACTGAATTGGTCTCACCCCAGGGAAGGTCAGTGAAACTATGCCACATTCGCCGCGAAGCGATACAACCATCCCGCAGAGTGATAGCCTCACCCGGGCGAAGCTGGCTGGTGTTTGCGAATGCCGTCAGCGGCGCCGGGTAGTGTCCAAACTGCAGGAAGTGTGGAAGACGCTCGGGATCGAACTCGAGGTGGAACGGCGCAAAACATCTCAGCTCCGAAGCGAAGGCCACGAAGCCATTCCCCTCGTACAGGTACAGTGGCTTCTTGCCCATCCGGTCACGGAACAAAACGGTTTCGTCAGTCCGGTGGTTGTAAACAGCTGCCGCGAACATGCCATTGCAGTCGGACAGAATGTGCTCACCATGGCGTTCGAATGACTCAATCAATACCTCTGTGTCGCCTGACGTCCGACGTGCGATACCGGGGCAAAAGTCACTGGCGACATCGTCCGGGTTATAGATTTCGCCGTTGAAGACGCCGGTCGTCAGGCCCGAAGCCGTTTGCATTGGCTGGTTGGCCCGGGGGTCGAGATCGCGAATGGCGAGTCGCCGAAAACCAAGCAGCGTGGTGTGCCGATCGCTCGTAAAGAAACCATCGGAATCGGGACCGCGATGCGCGATCGCATCAGTCATGCGGTGCAGACAACCGTCTGACCACAGCTGAGGCTCTGCCAGCGACAGGCCAGCCAGTCCGCACATTCGGAGTCCTTTCCGCAGGTCGTCTCTCCGAGAGCATTTTCAGAATTCGTCTTGAGTATGAATCCCCTCTCCCCAAGAGGGAGAGAACTCGACTGACTGGTTCCCTCTCCCCCTTGGGGAGAGGGTCAGGGAGAGGGGTATTCGAATCGGATGGATCACTGAAGACGAACTCTGAAAACGCTCCGAGAGGCTCCCCAGTGATGATATCGGTGGCCTCACAGTCGCCACAACGCCTATCGAACGCCTCGCAGCACACGTCTACCGAGGTAACCCCAGATTGTCGGATGCGTCCGCAATTGCGACGGCAACTCGGGCGGTTGGGGCTGCACTGGCCGTTTCTGCGCGAGGATCTCTTCGACTGTATGGAGCAGTTCCGGCAATGCTTCACCTGTATGCAGATACGGGTATGTCACAAAACTGTCACGAGGCGACACGTTGAAGTGGACCTGTCGAATGATGCGACCGGTATCGATGCCTCGGTCCACGTAGTGAATGGTCGTTCCGACCAGTTCCGGATGCCGATCGGCCAGCGCCCAGTATCCGCCGTGCACGCCGCGGTACAGAGGCGTGACGCCGTGATGCGCATTGATAAACGGAACGTCGACGGCGGAAAGTGTCTTTTCGCCGATGATCCGTGTTCCGTTGACGACGACCACGTCAGGGGCTGCATTTCGTAGCGCGGCACGCGCCGCATCTGAGTTCACGGACTCGACCGCGATCACATCCGGCCCATCGACCGCATCGCTTGTCAGACCATATTGCTGATGAATCTCATCGATACGTCGCCGGGACAGACGCTTCAGCACGGGAACAGCGATCAAGGCGAACAGCACCTGACCAAGCACGGTGAGAACACCCAGACGGGGCATGCGTCGTTTCAGAAAGAGCCAGCGGCTACCGGATTCCTCGCGCACGACCGTGATCCGCCCAAAGTGCTTGCGCAAGGCCGCGCACACCGATCGGCTCGATTCACTGTTCGAGCAGAGCAGAACGCTGCGGGGGTGATCCATGCTCGCGACTCCATTCCGATTGCCCGGGCCGACTGATGTCGGTGTCGTATTT
>CAYSJO010000777.1:0-3867 GCA_964431285.1 uncultured Planctomycetaceae bacterium
CGAGAAGTTCTTCAATCACTTCCCCCTCGGGAAGCGCCAGCATCGGTCGATCGTCGAGCGTCCGCAGTTCGGCTTTCGGGTCCAGCCCCAGCGCGTGATACACGGTTCTGGCAAAGTCCTGGACGGAAACAGGTCGGTCGGCGATTTCGGCGGCGTGCCTGTCACTGGCACCCAGCACCACACCCGTCCGGATTCCGCCACCTCCCATCGTCAGGCTGAAGCAGCGGTTCCAGTGGTCTCGCCCCGGCCCCCGCGCGTCACTGTTCAAACGGGGTGTGCGACCAAACTCGCCCGCTGTGATCACCAGAGTGTTGTCCAGCAGACCTCGGTCCGACAGGTCATTCAGCAACGCTGCATAGCCCTGTTCGTAACAAGGAACTTCAGTCCGCAGGCGGGGAAAAACTTCCGGATGATGATCCCACCCGTAACGCACATAGCCTTTGACCGTGACAAATCGAACGTCGGCCTCGATCAACCGCCGAGCCAGAAGCAGTCCCTGCCCCACGCGGTTGCGGCCGTAGGTGTCTCGCGTCGTCGTGGACTCCTGAGACAGATCGAAGGCGTTTTTCGCCTTCTCGGACGTGATCATCGAAAATGCACGCCGCTGAAACTCATCGTGTGTTCGAGCAAACTCGAGCTGAGCTTCGCTCCGCGACTGAAACCGGTCGACAGCGTCAAGCAGTCCCTGACGATCAGACAGCCTGCCACTGGTCACGTTCTCTGAAGTCGAGAACTCTTCCACGGCGAAGCTGGACGAGTTCGGGTCGCGCGTCACCAGAAACGGGTCGTAATTCCGACCGAGATAGCCACCGAGGCCCGGCCTGCCGTAGTTGGTACTCGTGAGGTCGCCGATCTGGACGAACGGTGGCGTCTGCCGCGCGCGTCGTTCGTGCTGCCACGACACCATTGCCCCGAACCCCGGTGGCACAAGCGAGCTGCTCCATTTGTTGCCGCTCATCAGGTGGTGGTCACCCCTGCCATGCGTCGGCGAGTACGAATGCATGGAGCGAATCAGCGAGAACTTTTCCGCACAGGCCGCCATGTTGGGCATCAGTTCGCCCAGTTCCAGCCCCGGCACATTTGTGGCGATCGGCGACAACTCACCGCGAATCTCTGCCGGTGCCAGAGGTTTCAAATCGTACATATCGATATGACTTGGCCCACCGAGCATCCAGAGCAGCACGCAATTCACATCGCGGCGTCCAACGGCTCCGGCTGCCGCCTGAGCACGCAACGCATCAGGGAGGTGCAGGCCAAGGGCGGTCAGTCCGCCAATACGGAGTGCTTCGCGCCGCGCAAGTTCCGTTCGGCCCGTTGCCACCCCGTCAGTCAGTCCCAGCATCGACGTACCACTTGTGAAGGAGTCAGTGAAACCGTCATTGTACCCTTCAATCGGTTCGCTCTGAAGGCTGGCTTCAGCCGCGACGACCCGCCTGTAACCAATTGCCGGAGCGTTCTTATGAGACCGCAATTTGTTCTGTTCGTGCTCAGCGTTGCTCTAACGATGGCAAACGTCGGATTTGCGGAAGATTCCGATCTGCCAAACCAGTACGAGGCCGATGGAATCACCGTCCCGGCTGCAAGTGCTGAAGAACCGCTCGTTGAATTGTCGATCGCGAAGGCGGCTCTGCACCTGGAACACGGGACCGTCGCCTGGTCAAAGCAAAGAAAATGCGTCAGTTGCCACACGAACGGAACGTACCTCTTCATCCGCCCGGCGCTGAGCAACACTCTGGGCAAGCCGTCCGAAGACATGCGGTCGTTCTTTGTCGAGCAGCTCGCCTCACTCGAAGAGGTCGGCGCCCGCAAGTTGAAGCGAAGCGGAACACGCCCGGCGCAGGTCATCTACATTGCCGCCGGGCTGGCGGAGTGGGACGTTTACGTCGCTAAGACACTGTCGCCGGAAACCGACAAAGCCCTGCGGCTTGCGTTGGAGATGCAGAACAGAGATGGCACGTGGCATTCCCTGACTTGTTGGCCACCATTCGAATCGAGTGCGTATCAGGAAGCTCACATGGCCGCGATGGCTGTCGGCACGGCTCCCGGGTGGCTGGATTCACTGGCCGAAGACGACGAGATGCGTGAGCGCGTTGAACGGTTGAAGACGTACCTGCGAGAAACGGAAGTCCCGCACGATTACGCTCGCGTCCTGCAGTTGTGGACGTCACTTCGTCTGGAAGGAATTCTGACCAGCGAGCAACAGCAGGCGACTGTGAAACTGATCCGCAAACATCAACGGGACGATGGCGGCTGGTCGATGCGCACGTTCGCCACTCCGGAACAATGGGGCGGTGGCAACCGGGCGGACAAGATTCGTGCCGAACCTGACTTCAAGACTCCACCCAGCGACGGGCACATGACGGGCCTGTCGCTGCTGGTCCTGCAGGCCGCTGGCGTCTCCAACGACGACGCTCACATGCACCGGGGACTCAATTGGCTGCGCAAGAATCAGAGAGAATCCGGTCGGTGGTGGACCCGCTCATTGAACACGGATAAGTGGCACTTCATCACCTACAGCGGCACAGCCTACCCGCTGCTGGCCCTGCAGAACGCGGCCACGCGATAAAGGGCAGCTTGACGGACGCCTCGTCCGTCAAGCCCGCAGTGCGGACGGGTGCGGGCCTGAAAGGCCGGGGACTTTCCACTGAACTCGCGCCCGCTCGGCATATTCGTCAAGGGTGGCGAATGGCTCGTCCCCGAACGCGGCGTTGGCTCCGGACGAAATCAGCACAACAAGTGCGGTGCGAAACAAACTACAAACTACTCACTGCAGGACTCCTGATTGCTGAACGATTCCTGGTGGTTTGATCTCTGGCCACCAAACGAGCACAGCATGGAACCGGATACGACGACTGCCGCACCGAACATTCCGAGCACATTGAGGTTGTCCGGCATGATCCGGTTGGGCCACATCAGGGATGCCGGGTGAGACAGAGCCAGCGTCAGTAGCGGGCTGGTGCAGACGACCATGCTGACGCGGGAAGACTCCCAGTGCTGCAACGCCTCGGCGAAACACGTGTAGCTGATGAGCATATTGGTAATGCAGTATGCCAGCACGATTTACTGCTCACCGCTGAGAGCCCTGATTTGCGTAAGTGTGCTCAACGGCAGCATGAGTGCCACGCCCGTCGAGTACAGGACGAGCATCAGCGACGGCGCAGCGCAGATGGTGAGCAGTTGCTTCTGTGAAAGAACGCACGATGCCCACGACACTGCGGCCAGAGGAAGCAACGGCTGCGTCCGATCCAGCGCCTGCACCTGGGTCTTCTCATCGATGCACAATACGATCGCCCGGTCGGGCGGATCGAGGTACAGACCCACGATGTCGCGAACCTTGTCGATGAATTGCGGGTCCGCAGACTGCTTGAAGGTTCCCGTCCGATGCGGCTGCAGGCCGAACGCCTTCCAGATACGGACCACCGCTGTCTGCGAAAGTCCGGTGGCTGCCGCCATGCTGCGAGTGCTCCAGTGTGTCGCGTTCTTCGGCTTCGTTTTGAGAGTCCGGGTCACGACATCTTCCCCATGCTCATCGGTGATCGTTCGCGGAACGCCCGGCATGGGCTCATCAGACAGACCATCCAGTCGCTATTCGACAAACCGACGACGCCATCATCCGACCGTCGCCCCGCAGACCTTCTTCCTGTCCCCATGGTTCGCCTCCTTGCAATACGAAACCAACTCGCGGGAGACTAACTACGATGACTGGATCGCGCAATCCAATTTTGAAGTGAATCTCTGACTCACGACACTAGCTAGGGGGTTACTTGGTGGGGGTGCTGCTGATGGCGCACTTCGGCAATGCCTCTTTCAGCTCATCAATCTGAGTCCTGGTGAGGTCGGGGTTGGATTGGAGATTCAGCATCTCTA
>CAYSJO010000778.1:0-10995 GCA_964431285.1 uncultured Planctomycetaceae bacterium
GCCGACTGATCGAACGTCTTGAGATTCACTACACGCCGAAACACGGCAGCTGGCTGGACATGGCGGAAACGGAGTTGAGTGTTCTGACGCGGCAATGCCTGAACCGTCGCATCGCAGATCAGTCCACACTGACCCGCGAAGACGCAGCTTGGGAAAAGCCCCGAAACGATTCTGCCGCAACAGTCGACTGGCACTTCACAACCGAAGACGCACGCACAAGACTCAAACGCCTCTAAGCATCAATTCAGGTCTGATCGAACACTAGAGCATTTTCAGAGTTGTCTTCAGTCGATCCATCTGACTCGAAAACCCTTCTCCCTGACCCTCTCCCCAAGGGGGATTAAGAAGAAGGCTCTAATCAATTGAGCAAGCTGCGAGCGACAACTTCCCGCGCCTGCTCAAAGAAGGGCTGCCAGACAATCTCGGGAGTTCCGTCACGCAGACAGTTGCGCACGGCTTCCAACGTGTTGCGAGCCATGTGTGGACAACGGTTGCAGGCACACGTCTCGCCCGTCGATGTCATGATGCCCGGCACCGGAATGTACTTGTGCTGCCCCGCGGCCTTTTCCAGCGCGTACAGCATGTTGGCTTCGGTCGCGACAAGGTACGTGTGCGGCTCGGTCTGAGCCATCACGTGTTTCCGCATGGCTTCGGTGCCACCAATCAAGTCGGAGACTTCCAGGATGTTCTGCGGACATTCCGGGTGCGACATCACGGTACAGCCCAGGTTGTTTCGTTTTACCGCGAGCAGGTCCTGGACACTGAAGATCTCGTGAACCTGGCAGGCGCCGGGCCACAGGATCATCTTGCGGCCGGTGACTTCGGCCAGGTAACGGCCCAGGTGCTGATCCGGTGCGAACAGGATCTCTCGGTCCGCAGGGACGCGTTCGACAATCTCGCGAGCATTACCACTGGTCACAATCCAGTCACACAGAGACTTTACGGCGGCGGACGTGTTGATGTACGCGACGGTTTCGAACTTATGCCCCGCGGCCCGCAGATCGTCCTGGTATTTTTTCAGGGCTTCAGGCTGGCAACTGTCAGCCAGCGAGCAACCGGCCAGCATGTCGGGCAGCAGCACGGTCTTTTCCGGGCTCAGCATCTTGGCCGTCTCGGCCATGAAGTGAACACCGCTGAACAGGATGCGAGACGTTGTCACAGTCGTCGCATCACGAGCCAGTTTCAGGCTGTCACCAGTAAAGTCCGCGACGTCCTGGACATCGCCATCGACGTAATAGTGCGCAAGGATTGTCGTGTCCGTGGACCGCTTCAACTCCTCAATCTCGTCGATGAGCTTGAACGGGTCTTCGGTGGACTCGGGAACAACCCCTGCAACTGAAGCGGGCATGACAACGACTCGGTTTCTGGCGTGATCGACGAAGTCCTGGCCGTCCGTTGAAAAGTGAATTGAGCAGGCTGGATCAAGCGAAGCGCCGCTCCGGCAGTCCGGAATCTACCGGAAATCACAGATGCCGGAACATCGTCGCTTCGCTCCTCGGTCCGGCCTACACGTTTTTCAACGGACTACTGGCCGGTAGGGCTGGGACGCGGGCCTAGGGTAGAAGGATCGTGAATAGCCCGACAGATTACTCAGAATAGCCCAACACCGCCACGAATGTGCCTGTCCCACCGGCTTCAGGAACGGCGACTTCTCGATCGTTTTTTCCGGCGCGTGACTTTCTTGTGCAGCTTGTGCCAAATCTGATCACGTCGGACCAGGAATGCCAGAGACTGTTGTTTCAGTCGATACATGGAACCGCGGTCGTACTTCTTGGGGCGACGCCGAGGATAGAACGTATCCAGTTCGGCGTGCCAGAACTGCTTTGCCTCGATCGGTGGCAGCAGGAATGGAATGTCGTGATCGCTGGCGTTGATCAGCAGCAGAACGGTCTCATCTTCCAGGGGTTGCCCGAATTCATCGACCTCATCCATCATTTTGCCGTCCAGCAGCATGCCAACACAACGAGCGTACCCGGCTTCCCAATCGCCAGGTGTCATCGGTTCGGCTGCAGGTGTCAGCCAGTGGACATCCCGGTCCGAATCGTCGCCACTCAATGGATGTCGGAAGAATGTTCGCCGATGGAATACGCGGTGATTTCGCCACAGTTCCGTAACGCGACGCATATATCTCAGGAATTCCGTCTGTCTGGTTTCGTGGTCCCAGTCGACCCAAGAAATCTCGTTGTCCTGACAATACGCGTTGTTGTTTCCGCCCTGCGTGCGACCGAATTCGTCACCGGCCAGCAACATGGGCACGCCCTGCGAGAAGAACAGAGTCGCAAGAAAGTTTCGTCGTTGTCGATCGCGGAGTTTGTTGATCGCCGGGTCGGCAGTCGGCCCTTCGTGGCCACAGTTCCAACTGGAGTTGTGGTCATCGCCGCTGTCCTCACCATTCGCTTCGTTGTGTTTCTCGTTGAAGCTGACCAGATCGGCCAACGGGAATCCGTCGTGCGACGCAATGAAATTCACGCTCGACAATGGGCTGCGTCGGGCCGCCTCGTACAGATCACTGCTGCCACAAATTCGCGTGGCAAATTCCCGCAGCCTGCCTGAGTCGCCCTTCCAGAACTCGCGCACGGTGTCCCGGTACTTACCATTCCACTCGCGCCAGGGCGTGGGATACTGGCCCACGTCGTAACTGCCTGCGGCATCCCAGGCCTCGGCGATCAGTTTCACCTTCGAGAGCACCGGGTCCTGCTGAATCGCGTCGAAGAATGCGGCACCGGGATCGAAATCTCGCGGCTCGCGAGCCAGTACGGAGCACAGATCGAACCGAAATCCGTCGACGTGCATCTCCTCGACCCAGTACCGCAGGCTGTCCAGCACGAGTTGCAGGGCGTGTGAATTGTTGACGTCCAGCGAGTTACCACAGCCCGTGAAGTCCTCGTAGTACCGATGATCTCCGGCCAGGCGATAATAGCTGGCGTTGTCGATGCCCCGCATACTGAGCGTTGGGCCCATTTCGTTGCCTTCGCCCGTGTGGTTGTAAACCACGTCAAGGAGGACCTCGATGCCGTTTCGGTGCAGCGTCCGCACCATGGTTTTGAATTCGCGGACGGTTTCCTGCGGAGTTGTCGCAGATGAATACCGCATTTCCGGCGCAAAAAACGCCAGAGAGTTGTAACCCCAGTAATTCGTCAGCTTGCGGTCGATCAAAAACCGGTCTTTGGTGAAGTGGTGAACGGGAAGCAGTTCGACCGTGGTCACACCCAGATTCTGAAGGTGCTTAATGACCGGAGCCGAGGCGAGCCCGGTATAGGTGCCACGTCGGTGTGCAGAGACTTTCGGATGTTGGATGGTCAGGCCGCGGGCATGACATTCGTAGATCACCGTGCGGTGCCATGGCACTTCGGGTCGCTGGTCATCACCCCAGTTGAATGCGTCGTTGATGACGGCGGCCAGCGGTGCGACGGCAGCGCTGTCGTCCGTGTTGAAGGTCACATCGGACTGCCCGATTTTGTATCCGTACAGGTTGTCGTCCCATTGCGTCACGTCGCGAGCGACGGCTTTGGCGTAGGGATCGAGCACGATTTTGTTGCGGTTGAATCGATGTCCGGCATTGGGAAGGTACGGACCATCGACGCGGAATCCGTAAAGCTGCCCTGGCCGAAGATCCGGGAGATAGGCGTGCCAGACGTCACCGGTCCGCTGAGTGATGGGGATACAGGCGGATTCGGCGGTGCTTTCCGGGCTGTCGAACAGGCACAGCTCGACGCCAGTCGCGTTCTGCGAGAACAAGGCACAGTTGACGCCCTCACCATCCCACTGTGCGCCGAGCGGGTAGGAACGGCCCGGCCAGACGCGCAATCCGTCCGCCCGGATGCTGGCCCGGTCGACTTGGGGAATCGGTTCGGTCTGCGGGCTCGCCACGTGAATGTTCATACGTAGGAATGTCGGTTGGGTGAATCACTGAGGTCATAACTAGAATCGGCGGTAGAATCCGGATCCTTCAGCCCCCTTCCAGGCTTTTGTGTGCCGGCTGTGGAAACCAGGTAGCCCTGGCAGAATTTGACGAAGATGCAGGGCCGCGAGACGTCGACTGTCAGCGTCCCGTTCGATAGCGGAGACCCTCGGAATCGCGTTTCGTTGCGCAGACGACGAAACCGGGACAGTTCGCGGCGGGTAATTCACAACATCGATACGGCTTCGAGGCCAGGAACGGCTCTCGGAGCTCTGCTTCCCTATCAGGACAGGCCGACCGTGGAGGACGATGTGGAACTTGTCCAGCAGTGTCTGACCGGAGACGAGCTGGCCATGCGCGCGTTCACGGAGCGGTATCAGAACCTCTTATTCTCATTGTGTTTACGAATGCTCGGTCACCGCCAGGATGCGGAAGATGTGTCTCAGGAAGTGTTTGTGCGGTTGTTTCGCAATCTTGGCAAGTGGGATCAGCAGCGGCCCCTGAGGCCATGGTTGATGACCATCGCCGCCAACCGGTGTCGCACGGCTCTGGAACGACGCTCGAAGCTGCCAGGCCAGAACGAACTGGCTCTGGACCTGGCCGGAGAGCGTCGCGAACACTCGCAGCATCGGGCGCAGGAAGTCGACATCGACGAAGAGATGGAACTGGCGCTGTCTCAGTTGCGTGACGAGTACCGCACGTGTTTCGTCCTGTACCACCAGGAAGAGCTGAGCTATCAGGAAATCGGAGAGATTCTGAGCTGCCCGCAGGGCACGGTGAAAACCTGGCTGCACCGGGCCCGCCTGCAGCTCGCCGAGTGGCTGCGAGGACGAGGAGTCGTGCATTGTTCGTAGTCCGTTCATCACAAACAGAGGACTCAGCATGAACTGCAATGAGTTCCAGTCAGAACTTGATCGTTGTCTTGAGGAACGCCGATCCCCCCAGTACTCAGTGCTCAGCGAACACGTGGCAGCGTGCGCTGAGTGCCAGGGTTTGTGGGATGACTGGCAGCTGCTTGAGCGAGCCATTGGCGAATGGAACGGCAATCGGGAACCAGTCGATGTCGATCTGACCGACCGAGTGATTGCGGCTGCCCGCCACGAAGGCCTGGTCTCCGGGAAGGCTGCCCCGGTTTCGGATACACGCGTGATTCAGCCGACGGCAGGTGCGTCGCGTCATCGCGGAGTGTGGCCACTTGTCGTCATGGTGGCTCTGGTCCTGCTGGCCGTGCTGATCGTCTTCCGCGACGGGCCTGACCAGGTAGCCGATGTGCCGCAGGATCCTCCCACTCAAATCGTTGTCATTCCAGACCAGATGCCGATTCCGAACGTTCCAGTACGCGAAGTGGAGCCCGATCTCGAACATTTGATTGCTGACGCCCGTTTGGCCTGGGAGAGCCTCAGGCATCGAGCGGCAGAGCAAGCCAGTGATCTGCGTGTGTTTGTTCCAGACATTCGGGCCGACATGGGTCTGGATTCTGAAAACGAAACAGCGCCAAAGGAGTCTTCTGAAGACAACGAGACCCCCGTGCCGCTTCCCGATGGAGTTAATCGCGCGTTCGATTTCCTGTTTGAAGCAGCGCAACTGGATGAATTACAGACCACTTAGAGCAGTTCCAGAATCTGTCTTCAGTATAAACCCCTCTCCCAGCGGGAGCTAGCAGCCTGTTGAAGAATGTGTAGGCCGGACCGAGGAGCGAAGCGACGATGTTCCGGCATCTGCGATGTACAGTGAATTCTTGATTGCCGGAGCGGCGCTTCGCTTGATCCGGCCTACTCAATCACTTGATGCCGTCGACAACCGAGCCTGGAAATGACAAATGAGAATTGACAGATAACTAATGACAAATCGACGTCCTGCTTTTGTTGTTGGTCGTCCCGGCGGAATTCGGATCGGAAACCATTCAGGTATGCAGGCAATGCTTCCCAGGACGGAAAGCATTGCCTGCGGGAGTTCACACAAATGTACCGTTCAATCTTGAGCCCGCTGATCGCGAGCGTCCTGCTCCTGACGTCTGCGTGGCAGACAGTCAGGGGCGACGACCTGTTGAAACTCGTCCACCGTGATGCAGCGATCTGTCTGCATGCACCACGGCCTGTCGGCGACTGGCAACGCATTCAGTCGTCGAAGTTTGCCGACCGGGTTACGGCCTCACCCTTGTTTCGTGAATGGCAGGGCAGTCCGGAATTCCAGAGTTTCACCGGGATCCGCTCACTGGTCGAACAAGTGTTGGGCAAACCTCTTCCGCAGGCCGCGCAGGAACTGTTGGGAGCGGGGTTCGTGTTCGCGGCTTACGTTGTACCTGGGGGCGAACCGGATGGCGTGCTGCTTCAGGAGGCTGAAAGCGAAGCCAGTATCAGCAACCTGCTGGCGAAGTTGAGCACGCTCACCGACCCGAAAACGGAAGAGTTGACACATCGCCAGACAGTTTACGAACGCTGGGACACGAAGGATGGCAAGACGATTCACTTCGTGACGTTCGGCAAAGTTCTGGCACTGGCCGAATCCCAGGCACTCATTCAGCAGGTCATTGATTTGCGTCTGGACGATCAGCTCGACTCGTCGCTGGCTGGCCGTGAGGAACTGATCAAAGCCGCGAAACGGCGGACAGACAGTGAAGTCGCAGCCGTTTACCTCAGCCCACGAGCCTGGGACAGTCATGTCACGGCCGACGCTGAATCGCCCCAACCCCTCAAGGATGCTTGGAAACACTGCCGCTGGCTCACCATGCGACTGCGCTACGACGATGCGCCGCAGTTCGACATCGAGGCCGACTACGACAGTTCGGATAGTCCCGAATCGTGGACTCGCTGGACTGATCTCGCCACATCCAGCCAGCTGCCAGTTGAGCGGATTCCCAACAATGTTCTGCTGGCCATGAGTGGGCTCCTGGACTCCCCCGGTCTTGCAGACCTGACTCAGAATACCCAACCCGCTGAAGCGAAACTCCCTAAGGAGATCCGGCAGGTCCGTCGCATGCTGAGTGGTCTGCTTCTGGGTCTTGATCCGGTCAATGATCTGTTGCCCATGCTGGGGCCGCGCTGGATGGCCTATGTCGTTCCGCGCGACATGGACGCGGATACTGTTTCGAAGTCGTTTCCAGTCGACATGCTGTTCGCTATTGAATTGCAGCGGGGGAATGTCGAGTCGAACGACTCGGATTCCGATCCAGCGGTCGCATTGCACAACGCACTCGGCACAGGATTGAATGTTCTTGCAGCGGTACACAACACCCGTACAAGCAGGCAGATTGCCGTCGTCCGACAGAAGTCTGTGGGCGACGTTACAATTCACTGGGCCGATCCGGTGGCGTTGTTTCGTCCCGCGTATGCCATTGCGGATGGCTACCTTCTGCTGGCCAGTTCGCCCGAGCTTTGTGAGCAGTTCATTGCGAAAACACCGGTTCGCGACGGTCTCGCGGCCGACTTCCGCAATACTCTGCAATTCGTAGTCGCGAGTTCGCCAGCGGCGAGAAAACTGCTCAGCACACACGAAGCCTGGTTCACGTGGCGAGCGTCCAAGGACAAAGTGCCTGCGGATGAGGCGGCCCGGCGTCTGCGGCATCTGGATGGATTCCTGCAGATGCTCGACAGCGTGTGGCTTTCCACATCATTGGACAAAGACCTGATCCGCCTGACTGCGGGTGTCTCCGTGGAATCAGATTCGACTGAGTAGTTTCAGTCTTTAGAGCATTTTCAGAGTTGGTCTTCAGTCGATTCGTCCGACTCGAAAACCCGGCGATTTTCGAATCTCGATGGAGTGCTTTTGGTTGCGTGAAGATTTGATGTAACCGGTTGAGCCGTCAGCGGTAATGGCCTCGCTCGCCTGTTTGTGGCTGTTAGCTCGCGGCCATGACTTCGATTATCCTGCGAACTCTGAGTGCCGAATCGACAACCTGACTCTCTTATCAGAGCTTTCCACAATGCCACTTTCCCGCTTGTTCATTCCCGTCGTCCTCTTCGCGGCCAGTCCCGCACTGGCTCAGTCTGTGCTCGTCGAGGCCGAAAGTTTTGAAACTCACGGCGGCTGGAAGCTCGACACACAGTTCATCGACACAATGGGCTCTCCGTACCTGCTGGCTCACGGACTTGGGCGGCCGGTGAAAGACGCAATGACGACAGCCACGTTTTCCGAAACGGGCCAGTACAAGGTTTTCGTA
Organism: uncultured Planctomycetaceae bacterium; assembly: GCA_964431285.1. GTDB lineage: Bacteria > Planctomycetota > Planctomycetia > Planctomycetales > Planctomycetaceae > CAUZFZ01. The sequence continues at coordinate 8,061 of CAYSJO010000778.1, forward strand.
AGGACCAAAGACTGGGTGGCGAGATGGGATGCACCCGGAAGCCCTGGCCGGTTTCAATTGCTGGTCGAAGGGCAGCCTCTGAAATCAACGTTTGGAATAACTGAAGCCGACTGGCACTGGCAGTCAGGTGGCACTGTTGAGATCACGAAAAAGAAAATCGAACTGTCACTGCACGACCTCACTGGTTTCTGCGGTCGCTGTGACGCGATTCTCTTTACGAAGGACGACGCTCCGCCGAACGACGATACGATCCTGCCGAAGTGGCGGCGTGATCTGCTTGGCCTTGATGAGAAGCCGATCGGAAAATCCGGCTACGACCTGGTGGTGATTGGCGGCGGCTATGCGGGAATGGGAGCATCACTTTCCGCAGCTCGGATGGGCTGCAAAGTGGCTCTTATCCAGAACCGTCCCGTGCTCGGCGGTAACGGCTCAAGCGAAGTGCGGGTGTGGGCGATGGGCCTGATCCGACGCGGCAAGTATGCACGAATTGGTAAGATCATCGAGCAGTTTTGCGACCACGCGAAGAAATCACCTGCTACCTATGAAGAGTTCGGCGACGCTTTGAAGGAAAAGGTTGTGCGCGCGGAGCCGAACATTGACCTGTTTCTCAACCATCACGCGTACAAAGTGGAAACACAGGACAATCGCATCAGCGCTGTCCATGCATTCGACACTCGCACGAGCGAACACAAACGGTTTTCCGGCAAGCTGTTTTCCGACTGCACTGAGCATGGGACGATCGGCCATCTGGCGAAGGCCGACTCGGACATGACCGCCAAAGGTCGTATGGGCATGAGCAATATGTGGGCCTGGGCCGAAGGCGAGAAACCCGCTTCTTACCCAAAGACGCCGTGGGCCCTCGACCTGGACATGAAAGATTTCCCGTATCCGCGGGACCATCACGGGCAATGGTTCTGGGAAAGCGGCTTCGACAAAGACGCGATCGGCGATGCCGAGGGCATCCGTGACTGGAATCTGCGAGCCGTCTTCGGCGCATTCAACGCAATGAAGAATCGGGACGGCGCCGAGAAACACAGGACCGCCTTCCTGACCTGGGTGGCTTACATCGGTGGCCCGCGTGAATCGCGGCGTCTGATGGGCGATGTCGTGCTGACTCAGGATGACGTGGTCGCAAAAAAGGAGTTCCCCGACGGATGCGTGCCGAGTACCTGGTCGATCGACCTTCACTACGTCAAGAAACAGTACGCGCAGAAATTCCCGGATAACCCGTTCATTTCGATCGCCGTCCACGACCGCCGGATCGATCGGCTGTACGGCTATCCGGTTCCGTACCGATGTTTCTACTCACGAAATATCGAAAACCTGTTCATGGCGGGACGTAATATCAGCGTAACTCACGAGGCACTTGGCACGACGAGAGTCATGAAAACGTGTGGCATGATGGGTGAGGTCGTGGGCAAAGCGGCCTCCATCTGCACACTCCAGACGTGTACTCCGCGTGAGGTCTATGAACGGTACCTCGATGAATTGAAAGGGCTGATCGAACTACCCGGAAAGGCGCGACGCGAAACCGTCTCATCAGAGATTGTTATTCCCAACGACGCCCTGCCACTGGCCGGAAAGTTCGGCCCGCCAACCGGGCTGGACCCGACCAGACTCAAGGGAGTCGTCATCGATGATCGCGACGCGAAGCAGACGGGCAAATGGAGCAGCGGAAGCGGCCTGAAGGGCTATGTCGCCTACAATTACCTTTATGCCGGTGCAAATACCGGAGCGACAATTTCATTTACGTACAAGGCCGCCAAAGCGGGCTCGCGCGAAATCCGCCTGGCCTACCTGGCTCATGAGAACCGCGGCGACACGGTTCCGGTCATCGTTAGTACAAAAGCCGGAGAAGAACTGCTGAAGATCAATATGAAGAAGGCGCCGCCAATTGACGAGGCGTTCATTTCGCTGGGCCGCAATCTGGCTGCCGGCAAATCGGTTGTCGTGACAGTTGGTACGAAAGACGCCGGCGGAAATGCTCATGCCGACGCGGTTCAAATCCTGCCCGCTGACTGAACTTGCGTGCGGAATCAGGTTTACCAGCACGGCAACCGCATAAATGCGGTCACTACGAACACAATGACTGAACCTGCCCATCGAATACTTCTGCGCGGTCCGTGGCAGTGCGAATGGCTCGAAGGTCCCGAGCCCGCGCTCACTGCGAAACCATCCACAGTTCGCATGCCAGTCTCCTGGCAGGATGCCTTTGGTCCAGTCGCTGGGCGTGTGCGATTCCAGCGTCGATTTCACAGTCCGACGAATCTTGAGTCCGAAGAACATGTCCTGCTGGCGTTCGAAGGACTCGGCGGCACCGCCGAGGTTGTCGTAAACGGGACCAGCATCGCAACGGTCGACCAGCCTGAGGACATCCTGCAATGTGATGTGACAGCACTGCTGAAGCCGTTCAACGAATTAATCGTCGACATCCGCTTCGACGCGCGGTTAACCGACCAGCCAGGCGGGTTGTGGAGACCCGTCGCCGTCGAGATTCACTTCATCCGACCAGATTGACGGCCAGGACCGGGGACATGAAAACAATGTGAGAATTGCGACGTGGGGTGGCAGGGTCAGAGCCAGGCGATGGCCCTGTGGCGGCAACGTCAGGGTCGTCGGTTCGCTCTGACCCTGTCATCCGAACGCGAAGAAAACCTGGAGCTTGATTTGACCACGTCATTCAGTTCTGCGCGATGACGTACTGCAGAATCTGTACGACCTGTCCAGGTTCGCGCGCCGTTGCACAGGCAGCCGCGTCAACTTCCTTTAAGGCGTGATCAAGTTCAGCGTCGTGCAGCGTAACCAGCGGTTTTCCCAGGGCGACTGCATAACCCGCGTCGAACGCGGCATTCCATTGACGGTACTGCGTACCGAAACGCACGACGACAACGTCGGCTTTGTTGATCAGCGTGCGGGTTCGAATCGCGTTCACACC
>CAYSJO010000779.1:0-6513 GCA_964431285.1 uncultured Planctomycetaceae bacterium
GGCGACCGGCAGGAAAGCACTGTGGCCCCGCAGGCACTGGCCATGTTGAATTCGCCGCTGGTTCGCAACCTGGCAACAAAACTCGCCCAACGTGTGCGTCCTAACGCGGAAACAACAATCTCCGAGGCAATCAATCGAGCTTACGAAACAACCCTGTCCCGCCCCGCTGCGGAAGAAGAACTGAGTTCCATGAGTGCGTTTATCAAACAGCAGACCGAATCGCGCGGATCGAACGGAAACGCCGAAACCCTGGCCTTCCGGGACTTCTGCCAGGTGCTGCTGTGCATGAACGAGTTCGTTTACGTCGACTGAGGAAAACAATGCAACACCACCAAATCTGTTCGTCGGCCACTCGCAGAGAATTCCTTGAACGCGCTGGCCTGGGCTGTGGCTCGCTGGCGCTGACTTCGCTGCTACATCAGGAAGGCCTGGTAGCGGCGGATTCGGAATCGAACAACCCGCTGGCGCCGCGGCAGCCGCACTTTGAGCCGAAGGCCAAGTCTGTAATCTGGCTCTTTCAGACTGGAAGCCCATCCCAGGTTGACACGTTCGATTACAAGCCGGAACTCGCGAAGCAGAACGGCAAGACGCTGGACGGAGCCGATCCGAAGACCGGCTTCTTTACGACCAGCGGCAAGTGCCTGAAGTCGCCGTTCAAGTTCAGCCAGCATGGCGAGTCAGGTGCGTGGACGTCGGAAATCTTTCCGCACATCTCGCAGCACGTGGATGACATCGCGTTTATCTACTCATGTTATTCACAGTCCAATAACCACACGCCCGCGATGCTGGAATTGAATTCGGGCATGATTCGGCAAGGGTTTCCGAGCATGGGCTCGTGGGCGACCTACGGCTTGGGCAGCGAGAACTCGAACCTGCCAGCCTACGTAGTTATGCATGGGACAAAGCCCCGCGGCGGAGATCCCGTCTGGTCGTCCGGCTATTTGCCGTCCGTCTATCAGGCGACGGCACTTGATCCGCGAGGAGCCAAACCGATTCAGAACCTAGAACGCCCCGCGGACGTCAACGCGGATCAGCAACGCAACCTGCTGGACGTGCTCAAGTCGTCGAACCGGCGTCATGCGGAGGAGCGGCCCTTCGACCGCGACCTGAACGCTCGGCTTGAGTCATTCGAGCTGGCTTACCGCATGCAGACGGCAGCACCGGAAGCCTTCGATGTCGGTCAGGAACCGCAACACATTCAGGAAGCCTACGGTCTGAATCGCAACGAATCGAAAGACTACGCACGGCAATGCCTGATCGCTCGCAGGTTGATCGAACGCGGTGTGCGGTTCGTACAACTGTTTGCAGCGTGCCCGAGCACACCCGGCGGCGGCGTCGGTGACGTTCCATGGGACGGACACAGCGACATCAACGCGAACCACCGCGCCTGCTCGTCCACCATCGATCAGCCGACCGGAGCGCTCCTGGCGGACTTGAAAGAACGAGGTCTGCTTGAAGACACGCTGGTCATCTGGGGCGGCGAGTTCGGCCGCACGTCCGATTCGCAGGGATCGAATGGCCGCGACCACAATCCGAATTCCTACACGACCTGGCTCGCGGGCGGCGGAATCAAAGGCGGCGTCCAATACGGTGCATCGGACGAGTTCGGCTACAAGGCCGTTGAGAATCGCGTCAATGCACACGACCTGCATGCGACAGTCCTGCATCTCCTCGGGCTTGAGCACGAACGCCTGACATACCGATTCAACGGCCGTGATTTCCGGCTGACGGATGTCGCAGGTGAGATCATTCGCGAAGTTCTGGCGTAAGAGCAATCACTCCATCTCAAATCAGATCGATGGTGCCATTCATCTGACTGGTGATGCGACTTCAGGAATTGCTCGACCATCCAGATGGGTGAGTGGACGACGTCGCCAGAGTTGTTGTTCGCCTTGACTCCTGAGGCGGCCAGCTTTTCGGTGTTGGCAACCCCCACAGTAATAACCGTGACTGCAGTTCTCCTGACAAACTGCTGAACCAGCCCGTCGGCATCCTGCTGGCGAATTCTCCGCAGGCCGACGAGTCCGTATTCCGCGCACATTTTCGCACGCAGGACCGTGACGAAACGGACGTCGAATTCGAATTGCAGCGGAAGGATGGCAGTGTGTAACTCGCCTTCAGTCCGATCGATACACACGATGGCGTGTTTGTTCTCAGCACGATCATCGACTCCTGAACCAGGCGGTCTGCGGTTGACCACGCTCAATTGAACGTGGTGCGGACTTCCGAGTGAGCACGTGACAATGGCGAAGCGAACGCTGGCGAGATCAGAGCTGGAGATTGCCCGGGTCGTATGGGATCTGGGTGAGGCCACCGTCCGGCAGGTTGCTGATGCGTTACCGGTAGAACGTGGGATCGACTTCTGGACCGTGCAGACTTACCTGCGACGTCTGAAGGACAAGGGTTATCTCAAGACCCACAAGCAGGGCCGCAATAACATCTACACCCCGGCCGTCGAACCGGGTGCCGTCGTCAGCGAAGTCACAGACGACTTCATCGAGCAGTTGTTCGACGGCGAAGCGCTGCCACTGTTTCAGCACCTCATCGATGCCCGTGGGCTGACCGATGCCGAAATCGATCAGTTGCAACAGTCACTTGATGGACTCAAGGCACGCAACCAGTCGGCCGGCGCAAAATCTGACCGAAAGAAAAAGGGGCGTATGAGATGACAGGCACCTTTTCTGAATTCACCGATAGTTCTTTGGCAACAGCCGCGTGGACACAAATCTGGCAGGTCACGGTGGTAGCCCTGCTGGTCACATTGACCGTGCGACTGGCGTGTCGGCATCGACCGCATCTGGCTCACACGCTGTGGTTACTGGTGCTGATCAAGTGCGTGACCCCACCGTTGTGGAGTAGCGAGACCAGTGTGTTCAGCCACGCTGGTGACAACGTTGCGAGGTGGTTCAGCAGTGACTTCCCGGAGCGGCATGTCGATGTCGTTGGTGGTCCGACCTCAGGTGGCATCCCGGACCTCGTTGAGCTCCGAAAAACGGACAAGCAACCAGACGTCGAATCTGGTCGAGACCTGAACAGTCAGGCTCCCGCCACTGAGATTATGAGTGCCTATGCGTTACCGGAGGAATTGCGCCATCCGGTTCACCAGGGCCCGTCCGGTCAGTCGACTGCGCAACTTCCAACATCCGACGTCATAAAGGGTGCAAACCAATGGACTCCTGTTGGTGTGGCCGGTGCCCTGTGGTGCATTGGATTCGGTCTTTCCATTGTGCTGATTCTCGCGCGACGCATTGCGTGCTCAGTTGTTCTGCAACGCTCGCGGCTGGAAGTCGATACGGAGCTGGAATTAGAGTGCCAACGCGTGTCTGAGCGACTTGGGATTCGTCGTCGTGTGCGTCTGCTTGTAACTTCGCGAAGTGTCGGACCGGCTGTGTTCGGAGTGTTTCGGCCGATGGTCGTGTTACCGAAACGAGTGCTGGACGGACGCGACTCTGATCAGGTCGAGACGATTCTTGCTCACGAACTGCTGCACGTCCGACGAGGTGACACACTGGTCGGCCTGCTGCAGGTGTTTGTGCAGGCCGTGTGGTCGTTCCATCCGCTGGTCTGGTGGGCGAACCGTCAGATCGTGCGGGAACGCGAGCGATGCTGTGATGACGAAGTCGTCTCAAGTCTGCGATGTGAGCCGTCGGATTATGCCCAGACGCTGCTGGATGTTCTGAAGTCGACTCGCCGCGCACCGGCCATCCCCGGAGTCCCCGGCATCCGCCGTGTGGAACTGACCACGCGCCGCCTCGAACACATTATGACGGGCGGGCAACGTCATCATCGCAATCCGAAGTCGCACTGGTTGTTGTTGCTCGTGCTTGTCGCGGTATTCGTGCCCGGTGCGGCGCTGACATTTTCGGATGATGATAAGGCTGACGAACCGCAGCCAATTCGCCTGCAGCTGGATGCCGATGGCAAAGTGCTTGTTCTGGGTCGGAAAGTCGACCCGGATCAACTCAAGCCGATTCTCAAACAACTGATCAAGCTCGTCAGCGATGGTGACACCAGACCGGCGGTCAGCATTCGGGTGGACGAAGAAACGAAACATGAGAACGTCGTTATGCTCGTCGATCTCTGTCAGGAACTGGGTGTCACACATGTGAGCATGAGTGTGGTGCGATCTCAACAACCGCACGACACCAGCGCGAAAGAGGGTTCCGCAAAGTCGCGTGATCCGAAGTGGACACAGGCGGATACTCAGGCACATCGCTCATCGCGCGAATTCGTTGGACACACCAACAAGGCCAATGCGGTAGCGTGGTCGAGCGACGGCAAACTATCGCGTCGGGCGGCTCAGACGATACCGTGCGATTGTGGAATGCGGCGACTGGCAAACAACTGGTGTCGATGAAGTGCGACGCCCGGCAGGTGTGGTCGGTTGCGATATCACCTGACAACCGGCTTGTCGTCGCCGGCTGCGACAATGGGTCAGTCAAGCTCTGGAATGTGGAGTCGCATGAATCTGTTGTCACTATCAAGGCGTCTGAACACGAGGTCTGGTCGGTAACGTTTTCTCCGGACAGCCGGCACGTCGCATCCGGAACGAAAGACGGCAAGGTTCAGGTCTGGGATGCAGAAACCGGCAAGGAAAAATTCTCGGTCAGCAACTCGAGTCAGGTGAGTGGGATCCGTTTCACACGCAACGGCTCAATGCTGGCGACGTCGAGCGTCAATCAACCGGTCAAACTCTGGGACGTGGCAACCGGCGAAGTTATCCGGACCTTCGACAAGGCGCCAACATTTCAGCAATGGGTCGCGGTGTCTCCTGATGGCAAACTGATCGCGACTGCGTCGTGGGATGGGTCGTCACTACTTTGGGATGCGAAGTCCGGCAAATTGCTGAAGACATTTGCGGCTCCGCCAGTAGCAGCAAGGGGGCTCGGCGGTCTTCGCAGTTTCAATACTTTTGTCGGGCGACAAAGACAGGCACATTTGAACTACGTGACGTTTTCGCCGGATGGCAAACTTCTTGCGTCAGCCGGCGCCGACGGTGTGATCCGACTGTGGGATGTCGAGCAGGGAACTTCGTGGGTAATTCTGAAAGCACATACGGCCGCAGCCATGTCGCTGGCATTTTCGCCTGATGGAACACACGTGGCATCCGCGGGTGAAGATCGTCGTGTGCGTGTGTGGCCAGTCCCGTCAGAACCAGTCCCTCAGTCAAAGGTCGGATCCAATGACAGCGTTGATGTGCGGACCTGGGAATTCGGTCTCGTCCCAGGAAGACAGACGATCCAGTCACGCGGCCGGACGGTGACGCCCAACTGGCCGACTACGAACGGTGTCGTGCAGACGGAAAGCAAGACAGGCGAACGCTGGACACTCGAGACGGTTGCTCCGCGCGGTCGCATCGTGGCGATCAACTGGAGTCCCGACGGCAATCGCGTCGCATTTGTGGATTGCGGTTCGGTGCGTATCTACGAAGTTCCTGACATGCGGCTTGTACGCATTCTGGCCAATCACACAGTTCGCGACTGGGGACAGCCGCTGGCGTGGAGTCCCGACGGTAAGACACTCGCAACCGGCGGCTATGACGGCACGGTTCGCTACTGGGATGAAAACGGACTGCCTGGACCGGTAATGCAGGCTCACAACAGCCCGGTCACTGCCGTCCGATGGAGCCCCAGCGGTGATCGCGTCGCGTCGGTGGGTTACTACGGCGGCATCAGGACGTGGAATATCGACGGTTCCGCGAATACGACCGTTGCGGGAAAGACTCACTGGTTGTCGTCGGTTGCATGGAGTCCCGACGGCACAAAGCTGATCGTGGGTGAACTGCATCGCGACGCGTCCATCTGGAAAGCGGTGGGCGGACGAGTGGCGACGCTTCCCTTCGGCGCACACGTGCAGTCGGTCGCGTGGAACCCGGGCGGTGACATCGTGGCGATTGCCGGGAGTCGCAATGAGATTGAGATCTGGACAGCCGCTGGAAAGAAGCTTCACACGCTGGAGGGACACAAACGAGTTGTGGCATCGATCGCGTGGAATGCCGACGGCGATCGCCTGACTTCTGGAGCGTGGGACTCGACCGTCCGATTCTGGTCTCGCAACGGCGAACCTGGAGCAATCCTGAAGGGACACACAGACGCTGTCATCTCCGTGGCCTGGAATCGTGATGGCACGTGGCTTGCGTCGGGCGACAGCAACGACAGTACGTTACGGCTATGGTCGAAGGATGGAAAAGCTGGTCCAGTGCTGCTCGGACACAGTGCGTATCCGACAGAGATGGAATGGAGCCCTGACGGCAGCCGGAGCGCTGGCGGTGGACGCGGGGCCGATGCCAATGGTCGTGTTGGTACCTGGACGACCGAAGGTATTCAGTCATCGCTCATGAAGGTCCATGGAGCGGGCGCCATCTGCGGAATCACATGGAGTCCGGATTCAGCGCGCCTGGCAACAGCGGGCGGGGACCCCGCTTTCAACATCTGGACTGCTGACGGGACGCTCGGAAGTCGATTGTTCGGTTACAAACGCTGGCTGACCGACATTGACTGGAGTCACGACGGG
>CAYSJO010000780.1:0-9912 GCA_964431285.1 uncultured Planctomycetaceae bacterium
CACAGTTTGCCATCCATGGCTTCTTTCCTCGAAAGGGAAGTTCTGTCACAACCATGGATTGCAAACTGTTTCTTTATTTACAGATAGAGCGACTCCCCCCTCTACACGCCCATGAATAAAGTTCCCCACTGGGGAGAGGGGTTTATACTGACGACCAATTCTGAAAATGCTCTAATCATCACGAATGACATTAGCGCAGATCAGTGTTCCTGCCATTCCACAGAGATTCGCAAACGACACAGGACCCGATTCCGTGCAGCGGCGTGATGTGTTGAGACTGACCGGCGGCGCCAGCCTCGCATTTATTGACGAGACTCTGCGTCAGCGTCGCGCGCATGCGGCCAACGCATCCGACCAGCCTGCATCCTCAGTCCCCGGATTCGGGCGAGCAAAGTCCGTGATCCTCGTCTTTGCAAACGGTGGACAGAGCCAGTTGGAAACGTGGGATCCGAAACCACAGGCTCCAACGGAAATCCGCGGAGCCTTCGGATCCATCTCGACAGCCGTGCCCGGTACCCTGCTGGGCGATCGGCTGCCGCGTCTGGCTCGTCTCGCTGATCGCTACTCAATTGTGCGGACAATGTCACACGAGGACCTGGACCACGGTAGTGCGTTCTATCTCTCGATGTGCGGTCAGTATCACCAGCGGCTGTCGTCGAATCCGTCCGTGCAGCCAACCGATCACCCGTTCGCCGGCTCCGTTCTGAAACGGGTGGCTCCAACAGACCGATTCGTCCACACCGCCGTCACGGTCAACGGACCGGCCCTGGTCCCGTGGGAGCCCGGTCCCGGACAGTACGGCGGCCTGCTGGGCAAAGACCTTGATCCGATGATCGTTGGTGACGTCACCACGGGACGACCGCCCGTGCCCGGTCTCACGCCCATCGACACGCTTGGGTCCAGCCGCCGCAGTGACCGGCAGGATCTGTTGAAAAGTCTTGAGTCGTCGGCGCGTGCCTCGGGCAGTGAATACTCGTCAGAGATGTTCGACATGCAGGCGCTCTATCGACAGGCGTTTGACATGCTCGATCGCCCGGCCTCGCGCGAGGCGTTTCATATCGATTCAGAACCCGCGGCGCTGCGGGATCGTTACGGCCGGCATCGACCCGGCCAGGCGTGTCTGCTGGCTCGACGGCTGGTCGAAGCGCGAGTGCCACTCGTCACGGTGATGTGGAATCACTCGAACCGCGGGCAGGATCGCTACACCGATCCGGAAGAGTTCGGTTGGGACACGCACAACGACATCTTCCAGGTGATGGACAATCACCTGCTGCCGAAATTCGACCAGAGTTTTTCGGCTTTGCTTGAGGACCTGGATGACCGTGGCCTGCTGAGCGAGACGCTGGTGATCTGCATGGGCGAATTTGGCCGGGCTCCGCTGGTGGCGCTTGAGCCGCGGTTCGCGGGAGCCACACCGGGTCGCAAGCACTGGGCTGCGACGTACTCGATCGTCTTCGCCGGGGCAGGTGTCACCCCGGGTACGGTCGTCGGCGAATCCGATCGACATGCGGGCTATCCCGTCAGCACGAAGTTCGGGCCGTGGGACGTCACTGCGACAATCTTCTCGGCTCTGGGCATCGACCCATCGAGCCACTTCCACGACCTGACCGATCGGCCATATCCGATCAGCATCGGCAAACCGATGGCAGCTCTGTACGCGTAGCCAGGCTCTCCCGGCGCCCGTGGCCCGAACTGTCAGGTCAGTCGGACATGGTCCGAATCTTCCAACGGGAATCGTGTTCCGGTTCCGGTTCTGATTCATGTTGATTTTCCGCAACAGTCATTTTTCCCTCAGATCCACAATCTATTCGCCACCAACTCGCACCACCGGAAATGATTAGGCCTCGGGATTTGTATCTGCCGCGTGGCAGTTGCCCCAGCACGACATGCGGCCATTCTCAACCGGTGTTTGCCATGAAGAAGAAGTTACGAATCTGCTTTCAACCTGGTGAGATGCTGTTGCTTGTGTTCGAGTTGAATATGGCGGCGGCCGGTCTGCTGATGGTGTCTTCAGCAATGGGGCTGACGAACGGCTGGCTCTATCGTCCTGCTGAGGCTCTGGCGGGAATGCTGCCTGCAATTCTGGTGGTCGGGTTTGCCGCCTGGGTTGTGTATCGACTCCGGTGTGTTGCCCAGGCTCAGGACCGCGGCTGGGGACTGGTAGCCGCCGTATGCCTGGGTCTGGTGGCGATCAGCTTCGGGGCTGGTGTCGGCAAGCTGGCACTGGTCTGCCTGACTTCAGCACATCACCAGGTGATTCGCAGTGTGATTCATGATCCGCTGACGCAACGTGCGACCTACTCCGGAGTCACTGCGTTCCTGATGATCGGGGCAGTGTTCGCCGTGACATTCATTCTGCGTGCCGGTCGAGCGACCTGGCGCGTGAAGCGGTCGCAGAATTGCCTGCACGAACGACTGAGCCGTCTGGGCGAGCAAGTCGTCGAGAACTGGGAACAGCGACTGGTTCCCCGCATCGATCGTCTGCTGGAACAAGACGCAACCACGCAGGCCATCCGCCTGTACCAGTCGGAGTTTCAGTGTTCGCTCGACGAAGCCGTGGACGTCATCGGCGACTGGGCCGAACAAAGACTCCGTCTTGAACTGGAACTACTGAGTGACAATCTGCAGGCGTCGGATACGGCTGCCCCGGCCAGTGTCCATGCCCTCGTCGAGACGATTGTCGAGCCTGCCAGAATTCCCTCGGGAGAACCAGACTGATGGACGATCGACAGACTCAGGTTCTGCTGGATGAGGTTGATGCAGTTCGCGACGAACTCTCACAGCTTCAGACGCGGCGGAATTCCCACCATCGCATGGAAAGTCGGGCGCGGCGTCTGCTGCCCGTTGTCTTCGCGCTGGTCGCAGGACTGACGGCGTGGTATGCCGTTCGAGTTGCGATGGCGGGTCAGAGCGATGCTGTCACCGTGACGCTTCCGAGGGCTCGGATGATTCCTGTGGCAATCACTCATCTGGAACCAGGAATGGTTGTGCGCGTCGAGGATCTGGGGTTCGCCCCGCTGGATGAGATTGAGGACGTCGCAGTCGGGATACTCCTCAAGGAGCACGTGATCGTGGGACGAACAGTGCGCACCGCAATCGAGCCCGGCAATCCGATTCACGCCAGGCAACTCGGACGACCTTCGTCGGGTCGATCAGACGTTGCGTTCTCAGACTTCAGTCACATCGTGACCAAAGGATGTGATGGCATAACTTCAACAGACCCGGAGTAGCGCACCGAGTAAATCAGCAGCACTGCCCCGTTCGCGTCGTTGATGAATTCCGTGATGACTCATTGTATTGTTGAGCTCAAAGGAGCGAGACATGCAGCACTCATCACTACTCGAAGCATCCCGGCGCAGTTTTCTGTATGGCCTGGGAGGTTCGCTGGGCGGCATCGCATTCACAGATTTGCTGGCCCGTGATGTGAGTGCCGGCCCTCTGACGCCCCGTCCGCAGCACGTGCCGGCAAAGGCTCAGGCTTGTATCCAGCTCTTCATGGCTGGAGGACCAAGCCATATCGACACGTTCGATCAGAAAACGAAGCTCGACCATCTGCATATGCAGAAGTTCGTACGGCGAGACAAATTCGCATCGGCGATGGCGTCGGGCGAGCGGTACTTCGTGAAGAGCCCCTTCAAGTTCCGATCCGCGGGCAATTCCGGCATCTCGATGTGCGAGCACTTCACACATCTTCCCGATGTGGCAGACGAGCTGTGTGTGTATCACGGCTGTCGCGGGGAATCGATCAATCACCCGACGGCCAACTACCACATGAATACCGGGAACCGCTTCGGTGGCGATCCGGCGATTGGTGCCTGGCTGACATACGGACTTGGGTCCGAGAACCAGGACCTTCCCGGGTTCATCGTTCTGCCCGAAGTCGCTTATCCCCAGGGCGGGCCAGCGAACTGGTCCAACGGATTTCTGCCGCCTTACTTCCAGGGCACGACTCTGCGCGCCAGTGGATCTCCCATTCTTGATCTGTTTCCTCCAAAAGGCGTGACTCAGGATCGGCAGAGGCAGAATCTCGACCTGCTGGCTGATCTGAATCGGGCGCATGCGGCGTTGCATCCGGACCATGACGAACTGGAAGCCCGGATGCAGAACTATGAGCTGACCTTCCGCATGCAGATGCAGGTCCCGGACATCCTCGACATCAGTCAGGAAACGCAGCAGACGCAGAACAGGTACGGTCTGGACAATCCTCTGACCCGCGAATTCGGAAGGCGTTGTCTGCTAGCTCGCCGGCTTGTCGAGAAAGGCGTGCGGTGCGTGCAGCTTTACACTGCCGGCTGGGACTCGCATGACTATATCAAACGGGCGCATTCCGAGCGAATCAAATCCATCGACAAACCCATGACAGCGTTGATCAGCGACCTGAAGCAGCGCGGCATGCTTGATCGGACTCTGGTGATGTGGACCGGCGAGTTCGGACGCAGTCCCGATAACGGCAAACGTGGTGGAGGTCAGCGAGTCGGTCGTGACCACAATGCCAAAGCCATGGCCATGCTGTTCGCGGGCGGCGGTGTGAATGCCGGACATGTGGTGGGCGCCACTGACGAACTGGGTGAGAAAGCCGTCGAGTGCGTGCATCCCATCAAAGACGTACACGTCACGCTGTTGAAACTCCTGGGGCTGGACGACAACAAGCTGACGTACTTCCACGGCGGCCGATTCAAACAGCTCTCACAAACCGGCGGCGAGCTGATTCCTGAGTTGCTGGGCTGACATGAGCACAGGAGATTCTTCATGGAACGACGTGACTGGCTGAAAACGGCGGCCGGCGGAGCAGGACTGGTTGCAATGCTGGCGGCAGAGGGGCTCGGTGAAGACGCGCCACCTGCGAATCAACCGACGGGTATCGGCAACCTGGATCGTGATGTGAAGATTACGGATGTGCGTGCGATTCTCACCGCACCGGCAGGGATCCGGCTGGTGGTCGTGAAGGTCGAGACGAATCAACCGGGTTTGTATGGCCTCGGTTGTGCGACGTTCACGCAACGGGCGCGGGCTGTGGAGACTGCGGTCGACAAGTTTCTGAAGCCGTTCCTTGTCGGCAAACCGGCGCTGGAAATCGAAGACACCTGGCAGTCGTCGTTCGTCAGTTCGTACTGGCGGAATGGCCCCGTGCTCAACAACGCGCTCAGCGGCGTCGACATGGCGTTGTGGGATATCCTGGGCAAAGTCGCTGGATTGCCGGTGTATCGGTTGCTGGGTGGAAAGGTACGGAAGGCGGCCGATGTTTATCGGCATGCCAGCGGTGACTCGTTTGAAGAGGTTACCGACAAAGTCCGTGGGTTCATGGAAGAAGGCTACCGTCACGTGCGGGCGCAGATCTCGGTCCCGGGACTGTCGACATACGGATCGAAGGGCGGCGATCAGGAAGACAAACGTCCGGCCAATCAGCAATCGCGCGTGTGGGAACCCAAGCCGTACGTACAACTCGTTCCGCAACTGTTCGAGCATCTGCGGGAGGAATTGGGTGATAACGTCGAGCTGCTGCACGATGTCCATGAACGCGTGCCGCCGATCCTTGCGATTCAACTCGCGAAAGATCTGGAGCCGTTTCGGCTGTTCTTTCTGGAAGACCCATTCAGCCCGGAGGACATTGGCTACTTCAAGCACCTGCGACAGCAGACCAGCACACCGATCGCCATGGGCGAGCTGTTCAATAACTCGCACGAATGGACCGGCCTGGTCGCGGACCGGCTGATCGACTTCGTCCGAGTGCATATCTCGCAGGTGGGTGGCCTGTCGGTCGCCCGCAAGATGGCGGCGATGTGCGAGTTTTTCGGAGTCCGCACGGCATGGCATGGACCGGGCGATGTGTCACCAGTGGGACACGCGGCCAACGTGCATCTGGACCTGACAGTCCCGAACTTCGGTGTCCAGGAAGCCCGCAAATTCACACAGGCCGAGCAGGACGTCTTTCCCGGTTGCCCGGAACTGCGCGACGGTTACTACTGGGCCAGTGACGTTCCAGGCCTGGGAGTGGACCTTGACGAGAAGCTGGCCGCAAAGTTCCCAGTCACCGACGACCCGCCATTCGATCTCAGATGGGGCCTGCTGCGCCGACTCGACGGGACGATTGTCAAACCGTAGGCGCTCATTGGACAGCGCCACTGCAGTACGTTTAACCGCAAGCCCATCGGGCTGCGCGTTTTACGCCGAGAGCGTACGATTAGTGCACTGCCGCGTGACACGCGGCATTGCGGTGAAACGACTTACGACGAACGATGCTTGGGCCGCGGCCTGCTCTTCTCCGGAAAAACGAAGAAAGCAGACGATTCCGAGTGACACACTATGCGAATTCGTCCCTGATATCTGAGGGAACTGAGTCGTTGCATCCAGACGAGACGGCGGAATGACGGCATCCAGCAACTCGAATCGAGCGGGAGACGTTCACGCGGATCAGAATCCAACGGATATTCTCGACGGCTCGGCTGCATCGCTGGCGCGCGTGCTGGACGAGTATCTGGGTGATCTCCAGGCCGGAAAGACACCGGACCGGCGGAGCATTCTGGACCGCCATCCTGGGCTGTCGCCGGAACTCGAGGACTGCTTGAGCGGGATCGAGTTCATTCACCGCACGGGCCATCCGACGACGACCACTCCGTCGACACTCGGCGGACTCGAGCACTCGCACATTGTGCCGGTGCACGCGGTCGGCTGCGAAGACGGCGTCTACTTTTTTGCGATGCAGTTGATCGAGGGGCGCAGTCTGGCCGAGCTGTCTGCCAGTGACGCTAATGCAACGGTCAGCGCCAGTGATTCGGGGCTGAATTCACCGGCGACTGCGCCGCGCACGTCGGCACCGATCGATGCGCGGGACGTCGCCGAGTGGGGACGACAGGCGGCGACGGCTCTGTCACACGCGCACCAGAATGGCGTCGTGCACCGGGACGTGAAGCCGAGCAATCTGATCCTGGATGGCAACGGTCAGGTCTGGCTGACCGATTTCGAACTGGCCCGGCGGGACATCGACGCCACGTTCAGTGCGGCCGGTGCGCTGCTGGGCACGCCGCGTTACATGAGTCCCGAACAGGCCGCGGCCGCCGAGCGGCCCATCGATCACCGCACGGATCTCTACAGCCTGGGAGCGACTCTGTACGAACTGGCCACAGGTCAGCCGGTCTTTGATGCACCGACTCCACAGGGGATCATCACGAAGATCCTCAATGCGGAACCGGCGGCTCCCCGACGGATCAATTCAGAACTGCCGCGCGATCTGGAAACAATCATCCTGAAGTGCCTGTCGCGGGAGCCGGCGGACCGTTACGCGACGGCTTCTGATCTGATTGACGACCTGCAGGCTTATCTCGATGGCCAGCCGATCCGCGCCCGCCGCGCGTCGCGGCTGGAACAGTTGGCGGCCAGACTCAGCCACAATCGGCGACAGGTCAAAGTGGCGGCCATGTCAGTCGCCGTTGCCATGTTCGTGATGATCGCGGCAGTCATCGCCGTCTGGTCCTACCGCGCGTCTCAACTGGCGCATCTGGAGTTCACGACCGAAGGCACTGGCATCACGGCAGAGATCGTCGATGAGTTTGATCAGCCGGTCGTTCCATCTTTCCCTGTTCCGGCGACGGCCGCCGTCCCTGTTCCGGCTGGTGCGTGGCGCATCCGACTGACGGCTCCCGGTCTGATCAGCGAGACGTGGCCGCTGGATGTTCAGCTGGGTGAGAAGAAAATCCGGCCCGTCCGTCTGCACACGCGCTGGATGTGGCCGCCTCTGCCACTCGATCGTGTCTGGCATCGTGACCAGTTGGTCCTGCTGTCCACCGAACGGCAGACCGACTTCGTGCGTGTCCGTGAAGACAAGGACAGCCGTGGCCGCTTCGAGTTGCGGCTGCAACGAGTTGCAGACGCGACGGGCCAGCCGCGATGTGGCCAGAAGATTTCGTGATCCCGGTGAAATCCCTCAGCCGTTCGCGCTACCTTTTGTGCGACTGGGAACAGCGAAACCTGCTGCCGCCAATCTCGACCACATCGAGCAGTGGTGCGTCAGGGCTCACCGGGATCGTGCACAGTTCATCGTGTTTCCCGAAGAGTGCATCACCGGTTCGTTGAACAAGTCGGTCATTCCACTCGACGATGCCCGGCGGATTGTCGATGAAGCCACAAAACTGGCCGTGCCTCGTCTGGAAGCGATCGCACGTCCACTCGACATGACACTGGTTGTCGGAACGATCGAGCGCGAAGGCGACCGGTTTCGCAACTGTGCGCTCGTTGTCGGACCGGGCGGACATCTGACGACGTTTCACAAACTGTGGCTTCCGAATGCGACCGAGAAAAAGTACTTCGTTGCAGGCACCACGCTGCCAGTAATCGAGTCTCAGGGCTGGAAGCTGAGCGTGGGTATCTGTGCGGACCTCAATCACGCGGACTATTTCCATACTGCCGCGGCACTCGGTGCTGAGTTATTCCTCCTGCCTGTCGGTGGCAGTGGCGCAGCCAATCTGGTCACTGACGACGGAGACCAGACGAAGCAGGCGCAGTATCACAAGTCACTGCATGAGAAGCTGATGCGAAAGCACGCCATCGACACCGGGATGTACGTGTTCTATGCCAACCAGTCCGGGCACAGTGGAACCGGCTGGTTCCCGGGCCTGTCGCTGGTCGTCGATCCCAGTGGGCGGTTGATCGACGAACACCTGCCAACCGAAGGCATGACCGTGACCGCGGTCTCAAAGTCGGCGATCGCGACGAGACACGAAGCACGCGCCCGAGTTCATGCCAGGACGTGCCGAAATTCTGCCGGGCAGGAAATCGAAGTACACCTCATTGCTCCGGCTTCTACTTCGTCGTAGTACTGTTGCCACGTTCGCAGACAGGCCGGACCAGGTTCGCGGGCCGGTCACTCAAATGGAGTGAAGTTTGGGCGCGTGGGGAACCGGGCTGTTTTGTAATGATGTCGCTTGTGACATTCGCATTCAGTTCCACGAGTTGCTCGATGAGGGCTACACCGTTGCGCTTTCTCACGTCGGCGAGCGTCTGCGACTTTGCGCTTGGCATAACTTTCCGTGGATCGTTCCGCATCGAGTTCCCCTCGAATTCGATCGATCGTTTCAGCGGGAGCCCAGACGCCCTTTGAGAACGTCCTGCGGCCCCGTTTTTCTTGAACGACCCAATGTTCGCCTGCGACTTTAACTCGACGAGTGAGGCCAGCATCGCCGGGAGGCAGTAGAGCCCAACCTTGGGGTACCTGTGAGAACCTCTCCGTTGGCTGTGCGGACGGTCCTCTCGGTTGGTCCGGGTAGAAACGTCTTGTTGCTCATCCTTGAACAGATTCCTCATGGGCTTTCGAATTGGTGAAGTGCGACCTTCTCATGGCCTGAATTCTATCTGATGAGAAGCTCGATAGAATTCGGCGACAGGCGAGGAACGAAGCGCACCGTGAGTACACGAACCCGAGAAAGCAGAAACCAGCAGCAGATGACAACGCAGCCATTCATTCCAGCCAAAGAACTGAAGCTGAAGTACGATGTCTTCGGGCACTTCTACTCGGTTGAACTTGCATCAAAAGAGATTGTTGAGTGCCGCAGCGTCTTGGAGATCGCAAGTAAGGCCATTGTTCCATCAGATCAACAAGAACTGTCAGCGAGTCGCCCTGACGCCGTGTTCATAATGATGAATCCCGGCTCTTCGAAGCCATTGGTCGAGGTCAACAATCACATCCACCAGAGAGCGATCGATAGATTATCGATCTCGCTGGTTCCGACGAAGCCTGACACTACGCAGTACCAAGTGATGCGCTCTTTCGGGAATGGCAACCTGAGGTGCTTCGTATTTTTCGGACAGTCGAGATTCTTAAATTGGACGGATGAAGGAGAGTCATCCGATGTCCAAGAGGCGAAACGAAGAGTCCGGAAAGGCGCGTCGGCAGTACACGCAGGAATTCAAGGAAGAGGC
>CAYSJO010000781.1:0-8809 GCA_964431285.1 uncultured Planctomycetaceae bacterium
ATCCTGACTGAATGGAGTCGCCCCGATGACTGAGAACCTGAGTGTGGAATCTGTGATTGCCGCGTTGGAAAAAATCGGCCGCGACACCGGCACTGCGTGGGCCGACGGTCATCCGGACTACGTGGCGGAATACTCGCTGACCGCGGAACACATCCCCGCGCTGATCGAAACGGCGACGACCTGCAGCGACGCGTCAGCCGATGACTCCGCGGTCTACGCTCAGATTCATGCCTGGAGAGCGCTGGCTCAGTTGCGGGCGGTGGAAGCCGTGCAGCCGTTGCTGGAGGTCCAGGAAGAACTCGACGAGCGGAATGACGACTGGTATCTGGAAGAATTCCACCTTGTCTTTGGCCTGATCGGCCCACCGGCTTGCCGGAACGTCGGTGACCGATCTGGATCTGTACGACATCCGCGACATTCTCGATGCGAAACGTTCGCGCGCCATCACGGAACTGACCTCGCGAAATGCCAGCTTCTCCATGCCAGATGGGGTGATGGAGGTCAGGCTGTCTGGCGGCGTGTCTGATGACGACCTGGCCTGGCTTATTCCACTGCGCCGACCCTTCGATTTGCGTTTGTACGAGGCCGACCAACTCACTGATGCAGGGTTCGTGACATTAAAGACTGCACCCCGGTTACGTGGATTGAACCTCTACAACCAGGCCAGCGTCACGCCGGAACAGCTACAGAATCTGGTGGAATCACAGACTCTCAAACAACTCCGTCTGCCACTCGACTGCGGCGACGAGTACCTCGCTCCGATCGGCCAACTCACGTCGCTTGAAGCTCTGGACATCGCACGCGCGGAGATAACAAACGAAGGTTTGAAGCAGATCGAGGGATTGAAAAACCTGCGCAGCCTGAAACTGATATCCCTTGACCTGGAAAACCCGGACCTGTCGTTTCTGGAGGAATTCTCCTCATTGGAGCAGCTGTGGCTGTGGTGTGAATCAAGCGACGAGCAGCTCGCGCATATAGCGGGCCTGAATCACATGAAGTCGCTGCAACTGCCTTATTGCATGACTGCCGCTGGCTTTCAGCATCTGGCGAACATGCCGGAGCTGACCAGCATCGTGATTGACGAAGACATCGAACTGACGGAAGAGAGTCTCTCGGTGCTGAGTAACTCGCGCATCGAACGGCTGCATTTGAAGTCCGACATGGCGTCAGACGATGCACTGCGCGGACTGCGAGATTGGACGCATCTGCGCCAGCTGACACTCAGCGATCCCGTATCAGACACCGGACTGTCCCACATCGCTGGGCTGACAGCACTGGAGAAACTGAACCTCGACCACACACTGATCACGGATGAAGGAATGGTTCACCTCGCTGGACTGACACGGCTCAAACACCTGGTACCGCCGCGCAAGGGCTTATCGGGAACGGGATTCGCTCAGCTTCATGCGTTGACGGAGCTGCGGGAAGTCGTCCTCGGGTACACAGAAGTGACGGATGAGGGTCTTGCGGGACTGGCGAAGATTCCCGGCATTCTGAAGTTGCGACTGCCATCGCAGATCACCGATGCGGGAGTGAAACACCTGGGGTCGATGACGTCTCTCATCGAGCTGAACCTCGACAGAACCGGCGTGACGGACGCTGGCGTCAGTCACCTGGTGAATCCATCGCGTCTGGAATCGCTGGGCCTCAATGAAACTCGCGTTACAGACGCGGCATTGAAAGACCTGGCCGCGTGCCGATCCTTGAGAAGTCTGGACCTGGTCAAACTGCTGGGGTCCGGGGTCACCGACGCAGCGGTCGAACCGCTCAAACAGAAGGCGAGGAGTGAAGATCGGTATTTGTACGTCAGTCACTGACCATCAGGGCAGCCACGGTTTGGCTGCGTAAGTGAATTCAAACACACGGTTAACGCCGTGAAAGAAGAGCATCGACGTCATCGCGAACCACACGATCGTAAAAGTGTGAGCAGTCACCTTTCCGATTGCACTCGGCCGCCGCGCCAGACGTTGCAGCTTCGGTGAGAGCAGACACGCCGGCGCCTGCAGCATGAAGAAAGCAAACTGGTAGCCGTCGAAGCGCGACGTCGAGATGCCGAATATCCATTCGTGAAACAGTCCGCTGACGAAGAACGTCAGCAAGACAGCGCGAACCGGAGCGCGTCGGCCGCCACCAGGCTGAAACACGTTTGCGTAAAGCCAGTCGTGCACGCGCGTGTTGTAGCGCAGCCAGAACTCGGCCACGCTGCGTGACAGCAGTATCTGTCGCGTAATCGGAGCCGTCTCGAAGCCGCCGAGTCGCTCGAAGCTCGTGATGGCCAGAGACATTGATTCAACAACGGCGACAAACAGCAGCACCTTCAAGCAGTGATCGAGCAGGAAGGACTGCTGCAACTCCGGCACAAACGCCAGCAGATGCAACCCGCAGAAAAGTGCTGTGAACACAGCCAGTCCCAGCAGGAACCTTCCGGCGTTTCGACCGAAAGACGTCTCGCCGGCGGATCGTCTCTCATGAGGTCCAAACACAAGCACGATGGGATATGGAATCAGATACCGTAGAAAACGCTTCACTCCGACGCCTGATCCATCTTGGATGCGACAATGCCGGCGATAGTCAATCAGCTTGAAGGCCAACGTCACGGAGACGAGTGACGCAATGGCGCGAGACCGCACGAGATCGGCCGGGATCAATAGCGGCGCTGAGAAGATCAACACGACACTCAGGACCGTAACGGCCTGTCCGATCACATCCGAGCGCCGCACGAACGGCCCAGCCACGACGGCACACGCCAGGCTGGCTGCACCCGCGATCAACCACCAGGCGTATGCATCCATGTCAGCGTTATCGCAGAAATCGTCATGCAGGGCGGTTAATCAGAAACGTCGCTGTCTGAGCCAGGAACGGACGCAACACCTGCTCCACTTCAGCCGGCAGCTCAACTTCCTGTAGTGCCTGATCCATCAGAGCAAGCCAGTGATCGCGAGCAGTCGGAGTCAGTTCATACGGTGCGTGCCGCATGCGCAGCGCCGGGTGGCCACGTTCCTCGATGTAAGTCGGTGGCCCCCCCAGGCGATAGATGAGGAATCCACGCAGTCGATCCTCCGCCCCGCGCAGATCGTCCGCCGGATACATCGGTCCCAGAATCTCGTCGTCTGGAACACGTCGATAAAACGCGGCAACCAGCCGAGCAAAACCCGACTCGCCAATCACGCCGAAAACATCTGCCTCAGTCAATTCAGCCATGTTTCTCAATCAAAACGGTAAGGCATCCAGGTTGACGTTGCCGCCACTCAAGATGGCGCCGACGAAATCGATGCCGGTCAGTTCGCCGAAGGACGGATCAAGTACCGCGGCCAGGACGACGGCCGAACTGGGTTCGACGAACAGTTT
Organism: uncultured Planctomycetaceae bacterium; assembly: GCA_964431285.1. Lineage (GTDB taxonomy): Bacteria > Planctomycetota > Planctomycetia > Planctomycetales > Planctomycetaceae > CAUZFZ01. The sequence continues at coordinate 3,349 of CAYSJO010000781.1, forward strand.
GGCGCGTTCCCACAGCAGTCGCATCGCGGCCACGATCTGAGTATCTGAGACCGTAATAATCTGCTCAACGTGGTCGCGGATGATCGGCCAGTTCAGTTCGCCCACGCTTGTCAGCAGTCCGTCCGCGATTGTGTCGGGACCGGTTTGCGGAATCAGTTCACCCGCTGCCATTGAACGGGCGGCATCGTCTGCGCCGGACGGTTCGGCCGCGAAAAGACGGATTGATCGATCGAGTCCTCGAGCGCACACACATGTTCCCGCCAGAAGTCCACCACCGCCGACGGGAGCGATGACCGCGTCGAGTTTGCCACCCAGCTCAGACACTTGCTCGTTCAATTCGAGCATCGCCGTGCCCTGGCCGGCGATGATGTCTGCGTTGTCATACGGATGAATGAACGCGGCACCCGTCCGTTCCTGCACGCTGGCCGCTGTCTTTTCACGCGCGATCAAAGTCGGTTCACACAGGATGACTTCTGCACCGTAGCCTTGAACTGCCGCTTTCTTCACCCGTGATGCCGTCCGGGGCATAACGATATACGCCGGGATTCCGCGCATTCTCGCAGCCAACGCAAGTGCCTGTGCGTGGTTGCCGGAGCTATGCGTGACGACTCCACGTAAAGCCTTTTCATCATTAAGTCGACTGACGGCGTTACACGCACCGCGAAACTTGAAAGCGCCGACCTTCTGAAAGTTCTCGCATTTGAAGAACAGTCGGCAGCCGGCCATATCGTCCAGTGTCTGGCAGGTCACTGTCGGAGTACGGTGGGTACGACCGGCGATCGTGTCTGCTGCCTGCTGGATTCGCTGGACGTCAATCACGTTGGACATCGGTACGTCCTAACCAAATTGAATTACAACAATCAGTGCAGCGACTGCCGAGACGCGAATCCACCTCAGTCGTGTCTGAGTGGAATAACTGAACTCCTTCAACCGTGATGTCTACTTGATCCACACGGAGACGTCACACGTCACGCCATTGGCAAGAGCCAGAGTCTGGCGGAGTACCATGCGGGCGCCGCGTCGATACTGGTGCAACGCAACATGATCCAGAACTCCGGTCCCGAACAGGATGTCACCAACATCACACCGGTAAGTGACTCATGGAACTGCAGTATAAAGCCAAAATACAGACTGGCACGATTCAAACGGGAGTCCTCGTCGTTGAATCGAAACAGGACGCGCGTGCGCGCCTCAGAAAAGAGGCCCTGTTTCCATTACAGATTGAAATCGCGGACGACCAGTCCGCACCATCAAAGGACAATGCTGGTTTCAGTCGGCGGAGACTGGCATCACATCTCAGTTCTGTAGCGAGATGGTCATGTAGACATGCGGTGGCGTTTCTTCGGCAATGAGTAACACAGACACCGTGTATTCTGGAGCGTTACAAACGAAGAATGTTCGCCGTCGAGACACTTTGTCATCCTCCGTGCGTGGGTGGTCGTCCAGCAGATAGGTTGTGCGGCCTTCAGAACGAACCGTCCAGTACAGATGCTTCTCTGAAAACTCCTGCTCGAACCCGCACTTCCGTGCATAAAACTCCCAGACTTTGCCGTACGGGTCTTCACACGTCCTTACTGAGTTACGGATGCTCCCGGTTGCTCCACCACCAAAGGCGTCGGTGATGTTGGGATACTTCCACTCGTCGGCGATCGCTCCGAGTCGCTCGTGATTCTCACGCTGCTTCGCAAGTTGTCGCTCGATGTAGGCTTTCGCCTTCTCTTCGTACGGCGGAAATCGCAGCCCGACTTCGTGTGCCTCATCAAGAGTTTTCACGTAGGTCAGCTTGTCGTCCAGTACACGATGCACCAGCCAGATCGCCCCGACCCGGTTGGCAGATGCGCAGTACATCATCACCGGCTGCTTTGTGCGATCGGAGATGACCGCTCGCGATTTATCGAAGATCTCATCTGTCAGGCCGTCCGGCGTGCCAAACGGGAACCAGTGGTATTCGATTCCCAGCCGTTTGAGATCTCCTGCCTGATCCGTCCCGAGTTGCTCGATCGCCATCCGCAGGTTCACGACCGTCCGGATGCCTTCGTCTTCTTTCGCTTTTCGGAAGTCATCCGTCGACGGCTGACCCGCGAGATAGATGCGTCCCAGCCGATGCAGATTTCGAATCGACCCGATCTCACACGCTTCCAGTTTCGGCGGTTGCTTTGAACCCTTCGGCGATCTAGCACCAGAATTCGGCTGCGCCGTCGCCGCCAGACAAAGACCGGTCACAATCATCATTGCCGAATAATAACGTGTGTCGCTGCATCACGTGGGCCTCTTACTGTCAGAGGAGTCAAGTAGTCTGAACGGACGTAATCTACCCGCACAAGCGCAACGCGCCTGTTTTGACCCAGCACATTTCCCTGAATTCGTCGCGTTACATTGTCGAGTCGATGTCGCCCTGCTGTGGCAGCCCGGTTATTCAACGGGCTGATGAACTACTGGGCAAAACGACAGGAACATCCAATGCAGCCACCCGTTATCGACGTCCACACGCACGTTTTCTGCTGGGGTGAGAATCCAGCCGACGGATTTCTCTCCGAGCGCACACGTCGAGGTTTGATCACTCGCATTGTGTTGGCATTGACCGGACTCCGGAAAGAAGCCGGTGACACGATCAGCGATAAGATCCGCAACCGTCTGCTGAGACAGGTACGTACGTCGAGCCTGGATTACGCGGTCGTGCTGGCTCAGGATGCCGTCTATCGCAGCGACGGCTCTCGAGACGACCACTCGACCCATTTCTATGTCTCGAACGACTACGTGCTGGGGCTCGCGCAGGAATGTCCGGCGATCATTCCAGGCTGCTCGATCAATCCAATTCGCAAGGATGCTCTGCAGGAACTTGAGCGTTGCCATGCGGCTGGGACAAAGCTGATCAAAGTGCACACCGCGATTCAGGGCGTCGATCCTTCATCTGAGGAGTTCGAACCGTTTTACCGACTTGCGAGTGAACTGGGTGTCGTCCTGATGTTCCACACCGGGTACGAGCATTCCTGCACGGTGCGGTCGCAGGAGTTTACGGACCCGCGTCGGCTGGCGCGGCCACTGGATCACGGGCAACCGGTGATCGCGGCCCACTGCGGCACGTGTGCCTTCTTTGACCGCGACGACTACTACGACGGATTCATCGAGACCATGAACCGTTACGACAATCTCTATGGTGACACCGCCATCATGGCGAGCCTGATTCGGTGGACTTCCATGCAACGCCTGAGTCAAGAAATTGAATCAATCCGTCACCGCATTCTTCACGGCAGCGACTATCCCTTCCCCCCGGCGCGTCTGCCCTATCTGACACGCACCGGACTGTTCCCACCTGAGCGGCACAATTCGCTCGACATGGACCTGCGCATTAAACAGAGCTTTAACCTGGGACCTGCGTACGCAAGTCAGGCTGCCGAGTTGCTGGGCATTCACAAGACGTCCGACCAACCCATTGGCAAAGAGGCTGAAAAGCGAAAGAACTACCGCCAGCTTCTCGACAACAAGAGCCAAGGCGTAAAAGCGAAAGCCGCGTTCTGAATCGACTACAGTTCGTGCAGATCGGCCGTCACGTCACAAAGCAGTACACGAGCGCATCAGGCCAGCAGGTTCTCGACAGTTCCTGTACTGTCGGCGAAACGGTCAAGCTGCAGCCCCATCACTTGTGCATGCGTCAGCCAAAGGTCGGCAAGTGCAGTTCCGTCCGCGCAGTGGAGGTGCCGACCTGTCTGCAAGCGTCCGCCGCCAGAACCAGCGACGATGATGGGCAACTCGGTGTATTGATGCGTCGCACCGTCGCCCAAGCCGGAGCCATATGTGAAAATTGTATTGTCGAGCAACGAGCTGCCGTCGGCTTCCCTGATGTCGTCCATCCTCTCAGCGAGATACGCAAACTGCTCCAGGTGGAATCGATCGACCTGTAACAGTTGCTGCAGGAACCGATTCTGGTTGTGAGACATCTGGTGATGGCTCATCGGTTTATTGAACAGTGATTCGTATGTGAACGGTGTGTCCCAGCGCTCGGGGCCAATCATCAGCGTCGCGACGTTTGTCAGTCCGGTCTGCAACGCCGCAACCATCAGGTCTCCCATCAGGCGGATGTATTCTCCACGAGGAACATGAGTTTCCGGCGGCTCTTTGATCGATGCGCGGGCCAGTTTGCCCTTCATTGTTTCGAGCTTGTCCATCTGTTCTTCGATGGTCCGGATACCATCAAAGAATTCAGCGAACTTCAATCGGTCGGCCCGGCCCAGCGTTCGTTGCATTGTTCGTGCGTCTTCCAGCACGAGATCAGTGATGTTGCGGTAAGCCTGAAGATCCTGTGTGCCGAACATCCTGCGATAGGCCTTACGCGGATCGCGAATCGACGGTGCGACGTGGCCCGTTCCATACCACGAGATGTTGTCGAAGTAGATCGACTCTTTGTTGTCGCGGTGGCTGTTGCAGCTGAATTCCAGAGATCGGAAAGGTGTCGCGTCTCCAACGTGATCAGCGACGATGTGATCCAGTGTCCGGGCCAGTGGATATACCGATGATTCCACCGAATGCGCGGTAGCACTGCTCAGGAAACACGATGCACACTGCGCGTGGACGTCGCTGCCATGCTGATAGAAACGATCCATTCCGGTGATCAGAGTGATTTTCTCTCGAATCTTCTCCAGTGGTTCCTGCGTGGGAGTCAGCGACTTCAGGGGATGAAGACCAACGGAAATCTTACCCTTACGAGCGATTTCCGCCTGACTGCTCGTGAATTTGGGGATCGCGGCGTCCTGCTCACCAGGGAAAAAGCCGCGCCGCACGACGCCAATGGGGACGTAGAAAATGGCCAGTCGCTGCGCCGGCTTCGTCGCTGCCGGACCGTTCGCGGCAAGACTCTCAAACCACGGCAGAGCAAGCGTTGAACCTGCAGTTCCACGGAGAAAGGTCCGTCTTGAAATGGTCTTCATAATTCTCTCGTCCCAACGAGCGCTGTATGCACTCATCGTAGTACTCAGTCCAGGTCACGATCAGATTCAAGCTGCCGCAGGAATGGATCGCTCAACACTACCTGCCGGATCATGGACTGAAATCGATAATCATCGTCAGCGGTTTTATTGACAATTTCGTCAAGTGCCAGTGAATCTGTGACTGTCGTTTCACGGCCCAGTGCAAAAGAAAGCAGATGCGCGGCGAAGGCCCGGGCAAAGCGGTCCTTTTCGGCGAGCAACGCGTCTTTGAACTCAACAATGTCGGCGAAATCGTGTCGACCGAAGAGTCTGCCACTGGCATCGACGACTCGCCCGTTCTCATAGGTATTGCGCCAGATTCCGGCCGGGTCGTAGTTCTCCAGTGCAAACCCGAGAGGATCGATCCGCCGGTGACAACCGGCACAATCGGGCCGTTTACGATGCGCCGCAAATCTCTCTCGTAACGTCAGATTCTCTTCTGCGGCTGCCGGTTTGTCCGCCAATAGCGGCACGTCTGCGGGAGGCGGTTCTGGTGG
>CAYSJO010000782.1:0-6778 GCA_964431285.1 uncultured Planctomycetaceae bacterium
CACAGGCGAGCCGCTTCCAGGCTATGCCGACGGAGCCAACCCGAATATCGATCCGGCCACAGGCGAGCCGCTTCCGGGTTATACCGACGGAGCCAACCCGAACATTGCCCCCGCCACGGGAGAGCCACTGCCGGGTACGACCGACGGAGCCAATCCGAACATCGCCCCCGCCACAGGAGAGCCGCTGCCGGGCACGTCACCTGAAGGCTTCCCAGACGCGCCAGGCACTGGAGACTTCCCTTCGCCCGATGGTGAATTCGGTCCGGATGGTGGCGTTGGTGGTGAAGGCCGAGCCGAGGTTCCCTCCGAGGACTCGCCTGAATTTCCAGCCTTCCAACTGGTCGTGGGACTGCGATCAGGAAACCTCAAGGACATGGGCAAGTACATCAGCAGCCGAACGCGAGAAGCTGATCTCGTCAAGATCCGTACTGGCAAGCTGAGTGACGACGAAAAGGCCAGCTTCAAGAAGACCTTCGAACGGCCGGAACTGACGACAAAGCCTCGCAGCAAGAGTGGCGGCCGCCTGATCAGCCTCAAGAGCGGTGAGCAGTTTATCTCGATTCTGGTCAAGAAAGAGGGCTCCAGGTGGAAGGTGTCCGAAATGAAGATCCGGACGGAAACGATGCGGTCACCGGCGTGTTTACCGCTTGGACACATCTGGCGTTACTTTTGTCTGACACGGCGTGCCACCGCCGCTAATTCGGCGGTGGCACTTTTGATATCAATTGACTGCGAGTTGTCCATCAATGATTGATCTCGGCTCATTCGAAACTCGAACATGCCACGGCGGGTCCAGACGTTCGTTCCTGCGCACCTCTTCCGTCGCTCCGTTCGCCGTCGCGGCCGGCCTGCCATCGGTTTCGGCAATTGCTGCGGCCCGTGAGAAAGCGAAAGCGAAGTCGGTAATCCTTCTGTGGCTGTGGGGCGGACCCAGCCATGTAGACCTTGCTGACCCAAAACCCGATGCGTCGATGGATTTCCGCGGGCCGTTCGGAACAATCCCGACGCGGACCACCGGGATGCGGTTTACAGAGATCCTGCCCCGTGCCGCAGCTCGCAGTGACCGTTTCAGCGTTATCCGCTCGATGGTGAACACCAACAACGGGCACCCTGGCGCCGGAACCGTGGGAGTCACTGGCTTCGAGGAATCTCCCGGCCCCGTGCAGCCCAACTTCGGGGCGATCGTCGCAAAGCACCGCGGTCAGGCGGGTTCGCTGCCGCCATTCTTCTATGTCGGCAAGGGGATCCCGCGAGACCTGCCGCGACGCATTGAAGGATATGGTGGCGGCACACTCGGCAAGGCGTGGGACCCGTTCCTCGTCAGCGCATCAGAACGCGGCGAAGTCAGCATGCCAACGCTGAAGATGCTGCCGAAACTCAACGCCCGGCGCATACAGGACCGCCGCCAACTGCTCGAACAGCTCGACGACGAACGCCATCGCCTGGACGCGTCAGGCATTGCGGAATGGGGACACACATTCCAGTCGGCTTACGGATTGCTGACGAGTCCCGGGGCCCGAGCGGCGTTCGACCTCACTCAGGAGTCGGACAAAACCCGATCGGCTTACGGGCGCACAACTTTCGGACAGGGCTGCCTGCTGGCCCGGCGACTTGCCGAGGCTGGTGTGCCCTACATTCAGGTCAACTGGAGCGAGTACGTGGAAACGTTTACGCCCAATGGGGACTGGGGCTGGGACACCCACATCTACAACTTCGAACTGCTGCAGGACCGTCATGGCCCGATCTTTGACCGCGCATTCTCCACACTGCTGGACGACCTGTACGACCGCGGCATGATGGAAGACACACTGCTAGTTGCGATGGGCGAATTCGGACGCACGCCGCGGATCAGTAACCGGGCCGCGCGCGAACATCACAAGGACTGCTACTTCTCCATCTGGGCTGGTGCCGGAGTGCAGCCGGGCCTGTGTATCGGACAAAGCGACGACAAAGGCGAAAGACCAGTCTCGCGTCCGATCACGCCACTGATGGCTGGAACAACGATCGCGGAACTGTGCGGTGTCGGTGCGCAGCAGCGTGCGGAAATGAAAGTGCTGGATGGAGGAAGCCTGATCGATGAGTTGCTCTAGCAGCCGGCATATGGCCAACGTCGTGTTTTCACTCTTACTGGCTGGCTGGGTATTGCCGGGAATCGTGGACGCTGCGGATCTCTCGCGCCTGACGGACGACGGTGTCAATAAACGGGATCCGCAATTTGTCGAAAACGGTCGCTACCTGGTCTACTGCGTCGACGACGGTCCCGACTTGATTCGCATGCTGCGAATGGACATGGCCACTCGAGTGACCGTGCCTGTCTTTAACGACGCAGGGAACAAGCATCAGTTGGAACCGTCTTTTTCGACAGACGGACGTTTCGTCGCGTTTACAGAATGCACCGGTAACCTCACGGCACGGCTGGTCATCCGAGACATGGAGAAGAAGAAAGATGCGGCGGTGACCCACGGCGGTCGCGGCGGCACCCGCAGTCCTGTCGTTTCGCCTGATGGTAAACGGGTTGTGTACGCCTTCGCCGAAACGGGTCCGCAACAGTTGTGGTCCGTGAACACCGACGGAATGGACAAGAAACAGTTGACCCAATGTTCGGGAATCAGCAACTGGCCATCGTTTACGCCGGACGGCAAGACCATCGTGTTCTCCAACAGCCGCGAGAACAACTACGAGGTTTACTCCATGTCACTCGATGGATCGAACGACCGACGACTGACGAACAATTCGCTTATGGATATTCGGCCGGTTATCTCACCCGATGGCAGACAGATCGCATTCGTGAGCACGCGAGCCGGTAGCTACGAGATTTACGTGATGAACATCGATGGAACCAACATCCGGCGTCTGACCTATTCGGAAGAACGCGACGATTATCCGGCGTGGCATCCAAATGGCCGCGAGCTGGTCGTTGTCTCAGAACGTGATGGCGCGTTTGACCTGTATCTTCTGGAAGTGCCATCTGGGGCCGTTGCCTCAAAGTAGCTATCTGAGATTTGCGAAACTGTTAGCGAGACCAGCGGCAGCGACTTGAAAGCGACGAATTTGATGGCACGACCTGCACTTCGCATCAATCTTCGGAACCTGCTGTTTCAGTGTGGTCCGGCAGCTCTGCCCATCGTACTGATGCTGGTCCTGTCGAATGCACTTCATTCGCAGACTTCGGTCAGCAGCCGCATCACAAAACTGGACATCCAGCCCCGGTCGTTTCACATCACGGGCACGCGGCAATCACTGCAACTGATCGTGACGGGGCAATCGACGGATTCCGAAGCGGCTGATGTCACGCACTCGGTCAGTTATCGAGTTCTCGATCCGACAATTGTGACCGTCACCAGCACCGGACTTGTCTCGCCGCTCGGCAACGGCACGACCTCTATTGAGGTCCAGGCAGGTGACCACACGCAAAGTATGACGCTCAACGTCAGCGGCCAGGACTCACCCGAGGTCGTGTCGTTTACACATCACACATTGCCGTTACTGGCGAAGGCCGGTTGCAGCGGTGGCGCGTGCCATGGCTCACCACACGGTAAAGCAGGATTTCGGTTGTCACTGTTCGGCTTGGATCCCCAATTTGACCGTGCGTCGATTGTGCGTGAGTTTCGTGGGAGACGCGTCAATCTGGTTGACCCGAATGACAGTCTGTTGTTGCGCAAACCAACAATGCGGATTCCACATGCGGGCGGACGCCGACTGCGAACGGGCGATCCTCTGTACTCGCTCCTGCATACGTGGATCGCGCAGGGTTGTCGCGAAGACTCGGCAGAAGTGAGTTGCACGGGAATCAAGGTCTTTCCAGCAAAGGCACGTGTGCTTCGGTTTCCTGCGAACTCTCAACAGTTCAGCGTCCTGGCCAACTTCTCCGACGGGTCGGTCCGCGACGTCACGTCTCTTGCGCAGTTCTCACTGTCTGATGTCAACGTCGCGAACGTTTCACCCGACGGCCATGTGACCGGTCTGAAGCGGGGCGAAACTGCCGTCATTATTCGCTACCTGGAGTTCATTGCGACGCCACTGTTGACGTTCGTCCGTGACGTTGAGGGGTTCCAGTGGCAGGCTCCACCGGCGCTGTCATATGTCGACGAACTCGTTGATGAGAAACTTCGCCAGTTGCAGTACCTGCCGTCCGGGCTCTGTAGCAATGAAGTTTTCGTGCGGCGAGTTCACCTTGATGTGATCGGCCTGCTGCCGACTCCCGACGAAGCTCGCCGCTTTGCTTCCGATGAATCACCCGAAAAGCGTTCCCGGCTGATCGACGAATTGCTGGAACGCCCGGAGTTCGCTCGCTATCAGGCTCAGAAATGGGGCGACCTGCTGCGACTTTCACGAAAGCAGATCGGAGCGACCAGCGTATTCAAATACAGCCGCTGGCTGTCCGGGGCGATGAGCGGCAACATGACGTACGACCAGTTCGCCCGCGAGTTGTTGACTGCAGCTGGCAGCACAATGACCCATCCGGCCGGCAACTATTACCGCACCGCCGGCGATACGCTCGACGCGATGGAGACGACAGCTCAGTTGTTTCTTGGCACGCGGATTCAATGTGCCAAGTGCCACAATCACCCGTTCGAACGCTGGACGCAGAATGACTACTACGGTCTGGCGGCGTTCTTCAGTGGCATCGAACGGCGAAAGACTGATGTTCCGGAAGAGGTCCTGGTGTGGGCAACGGGAACAGGCGAAGTTCGTCACCCTGCCACCGGCCATGTTATGCAGCCATGGGTGCCGGACGATGGTCACCCTGCTGTTGATGGTGTGGCCGACCGGCGGCACGCATTCGCCAAATGGCTGACCTCACGCGACAATCCGTTCTTCGCAAGAGTCGAGGTCAACCGCCTGTGGTCGCAGGTCATGGGACGCGGGATCGTCGAACCATTTGACGATTTCCGTGACTCCAACCCACCGTCCATAGCTCCACTGCTCGACGCGCTGGCAGCAGATTTCGTCGAGCATGGCTTCGACCGCAAGCACATCCTGCGGACGATTCTCAACAGCCGGTCATATCAGGCGAGTTCCCGCTCCAACGAATTCAATCGAGACGACGACCGGTATTTCTCTCACTACCTGCCGCGGCGACTGACGGCCGAGCAGCTTGTCGATGCACTCGGTGATGTCACGGGTCGGCCAGAGCAATTCGCCCTGATCGCGTCTGGTACGCGTGCCACGTGGCTGCCTGCTCCGGATCTTAAGCCGTACGATCGCGCCAAGCTCGGCGACATTGAATTCCTGAAGGTCTTCGGGCAACCGGAACGCCAGTCCGTCTGCGCGTGCGACCGGAGCGACGAATCGAGCCTCGGCCAGGCCCTCGAACTTCTCAACGGTGGCTTCCTGCACCGCATGCTTGAGCATTCGGACAATCGGTTCCACCAGGCACTCAAACAGGGGCGACGCCCTCAGGACATTGTCACTGATCTTTACCAGCGAGCGTTGTGCCGTTCGCCAACAGACCAGGAATTGCGGGCGAGTCTCGGCTACATCGAGTCTCACAGCAGCCCGTCAATTGCGCTGGAAGATGTCTGCTGGGCGATTCTCAACAAAGACGAGTTTCTGTTTCAGCATTGAGTCCTGATTCAGGCTCTACTTCGGAAGCTTGTCGTCCTTACTCGCAGTCACTCGCGCCGGCGTGTAGCAAAGTGAGTGATGATCCCGCCAGCAAGGGTCAGAACACCCAGCCACTTGAAGACGCCGGCTGTTGACTGTCCCTTGTTGATGGCGGCGTCGCGAACAGCTTCGATCGCATCCATTCGCTCCTGGGCCGCCTTGTGCTGTGCGACCTCGTCGTGGTCGTGCGCGTGTCCGGCATCACTACCACTCCCGTGATCGGTCGGTCCGTGAGCGTGCGCCTGATTGTGGAGCTCCAGGCTGGCCTGCCGGTACTCCAATGCGTCAGCATCGGAGTACGCTCGCTTTCCCCCGACCGCTGCAGGCCAAACCAGGGAAAGGATGCCAAAGACAATCCCCATGGCAATCAGAGTGACCACAATCTGAGACGGCTTCATGGTTTCACAACTCATCGGGGGAAAAGAGCTGGTGTCAGCACATCATCACGGAGGCGTCACGGATTCGCCATCGTTGATGCTGATCATGTGGGCCATCAGCAGTCTGTCGATGCTGTCCGACACGAAACCCACTCGTCCGTCGCCGTAGGTTGCCATGACACCTCCGACGTGCTGGCTGCGGGGGGCTGCGGAAAGCCATGCCGCCCGCGTGCAGGGCATTCTTGCCAGTTGAGCGCCAGCAGGATCGGGACAGTCATACAACTGGTCCAGGTTGCCCGTCTGATTGTTCGGACTTTGAAGAAAGCTGGCCGACGGATTGCCGACGAAGCTGGATGTCGAAAGCGAATGCATGTCGTAGGCAAGCTGTGTCGTGGCAGTCCAGGGAAGAGCCCAGGCGCCGCGCTGGTCCTGTGGATGGCTGCGAGTACGGACTTCACTGAGCATCCACGTGTTGCTGGTACCGTCAATAATAGTTGCAAACCGCTGCAGATTGGCCGTCAGCATCCCAGGGTACAATCGTTGCAGGTCCGTGTGGAATGGGGTGACGAATGCAGCGTAGTTGCCCTTGGCGAATGGTCGGTTCGATGTGAATGTGCTGTGGACGTAAGGAGTACCGTCGCCTGAATCACTGGGGCACACCAGAGCCGAAAGCCGGGTCGCCTGAGGATTGCCGGTCTGATTAAAGACGGTCGTGACGAAATCGAATCGCTGGAACAGGTTTACCTGATCGATCATGGGCAGGATCATCCCGACCCAGCAGTAATTCTTACCGG
>CAYSJO010000783.1:0-8942 GCA_964431285.1 uncultured Planctomycetaceae bacterium
CTGGCTGAAGCAATCTCGCACCTGTGTGGTCGCCGGCACTTTCCTGCTGGACGGAGTTGCCGGGTGTCAGACAGACTCCGGGGCAGTGCGGTCCTACGCACCTGAGGCATCTGCGACCACACCGGCGCCGCTGCTCGTGCCTGAAACAGACTCAAGTGTCGCCAGATCGTCGAAACCCGTCCTCCCGCAGACGAATCTCAGTTCCGAGCCCAAGCCAGTTGATCCAGTGGTGTCAACCAGCACGGGCGACAGTGGCGACGAACGCGTGCGGTTCGAGTCCGACAACCCGGTCTCACCGACAACGTCTCCCACGGTGACTCCTGACGCAACATTCGCAAAGACCACGAATGAAACCGCAGGAGCATCACCCGCCCCGACGGCTTCTCTCAAACCCGAATATGTCGAGAAGACCGATGAGGTGGTCGAGCCTGGTGATGCTCTCAAGGGGCAGGTTGATGCGAAGGAAGCAGAAGCTGTCACGGCACCGGCAGTTTCAGGCACACCACGACCACTGGACAGTATTGTGCTGGAAACCACTCGACCTTCGAAAAAGCCTGTGGAAACTTCACTTGTCCCCGTTCCTCGGATCGACCTGCCCGAACCTGCCGAGGCCGCAGAAGTCGACGAGGCACCATCCGGGCGTGACAGTGAAATCTCCACCGACGTGGAAACCGCTGATCCCAAAAGATCCACGACCACGCCGGTCGCCACGGATGAGGCAGTGGTCGAAGAACCGAGCAAAACGGGCAACGTCACCGAGGAAGCAGACACCACAGACAACGATTCAGTAGCAACACCGGTCATCGAAGAAGATCAGTTCGTCGCGATCGATAAATCAGACGTCGTTACGAGTGAATCGCCTGATGACGAATCCGTTGTCCGGTCGAACACACGCCTGATCAGCGATCAGCGGCTGCCCGTGTTCCACGTCACCGTCGATGGACAGGGAAACGCTTATCTTTCGCAGCGCGATGCCATCCTGCTGGTTCAGCCGGACGGTCAGTCGCGCATCTGGGCTCGCGTGCGTGCTCCGCGCGGACACATCATTCTGCCTGACGGCTCGCACGTCGTCTGCCTCGCCGGACAGCGAGCAGTCGTGCGATTGAATGCAGAGGGCGAGATGGTGGAAGACATTGCGAACGGCAGCGAAGGATCGTTCCTGCGATCGCCGTCGCACGTTGTCGCGGACCGTCGTGGCGGCCTGTTCTTCACGGATCCTGGGTACGCCCCGATCCGCAACCCGATCGGAAGCCTGCATTACATCAGCCCGGAAGGGGATGTGCTGACAGTCGCCGGTCGTCTGGCATTTCCCGAGGGTCTGGCCTTGTCGTCAGATGGGTCGCGACTTCTGGTTGTCGAAAGTCAGTTGAATCGTGTGATTGAATTCCCGGTGCTGGCACCTGGCAAACTGGGAACAAGGCGAATACTGGCCCGGCTGCCGAAGAGGAACTCCGATGCGCCGGACGGATTCGCACACTCGCTGGCGTTCGACAAAGTCGGTCGTGTCTTCGTCGCGCACGGCGGAACGCAGCATGTCGAGGTCATCGACACGGATGGCAACGTGTCCAAGCGACACCATATACCGAATGTCAACACCACCGGAGTTGCGTTTGTGCCTGGCAGTCCACAGCGGTTATTCGTAGCGGGATCGGATCAACGAACACGCCGCGGCCAACTGCTGGAAGTCACACTCGACTGAGCCGCAGGGCGGCCGAGTCATACACGTTACGAAGCGGCAGGCGAGTCGGCGCGGCGAATCCACAGCTTCTGGAAGTGAATCTCAGCTCCTTCGCTCTGGAGAGCGATCGCGCCTTTACTGGGCACACAGCCGGTCACTTCACCGATCTTTCTGTCATTGATCGTCAGGCTGATGCGTCCGTCGACACACGCCACCACGCAGGTGTTCCATTCCTTGAGTGGCAGTTCCAAATCCTTCACGTCAAGACGGTTGTCCGCCTCAGCCTCGCCACTGGGGAACACGCTGCCTGCCTTTGGCCGATGAAGCTGAATCTGAATCGACTTCGGCCAGATGCGGTCCTTGTCTTTGCTGGTGTGCAGCAGAATGCCGCTGTTGCCGTTCGGGTCGTCCACGTACCGCCACTGCAGGCCGAATTCGTAATTGTCGAACTCGGCATCCGTGCGGATGTAGCCGAACGGCTTGCCCAGGCACCGCAGGAATGAGTCGCCAGTCTGTTCGTCCCGGCCCACCTTCCAGGTCTCTTCCAGCTTGTGCCCCTCTTCGGCACTGAAGTGGACCCAGCCTTTGGGAAATTCTTTCGGGACAAACAGCATCTCCGGCTTCTTTTCATCCGCCTTCAATGGCAGTCCGCTGACCGCGACCAGACCGGCAGCACTGACTCCAGCGCGACAGAAATCGCGCCGGGTGCATTGGCTGTCATCGAGATCGCCTTGAGCGAGCATGGTCAAACCGGCAGCCTCTCAGCGGATGAATCAACGATACCTGTGATGAAAGCTGGCATCGGCCGGCCGGTACCGTCCGGCATGTCAGAAAGCTTCCATGCCAGCGAGCTGGCCTGATCCGCTCAGTCCACGGCGATTCTATGCCGCGCGGCAGGCGCATTCAATCGGCAGATTCCGCCGACCGTCAATCCGCATGCTTACCCGAATAATTGTGGAACTCGGACGGCCACCCTTCCACTTTGTTTTTGCTGGACAATTCGTCATGTTCTCTGGACGGAACACAAATGCTCAAGGTCTGTGCATATCCGACGCCAGCAACAGTCAATTGTCGTTCATCCGGGATCTGTCTCTGTGGTCACTGCAACTCTCGTCGATTCGATTCTGAAGACGCGAATTGTGACTCGTGATGACATCGACGCGTGTCGCCGCAGCACGGGAACTTCGGTCAGTGATGAGCAGGTCATTCAGGCACTGGTGGAGCAGGGCCGGTTGACCGCCTGGCAACTGCAGAACATCAGGGCTGGTCATGTCAATTTCATGCTCGACCACGGCAAGTATCTGATTCTGGATCAGATAGGCGTCGGCGGCATGGGCGCGGTTTATCGAGCTCGCCATATCGGCATGAATACCGAGCGGGCGGTCAAAGTTATCGACCCGAAACGCGTTTCCGACCCGCTGCTGGTGGAGCGTTTCAGACGGGAAGTCCAGGTCTGCTCGCAACTCGATCACGAGAACATCGTGCGGGCGTACGATGTCGGCAGTCAGGGTGGTGGGCTGTTTCTTGTTCTGGAATACGTCGCCGGAGCGGACCTGTCCCGCATCGTGCGGCGCGATGGCCCGATGTCCTGTGAGGAAGCGACGGCGATCATCATGCAGGCTGCGTGCGGACTGGCGTACGCGCACGGAAAGGGCGTCATTCATCGAGACATCAAGCCGGGAAATATTCTGCTGTCGTCGTCCGGTGTGGTCAAAATCCTCGACATGGGACTGGCTCGCATTGTCGAGGAACACGCCCCCGAACGTCAGAAGGAACTGACACGGGACGGTGAGGTCATGGGTACGGTTGCCTACATGCCTGCCGAACAGGCCCGCAATGCTCGCGACGCTGACCATCGCAGCGACATCTATTCGCTGGACGCCACGTTGTATTCGCTGCTGACGGGACACACTCCTTACGATGCGAACGGCCATTTCGAGATTATCGCCAGCTTGTCACGGGAAAGTTCACACCGATCGGTTCGGACCTTCCTGAAGGCCTTCAGCTGGTCGTGCACAAAATGCTGGCGCACCGTCCCGAAGACCGATATCAGGCGGCGTCGGATATTGTTCGCGAGTTGACTCCATTTGCGGCGGCCCAACTGGCTGGACGACCGGTTGTGACATCCAGCGTGCAGGCCGTTGCCGAACAGGTTGAAGCGACGCTGCAGGTTGAACAGTCCGACGTCCTCGCTGCTCAGACCGCAGTGGAATCCGGAGCGGTCGCTCCCGTTGCCGCCGAAACGCAAGCGGTGGCAGCCTGGCCAACACCGAAGCCTTCGCGCTGGCCAATCAGTCGCTGTTCACGATGGCCAACGTGACACAACATCGAAGGAAACGCGACAACTCGAAATGGATTATGATTTCGACGCTGGTGGCGGCGTGCTTGGCCACGGTTACGTTCGTTGCCGTACGAATCTTACAGCCGGACAAGACAACGGCCGACGAAAAGCCAGACGTCGTCAAGGTGGTGCCCGTCAAGAATGGTCCGCCGCCGACCGATTTCCGCATTCGATACGACGGCCATCTGGCTCCCATCTGGTCGGTTGCCTGGTCGCCGGATTTCACCATGGTCGCGACAGGCGGAGTCGATGCGACAGTGCTCGTTTGGCAGGGACCCAACGTGCGCATGAGATACGAGCAACACGAAGCGGCCGTGATTTCGTTGGAGTGGGGACCGCGGGGACAGTACATCGCCTCGGTCGACATTCGCGGCAACATCGATGTCTGGGACACCACACGCGGAACACGCAAACGCCGTATCACTCGAATACTGCACGTTGCACGCGGCTCCGAAGACGAACAATGAAGACGAACAATACGGTATTGTGGGAGTCGGTCTGCACACGGGGATCAAGGAAGTCGCCGTAAACGCAGGCCCGCATGTGCAACGCTGGAGAATCTCCGATGGAGAGCTGATCGGTGAACTGAAGGCGTCATGCGCCGAACTGACGTACTCGGCCTCGGGTCAACTGCTGGCCGGCTGCGGCCGGCAGGGCGAATTGTTTGTCTGGCAGATTCAGGGAGATGGAACAGTCGACCTGCTGCTGCATTTACCGGAAACCGAATATGAACATTCGGTCACTCAGGCCGCGCGGACATTCCGCTTTGTCGATGGCGAGCGCCTAGCCATTGCCTCCAAGAGCGGAATCGCCTTCTGGGAACCCGGATGGAGTGAGCCGCGTGAAGAGATCACGCTTCATGACGACGTCCGAGAATCGGAATACCACTTTGTCGAAATCTCCGGCGACGGATCGAAGTAGCTGATCGGATTTGAAGAATCCGTCACCGTGATTGACCCATCGGACGGCACCCGTGAAACGTTTCCCAGCGTGCCATGGCCGCACTACTTCCGGCGGGCATTCACGGACCGATTGGACTACGTGGTCGTGGCAACAGATAGCGCAGCAGCCATTCGCCTTAGTGACAGCCACAGATCGTTGTCCATGCCCGCAATGAGCGGACAGGACGGGTCGAACGTTCGAGTAATCGGTGGACGTTGCCTTGCCGGACGAACGCAGTTCTACGACTTCGAGACAGCTCAAATGACGGTGGGACTCCTTGGCATCTTTCAAATGAACCGGGATGGCGAGCTGCACACCTTCATCGAAGAGGAAAACCGAGTTGTGCAAATCAACCGGACGAAGAAGGGTGGCACTGAGGAACGGCCCGGCGCCCGACTGGGCCAGTCGGATGGATATCATCATCTCCGGTGGACGGACGACGGAGGCCTGCTGTGGGCGGTCTCGGATGACCAACACTCCATCCGCTTCTGGACGGCGGAAGACGGAACGGTCTCAAGAACAGTCGATGTGTCACGTGCTGATTCAGAAACCAAGCTGCAAGCAGTCGCCCTTTCACAGAGTGGGAACTTCCTGGCGGTCGTTGACGGGGAGTTCCCAAAACGCGTGCGCGTCTGGTCAGACTCGATGACCGAGCCAGCCAGTGAATTTCCGCTGCCATTTCGCAATGCGATCTATCGCAGTGCGATTTCACCGGATGGAAATCTGTTCGTTACGGATCGCGATGCAAACAGGGACGTCCTTCAGCTTCGTGACACACGTACCGGCAAGATTCAGTTGTCTTTGAGGATTGACCTCAACACCCACCAACACGCGTTGACGTTTCGGTTTTCTCCTTCAGGACGTTATCTACTCTTGCGAAACCGTGTGTGGGATTTGCAAGGTCCGCAGCTTGTGTGGGAACACAAGGACATCGACCGATTCATCGCCACACAAAATCGAATTCGGTATCGCGGTGCCGTATGGGCGGGTGACGACAACCACGTTTTGATGGCACAGGATGGCCGTTACACACTGTGGAATTGGCCCGAGAACAGAATGGTCGCAACACTCGCTTACCTGCCGGCTTCGAACTGGGTTGCTTTCAACCATCAGAACGGACACTGGACCGGCAGTGCCGACCTGCATCGCTACGTCCAGTTTCGCCAGGGAGCCGCGGGCACTGGTTCGGACAGATGGCATTCTTCAAGTGACTTTGGAAAGGCCTTCAAACGCACCAACAATCCGCAGCGTGCGGGAGTCAAGATTCCATCGAGTGGTGAAGCCGCACTAAAGCAGCCATCTCGCTCCGCGCGCCGTCCCGCACCCTTGCCCATCGAGTTCTACCCGGTACGCTTGCGACGCAATGCCAAATCTGGAAGCAGCACAACCTGACCCCACGGACTCCAATCCAGTATCCAGTCACGCGACTATTCGTGTGCGGCTGGGGATTGCGCTGCTGATACTGTCCTGTGTCTTATGGTTCGCGCTGCTGGCCATTCCCTTTCTACCACTGAGTGTCGCGCAGAAATCGGCAGTTGGAGCTTCCGTGTTCGTGGCCGTGCAGGTTGCCTGGTGGGGCGGCGCAGCCATTGCTGGCCCGCCTTTCGTTGGTCGAATGATGACGGCGTTTCGTCGGCGTCTGCCTGGAAGCAAGTCCTCTACGAGCGTTTCAGAATCGACCGATCAGTGAGTCCGAGCTATCGATTCAGGCATCAGTCGCGATAGCAGGTTCGTCACGTCGCTGCGTTCCAGACGGATCAGACTGGACCTGAATCCGAATGCAAAGCTGGCTAGAATCCGCGTGCACCAGGGGAAGACTGCCCGTGTCGGCACTTCTCAACACCTGGTCCAGTCCGCTGTTTTCAGGCCAACGTCATGCGCAGTGAATCTGAAGTCCATTTCGAGGACGCACCATTCTCCATCCCGGTGTCAGACCGTTTAAAGCGTTTGCCGCCGTATATGTTCGGCAAGATCAACAAGCTCAAGCACGAGAAGCGAGTCGCGGGCGTCGATGTCATCGACCTGGGTATGGGCAACCCGACGGATGCTCCCGATCCCATGATCTCGGACAAGTTGGCTGAAGCAGTTCGCGATCCCCGGAACCATCGCTATTCGGTGTCCAGCGGCATTGGAAATCTGCGCAAAGAAGTCGCGAAGCGCTACTGGAAGAAGTACGGCGTTCGACTCAATCCTGACAACGAGGTCATCGCGTGCCTGGGGTCCAAAGAGGGATTCAGTCACCTGTGCCTGGCTCTAATGGGACCCGGCGACGCGGCTATCGTGCCGTCTCCGTCGTTTCCGATTCACGTCTACGCAGTCGTGCTGGCCGCCGGCAACGTGATCGCTCTGGATTGTCGTGAGCCCGAGCAGTTTCTCGACAAGATTGCGTACACCTGCGAGCACCTGTTTCCGAAGCCGAAGCTGGTCATCGTCAATTTCCCCCACAACCCCACAACCACATGTGTCGAACAGGATTTTTATACCGAGCTGGTCAAGCTGGCCCGCAAGTACGAGTTCATGGTGGTCAGCGACTTTGCGTAAGCCGACATCTGCTTTGACGACTATACCGCTCCAAGTTTCCTCGCCACTCCCGGGGCAAGCGAAGTCGGTGTCGAGTTTACGACGATGAGCAAAGGCTACAGCATGGCTGGCTGGCGCATTGGCTTCTGTGCCGGAAACTCCGAGATGGTCCGGGCCCTGGGCACTATCAAAGGCTATTACGACTACGGCATCTTTCAGGCGGCTCAGATCGCAGCGAGCATTGCCATGCGTCACTGCGATACTGCGAGCGAAAGCGTTGCCGCCGAATATCAGAAGCGTCGCGACGCACTATGCACTTCACTGGAACGGATCGGCTGGGCAGTGGATGCACCGCGCGCGTCGATGTTTGTGTGGACGAAGATTCCTGAACCGTGGTCAGAAATGGGCTCGATCGATTTCGCCATCAAACTGCTCGATGAAGCCGGAGTCGCCGTTAGTCCTGGCCGTGGATTCGGTCCCGAAGGCGAAGGCCACTTGCGTCTGGCGATCGTCGAAAACGAACAACGCCTCCGCCAGGCCGTACGCCAGATCGACCGCTGTCTGAAGCCAATGGACAACGGACCATCGTAACCGGACCAGAAACAACGTAGCTGGGGTCTGGGTTCTGTGACAGACTTCCCAGGTTTGTACTTTTCAGCCTGGGCCGTGAGGTCCTTCCGCAAACTCGGGGATGAGCGAATGCGAAGTCTCACTCGGCGGACCGTTCGGCGGTTTTGTGGATGCGTGCTCGTCTTCGCGACCGCTATGGCAACATGCTTGTGGAACAGGACCGCTCATTCGGAGCGCCCGCTTCCCGAATTGATCATCCCGACCTGCCACCCAGCGTTGCACCGTCCAATTCATCAACAATGCGCACACCGCGCATGGAAAAAGCACGAGCACAGGACCCTGGCTTCTCGAACAAAAGATTAGAACTCGGCTCGGAAAGCCTCGCGAGTTTCTAATCCACTGGTGTTAGCCCGGTTTTTGTAGCTGCTTTCTTGCGTAGCTGAGCCTTGCGAAGGCTGTTGTAACTTTTCCAGTCAATCCACCATCGCCCGCCAGTCTGAGAGCCAATTAACACAACGGTCACAGAACTGTCCTTGATCAGTTGCCGAAGTCTCCGTTTGATCGAGTCGTTCTGCAGTTCCCCGACGTCTTCGCGAATCGACTTGTCGATAAATGCATCATGCTCATCCGCGAAGAAGCTTCGAAAAGCCTCTGCCGCTGATTGGTCGAGAGAGTGCGAGTAGCTGACAAATACTTTTCGGGCCATGGTAGATCATCCGGGTTTGCGTGGTCTGCATTACGTGTGTCAAGACGCTTGCTGTTGCTGCTAACGTATTAATTATTCCGGAGTGACTCCGAGATAATGTCCCGAACCGGCCGGTATCCCGGAGTTGTCAGGACATTATCTCGGGGTCATCTGGATTTTATTCCGGAGTTGGTGTTCATCAAGAG
>CAYSJO010000784.1:0-2619 GCA_964431285.1 uncultured Planctomycetaceae bacterium
TGATCGGCCACAGCACCAGAAAATGGTGAATCAAATCACTGGCAATCAGAGCGATCGCAATCAATAGAATATAACGTGCCCGTGCCGGAGACTGATGCCACAAACGGACAGCGATCGGCAGCATGATTAGTCCAATGTAACCGTGGTGAATTCGAATGCCGAACGTCAGCACGCCGATTGTGGAAGCTGTGTCTCGTGTCGATTGCAGCCCCAGACCGAACCGTGAAACACAGGTCAGCACTTCCAGAACGACCGTCAGTGTGGCGGATCGCGCCAGCCACTCACGGGTTGTCAGAACTGGTCGTTGCGATGGCTGTTGTTCTGTCAAGAGTCCATCCTGCCGTGTCGTTGACTCATCCCTGATCTACCGTACTGCGGCCGAGTGCGACGTCAAACTCGCTGACCGCGGGAATCAACATGGCTAACGTCGTAAACCCGTAAGCGACCGCGACCGACAGGCAGACTCCCAGTGTTCCCTGAAGTAGAAATGTCGTGATCGCATAAAATGTGATCAACGGCAGCAGTCCACCGGCCAGTCGCAATGCAGGCGATGGGTTGTGATGCGTCAGCAACTGCACCAGCCCCAGTCCCCCCGCAAGAATGAACAGCAGGAAGGCCTGAATCTGGTTTGCAAATGATCCGCGTGTTTCGACCAGCAGGATCAACAGAATGAAGATGCCGACAAACAGAAAGAAAATTGTGCCCATGCTGCTGGCAATCGCCTGACGCGAGCTTTCTCGACCGAGTCCCGAATGCAGTCCGAGCATGGCCGCAAACGCGACCAGTACCAGGAATCCGAACGCAAGGTAAACGCAGTCTTCGGCTGAGGTTCCTACCTGGAACGCGAACCAGCCCACAATTCCCAACGGGATCAAAGCCAGCTCGGCCGTATTGTAGAAAACGCCCCCGAGCTTGCCGTAAACGAATTCCTTGGCGGTGATATCGGTGGCGACCAGAAGGTCGAGTGTTTTGGCATCACGTTCATTCGTAATGCATGTGACAGCCTGAGCGTTGATGAGCATCAGGCCCAGAATACTCAGTCCGACGAAGGCGAACGCGGGACGCGACAGCATTCCCAGTACAAGTTCTCCGTCGCTGCCGCCAATGATTGACTGCTGAAACACGAAGGCGGCCATTACCAGATAGGCCAGCTTGATGACGATCATCCGCCGTCCATACGCGCGCGTGCGAATCTCCCGCCAGATCACCGGGTTCGACCAGATGCGGCGATGGCGCACAACCTGGCGTGTCTCTCCGCCCTCTGAGTCGTCGGTCGTTGTTTCGGGCTGGATGAAGATGGAACGAGAGGGATTCCAGACGCGCAGTCGCTGAATGCTGATTCCGCTCATGACAGCCGCCAGCAGCCCCAGCGCGACAATCGAATCCAGAGCGGAAACGGCACTGACACCGATGGCAGACTCATCGGCCAGGGGCGACATGATCCCAATCAATGCACGATACGGGCTGAACACGGCCAGCCAGTCCGAGGCAGCAGAATCTGGCGGCACGATGGCAATCAGCGTTTCGAGCAGGCCTAGAAATACGACAACTCCCAGAACGCTGGTCGACAGAGTTTGAAACGTCTTTTCCCGCCACAGAGCCACCATGGCGGCCCAGCTTCCGGACAGCATTGCCGTCACAACACACAGCGCGATCAGCCACAGGACCTGATCCGTTCCAACGCCGCCGAGCATTCGCAGAAAGATGAACACTGGCACCGATGTCAGGATCAGCGTGCCGACCTGCAACAGGCTGGACAGCAGTTTTCCCAGAACGATCTCATGGTTCGAGAGATCGGTCATCAGCAGCAGAATCAGCGTCTGCCGGTCTTTCTCCTGGGCGATGTTCCCGGCCGTGAACAACAGTGAGAAGAACAACACCAGCGTGAGCTGCACGAATCCAAGAATCTGGAAGACCAGATTGCCGAAACTCGCCATCGCCGAGATGCCGCGCACGTCCTGAAATCCAAACGTGGTCTGGCCCGCCGTCCAGATCAAGACGAACAGCAGCCCGATGTAGCCTGAACGAATCAGGTAATGGCGAAACTGCCGCGGCAGCGTCAGAGCCTCACGAGCAAAAATCGGACCTGCGAACAAGCTTACTTTCCTGTGGATACCAAACGGGATGAGCGAACCGTGCGTCGACTCATTTCGTGAGTGATGTTGTTTTGTCGACGGAGATTGCACGCATGGGCGACTCCGGAACCTCTGGATCGGTTGTGTTCAAATCTTCGCGAGCCCGGAACAGTCGCGGTGGGCCTCCCGATTGCGGGGCTCGGAATTCTGAGTGTGATCCTGGGGCCAGAGTGAACTCAACATACTCGCCATCGATCCTGCGTCGGAATCCCAAAGGATGGGCGATCTCATACTCGTGCGTCTCACCGGGCGACAGCACGTAAGGTCCTCCCCAGTTGCTGTACGGTCCCCGCGTTCCGTATGCGAGGTCCACTTCGCTGCTGTTCGTAATTTTGACTCCTGGCGGCGAAAACGTGACACCCAGCCAGGGCGATTTCCAACCGACGTCGCTCAACCGCATCTGCGTCAATCCGAGTTCGATGTCCGGGATGGCCGTCTGCGAGGCAGGTCCCTGTCCAGCCCATGCTGTCCATGCCCTTCGAGC
>CAYSJO010000785.1:0-8326 GCA_964431285.1 uncultured Planctomycetaceae bacterium
CGGTTTCGGCGAGGTCAGAAGACCCGCGCCGAACGGGAACACGCCAAGCCTGGTTGATCAGACTCGATCGTTTGGGGCGCGTCGGATATCACTGGGCACTGGCTCTGACTGACACACCGGAAAAAGAGACGCGTGCCGTGTCCGTGACGATTCACATTCCCGCGATGCTGCGGCATGAGAGTGGCGGGGCATTCGATTTGAGTGTTCCGGCGGAGACCTCTGCGGTGCGCTCGAGGAACTCGAACAACGTCATCCATCGCTCTACCAATGCGTCTGTAATGAAACCGGGGCACTGCGACCTCATATGCATCTCTTCATCAATACCGACCTCGTCATGGCCGACGAACTTGATACAAAACTGAAACCCACCGACGAACTTTTCATCATGCCCGCAGTTTCAGGAGGCTGATCATGGCCGAACGTGTCGTACTCTGCATCGGAACGAAAAAGGGACTGTTCGTTGCTGAATCCGCGAAGTCACGCCGCCGCTTCGAACTGCGTGGTCCATTTGGACCGGGCGTCGCTGTCTACTCGACGTTGATCGACACGCGCGGGACGCCTCGCATTTTCGCGTCCAGTTGCCATGCGTTTTTCGGCATGAAGATCATGGTTTCGACGGATCTCGGCAAGAAGTTCCGGGAGACAAAATCGGCACCGGCGTTTCCGAAAGCAGACGGTCGTGCGCTGGCAAACATCTGGTCGATCGAACCTGGCAAGAACAAACGCGAGTTGTTGTGTGGAGTCGAGCCCGCCTCATTGTTCTGCAGCGGCGACAATGGGAATTCCTGGGAGATGGTTCCTGGCATCAGCAACCATGAGCACACGAAACACTGGCAGCCCGGTAACGGTGGGCTCTGCATGCACACGATCGTGCGGGATGGAAACCACATTCATCTGGGCATTTCCACCGGGGGCCACTATCTGAGCGAGGATGGCGGCGAAACATTTAATGCGTCGAACAACGGAATCGGTGCTGGATTCGTTCCAGACCCCAGTCCCGAGTTCGGCTAGTGCGTCCACAAGATTACGTCGCATCCGGATGTGCCGGGACGACTTTACATGCAGAATCACGGCGGCTGGCCAGACCAGCCGGGAATCGGTGTCCTGCGCAGCGATGATCATGGACATACCTGGCATTCCATCGCCGATGGTCTGCCATCCGACTTCGGCTTCCCGATCGTCGTCCATCCACACGACCCGGACACGATCTACGTCGTGCCGCTCGATCCGTCGACCCGCACGTGCCCCGACAGCAAACCCGCCGTCTGGCGAAGTCAGAATCGCGGCGGCAAATGGAAACGACTGGCGAAAGGGTTTCCGAAGAAGGACAGCTACTTCACCGTTCTGCGCGATGCCATGACGATCGACCCGCTTAAGTCGCCGTCTCTGTACTTTGGAACAACCACAGGGCGACTGTGGATCGGCCGTGATGGTGGCGAGGGATGGACCTGCCTGTTCGACTCACTCCCCCCGATCAACTGCGTCAAAGTCGCCGTCGTCTGATGTCTCCGGACTCGTGGATGTGCTGGTATCGGCCAGCGGTTTGAACCGCGACAGGTACGCGCACGTCTCATGAGTTCGTCCACTGATCGAAGGCGTCGCCAGATGGCGTCCAGCCGCTTCGAATCGCGTTGGGAAGCGACTCTTCCCGGATCAGAAGATCGATGCCCTCGGTTGCCCGGGCGTGCCCTCGGTTGCCCGGGCGTGCCCATGGACGGCAAGAGCGAGCCCGCCGCACACCGCGTAATTCACACCCGCTGCATCGAGTGCATCGATCAGTGATTCAAGTTCCTCAACCAGTCGCATTGGCTTGCGTGCCTTCTCTGGATCTAACACACGTCAGTTACCTGGATCGTGGCAGTCGGGGTTGAGACGATCCATGCTGCGCATCTTCTCGAATTGCCCGTTTCAGTACCAATTGATTTGGGGGCCAGCATGTCCTAGGAACGCCTCGTCTCCGTTGCCGATGTCGAAGCCAAACCACGAGTTGTCCGTACCGGGTCGCGACAACTGGCCGTCTTCAAGGCCAACGGTGACGTCTTCGCAATTGACAATCACTGTCCGCATGAGGGTTATCCGCTCGCGGAAGGTTCAGTGGATGACGATTGCGTCCTGACCTGCAACTGGCACAACTGGAAATTCCGACTTCACGACGGCGAGTGTGTTCTGGGTGGTGATCACGTGCGTTCGTATCCCGCACGGGTCGATGACGGTTTCGTGTGGGTCGACCTGACGGACCCGCCTATCGAAGAAGTTGAAGCAAAGATCCTGCGCGGCCTGACTGGCGCGATGGAGCGACGCGACTATGGTCGCATCTGCCGCGAGATCACTCGACTGAAACTCAGCGGGATCGATCCGCTGTCGGCCGTGCGGTTTGCGACCACATCGACGTACGACAGATTCGAATTCGGCACGACGCACGCCTTTGCGGCGGCGGCAGACTGGTTGACACTGGCTACGGAACTGGACGGTGACTGGGAACGTCAACTGATCTGCCTGGCCGAGCCTGTCGATCACATGGCTTTCGACACGATTCGGCACCCGCACTATGCCTTTCCGGATGCAGCGGGCGCGACGTACAGTCACGCCGCTCTCCTGCAGGCGATCGAAGAAGAAGATCGGCCAAGGGCCGAGGCTCTCGCCAAGCGGGCGATCGTCGACGGACTCGGCTGGAGCGACCTCGAAGAAACACTGGCGACCGCGGCGCTGGCCCACTTCATCGAATTCGGCCACGGGCCGATCTATGTGCTGAAGTCGAGCCAGCTCTGCGAACACCTGAGCCAGACGGTTGAACCGGCGCTGATTCTCGCCTGTGTCCGCAGTTTCTGTTTTGCCACGCGCGAGGACCTGATTCCGGAATTCTCGGCGTATGGCCCCGCGCTGGCCGGCCTGCCAGAGTTGAAGTCGGGCGCAAGTGAGCCGCTCGATTCCGCCAGCTTCTTTCCTGCTTCGACAAAAGAAGCTCTGCAGCGAACCAGCGACGCCCTGCAGGATCACTCACCAGAAGCGGTCTACAGCGCCATGTTGATTGGACTGGGTAACAACCTGCTGCATTACGACGCGACATACGATCAACGCTGGGACCGTCCGGTCGGCGACAATGTGAGTTGGCTGAGTGTTTCGCACGGAGTCACTCACGCGAACGCCGTGCGACATCTGTGCGGTCGCTACCCGCAGTTGTGGGGCGCCGGACTTCTTCAGATGGCGCTCTTCATCGGCCGCAATCGGAAGTACATCGATCAGTCAGAGTGGCAGGTCGACGACGTCGCGGCATTCAGAACGGCGGTCATCGATCAGGTTCTGGATCACGGCTTCCGCGACCCGATCTTTGCCGCTCACGCACTGAAGACGCCGTTCGCAGTATTCGACGAACTTGAGTCGGCATCAGACGAATGTGCCGCCGTGCTGCTGGCAGCGGTGAACCGCATGCTGCACTCGTCCTTCAAACAGATGCACGTCCGCCGACTTGCACGACAGGCGATACAACTGGTTGAGCGCGACTATTCGAGCGGATGATGAGTGGCTCTTCGTTCGGAGTCGTGCGGCGGAAGGTCCTACTCTGTGCTTCGGCAACCAGGTATTCACGCTTGCGGCGGAGATTTTCAATGCTCGAACCAGGCCCTGACAGCGTCTCGTATTCATCTATTGTGAGTCGGCGATCTGGAGGGGCTCGTACATGTCTTGTTGGTGTGCTGCTGGTGGGAATGTTGACGCCGAAGCAACTCGTGGCCGAACAGCAGGAGGAAATCGACCCATCTCGCGAATTGCACTTTCGAACCGGTAAAGATGGCTGGCTGATCGAAAGCCCGCTACACCCCAAAGAACTTTCCGGAGACACTCCATCACTCGATCAGGTACTGGCAGTGCTGCATGAAAACGAGCGATTGTATGACCCGATTGAAGTTCGAACTCACTGGAAACGCACAAGGTTGCCTCGTGATCGTGGCTCGAAACCGCTGTCCTACGAAGAGCACCGGCACTCAATTCGATGTAATGGGATGGGGTGGCTGGAAGTCGATCTCCCGCAGGGGAGGTTCCCGGTCTTCGGTGACCGGGAAATTCACCAACGCACCACCTGTCGTTACGACGGCGAATGGATCAGCCAGCTGTTCGAGACCGACCGTGAAGAAACAGGCAAACTGAAAGCGGAACACGCCTATGGTTTTCACGTCAGCCGATCCGTTGGCGAGCAACCGCACTCGGTGTTCTGGGACGTCTCGGCCAACTGGTTTGGAACTCGCCTTTCCAGATACTTGTCGAATGTCTGAGACGAATTGCCGGCTTACAGCGTGAAGATCAGGATCGTCGGCAATGAACGAGTCAGCGATCTGCATTGCTGGAAGATTCAGATCGACAACAGCAGGGACGGGAATCTCGGTAAGCGCCGGTCAAGAAAGTGGATTTGGCTCGCATCCGAGCGGAACTGTCTGCCGGTTCGTGCCGAGGAATATCACATGCCGGGGCACCAATGGAAACTGGGTGCTGTCGCTCTGGCGACTGATCTTCGTGAGGTCGAACCGGAGATCTGGTATCCACACCGCGCGGAGACTTACTTTTTCGATGCGGGAAACTCGCCCGTCGAGGCGACCCAGCTGCCAACGACACTCAACGAATCGAAACTGCTGAGGCTGACGCTTAAGTGCGGGACGATCCCGGTGTTGATCGTTCCACAAGACACGGGCGTCTCTCTACACGACCGAGACCAGACCCGCCGGTGCCTTCGTGCACGCAAGAACCGGGCCACTCAAGCTGCCGCGGTTTGTCGAAGCCGAGTAGTTGGACGGGACCGGCAGATGAAAACCGACCGCTGATTGTAAATGGGCATTCCTGCTCGTCCCTGTCTGGTCGGGCAGAATCCACAACCTCGCCTGCTAAGACGCCGTAACGCGGTCCCGATCACGTTTACTCAGAACAGTTCGGGCATCGGTGAGTGTTCGACGATGTACTGCGGGCGACCTGCGAGGTCGTTGAGTTTCGTCTCGGAATCAATTCCGAGGAAGCGGTGCAGTGAGGCATGCACTTCGCCAAAGTGCACAGGTCGATCGGCAACCTTCGCTCCGAGGCGGTCAGTGGATCCGATGACCTGACCGGTGCGGAATCCGCCACCAGCGATGACTCCACCACCCACCTGCGGCCAGTGGTCTCGGCCAGCGTTCGGGTTGATGCGCGGTGTGCGGCCGAATTCGCCCCAGGCAACGACAGCAACGTCGTTCTCCATGCCGCGTTCGTAGATGTCCGCGATCAAGGCAGACAGCCCCTGATCGAACCATGGCAGATGAGTGTTCTTCGCTTCGCTGAAGTTCTTGCTGTGGAAGTCCCAGCGTCCGAAATTCAGTGTCACAACGCGAGCCCCGGCTTCGACCAGCCGGCGGGCCATCAAAAAGTGTTCGAGGTTCCGCGGCGCTCCGTCACCGTACCGATCGGGACTGCCCTTGCCGTATCGCTCACGGACTTTCGGGTCTTCGCGGGACAGATCCAGTGCATCGGCGAGTCGGCTGGATGTCAGGATGTTAAGAGCCTGCTGGTTGATCATGTCCAGGCCATCAAACGTGCCGCTGGCATCGGCGTCGCGGCGGATGCGGTCCACCGCCTTGAGCAGGCTGCGGCGATCGTTGAGTCGATCTTCTGAAATGCCCTTCAGCACCATGTCGTCTCGAGCGGGACCGGATGGACGGAAGGCGGCATGTCCGATTCCCAGGTATCCGGGATGCCCAGGCGATCCGTACGGCGGGTGACCGGCATCGGGAGCGAGGCCAACGAATGGCGGCACAGACCGGTTCGTCGGTCCCTGAACCTTGGAAACGACCGGTCCAATCGCCGGCCATCCGCCAAGAGGCTGATTCCGGACAGACCGGCCGGTGTAACAGATGAATGAGTCGTGCGATCCACTGGGCGATCCATACACGCTGCGGAGCGGGACGCACTTGTCCATGACAGCGGCCATACCCGGCATGTGCTCGCAAATCTGGATGCCGGGGGCACTTGTGTCGATTGGTGTGAATTCGCCGCGGATTTCAGACGGAGCGTCCATTTTCAGATCGTACATGTCCTGATGCGGCGGAGCGCCGACCATGTAGATCATGATTACGGACTTGTGCGACCGACCGACGCCAGCTGTCTGCTCGGCTCGCAGCAGTCCCGGCAGAGACAAACCGCCCATACCGAGTGCACCAATACGCAGCACGTCTCGGCGGGAAACACCGTCACATAGTCGGCGGCTGGTACCGGAAATCGTCAACATGGGCTTTACCTGGCTGTCACAGGGAAGATCACATTCGGGGGTATTTGCCGACGTGGAACGTCGGCGGCAACATGCGCACTGTGACATATATCCGTTCGCGGATCCACGCCGATGCAGCGTGAGCCCGTTGGAACGGGTGTGATTGACGGTATCTCTCGGCTGATTCCCGTCATCTGCATGACACGCGTCGATGCCAGAACAACGAGCGGCACTGGAATTTCTCTAATCGTCGCGCAACTCGCCCAGTTCTGATCGCGCGGCAATCAGCGCGGCGCCTTTATCTGCCACGTCAATGTTCAGATTCCTTTCGATCGCTGTCTCCAGCACATTGACCCAGGTAGAAAGGACCGCGACACGCGCATCCTTACGACTTGGAAGATCATGTGCGATCTGCAGATGAATGGCGGACTGGTCGAGACGCTGTTGACGCTGGTAAATCGTTGCAATTCCGAGATGAGCTTTCGTGAGCAGCCGTGCGATCTTCGGAACGTTGGGATCGTAATCGCGATAAATGTCCTGAATCTGCTGATAGTGCTTCAGGGCAAGATCATCATCGCCGGAGATCAATGCAAGCTCCGCCGTTTTCAGCGCCGTGCCGGCACGACGTCCCGGCGGCAGCCCTTCCAGAGGCGGGCGAAACATTCCAATGCTGACTGTGATCGCAACTCCCGCGCCGACAACCGCAACGAACTGTCTTCTTAGCGACGCCTGCCGCAGCATGCTCACCAGACAGACAATGCCGACGGCCGCTGAAAGGATGCACATTGGCATCATGCCCAATCTGAAGCGGGCGAAGTTGTACAGCAGCAGCACAGACACAACATGCATTGCGGCCAGTCCGATCACGATCCAGCCCTGCCGGGCACGAAACACTGTGATGACAGCCCCAATCAGTGCCAGTCCACCAATCCAGCCGAATGTTGGCAGCGCTTTCAGTAATGCGACAAATCGACTTGCGACGACGTAATTCTCGCCATCCGGCACTTCGAAGTCGTTGAAAAAAATCCGTGCCTTCTCAATGGTTAGTCGTAGTATCCGCGTGGGATCAGCGACAATTGACTTCAGCCCCTGGTTGAACCAGTACCGGGAGGATTCGCTGCGTGTCAGATCAACATCAGTACGTCGTGCCGCCTCGCGCCGAAAGTCCTCGTGTTCGAGAAATGGATTTGCCGTAACGAATGGAGGCGCTGAATAGAATCCTTTCGCATATGGCCCGTGAGCCATGTAGAAGACTTCACCACCACCAGCCGTTACGGCAACCACTTCTCCGGACACCACAAAGTTGCGAACGGTGGATGGTAACAGCATCAATATCGCGGCCAGCGACATATGGAGTATCGGGACGCTGCGCTGGAGTAATCGCGGAGCCGTTGCAGTACCTGCAGCCTCGTCATCGCGTCGCTGGAACGACAGCCACACGGCCATCGGAATCAACAACAGCAGGTGATTCTCTCGAATCAGGCAGGCCAGGCCGACGGCCGCGCCAGACACGTACAGCCATGCGGTTCGGTGATGACTCGCAAAGCGCAACAGGCCATACAGAGCGACGATGGTCAGTAACGGTGACAGGAACGACTTCATCACCAGGGATTCGTAATACACCCCTGGTCCATACGTGGCCTGCAGCAGGCCGGCAACGACCGCGGTGGGTCGATCAAACAACTCTTCCGCACAGCGAAAGATCAACCAGCAGCCAAGGGCTCCGAGAAGGAGTTGTATGATCAGGACGAGTACGACACTGGTACTTACCAGTGAGAAGAATGTCCCCAGGAGGTATGGATACAACGGTCCCTGCTCAAAGACTTCCGTTCCCAGCCAGTCGCCCGCAGCAATCTTCAGCGCCCAATCGAGGCAGTAGCGTTGATCTGCCTGCGTGACTCCGGCCAGAGGTGATCGTAGAAACTGCACGGCATACACGACCCGCACTGATACGGCGGCGAACATAACCTGAGGTGCTTCGTATTTTTCGGACAGTCGAGATTCTTAAATTGGACGGATGAAGGAGAGTCATCCGATGTCCAAGAGGCGAAACGAAGAGTCCGGAAAGGCGCGTCGGCAGTACACGCAGGAATTCAAGGAAGAGGC
>CAYSJO010000786.1:0-18941 GCA_964431285.1 uncultured Planctomycetaceae bacterium
GGAACTATCCAGATCGTGATGCGCCTGGCGGACGAGTGTGGCTGACTCACGAACTCGAGGCAGGACGTCTCGTCGCAACCGATACGGCGAGTCGCCAGAACGCTCGGTGGGCTTTGCCCGAGATCATTGATCAGTTGGACGACCCCTATCTGTTGAATCGCCAGTTCGCATTGATGGCGGTCGAGCGTATGCTGGACATCAAATTGAGCGACTTCGGTTATCGCTTCTATATGAGTCAGGCTGAACGCCGGGAACCACTCAACCAGATTAGGCAAGCGATGCGGTAATCCGCCGCACGTTGGTGTTCAACATCCGGATTGCGGCAGAATGAAAGCGACTTGAACCGACGTCGCGAGACGTTGAAAACCGGAGTCTCAAGGATCGGTTACGGTTCGCTGGTGAACCCTCGCCTGATTGATGCTGAGTGCTACCTGACCTCTAGCCTGATACCCAAAGCCAATGACTTCTCCCAGCCGCCCGGCTCCTGAAAACTCATCCGGTAGCCGCCGGATTGTCGTCACGATGCTGGTCGTGGGGGCGTGCGTTGTGGCTGCGATTCTCATGAGAGGTGGTCCAGCGACTCGGAGTGATCCCATCGATCCGCACCCCGCCGCAGGGCCGCCGGAGCAGCACGAAACGGTTCGCCACGTGGCGGAAAACCTGATTTTTGACTGGGAAGTCGTGCCGAGCGATTGGCCCGGATTCCAGGCGACTTCGCATACCAGCAACATTTACCGAGACGACTACGTCGGTCCTGAGACCTGCAGCACATGTCACAAAGAGCAATACAACGACTGGAAGACTCATTCGCATCGTTGGATGAATGCGGTCGCGACTGCACAGACCGTCAAGGGAGATTTCAGCGGCGGCGGCTCGATTGTCTATCAAGGTTCACGCGGGGAGTTCATCCGTGATGGGGGACGATACCTGATGCGTGTCACCCGCGACGATGATGGTCACGCGATGCTGTTCGAGATTCATCAGACCCTCGGTTCACGCTTCTTCCAGTATTACATTGGCGTCCTTGCGGAGGGCACTCCGTCGGCTGCGTACCGCTCCCGCGACATGGAGTACCTCCTGCCATTTGGCTACTGGCTCGACCGTCGGATGTGGGTGCCCGTCGTACACATCGAAGTGGAACTCCCGGATGAAGGCGGACGGTGGAATCCGCTCGAAACACAGTATCCCGGGCACAACGAAAAGATAGACCTGAACTATGCTGAGAGCTGCAGTCACTGTCACACATCGCAGCCCCTGGCCGACGTGATTTTGCGGAATCCGCCGCTGATTGGTCGTCACGCACCAGTCTTAACAATGCTGTCCGTCAGTGATTATCTGGGAAAGCAGTACCCTGACCTGATGTCGCGCGTGGAGTCGACAGAGCCCGTTCCGTCGCAGATGCAAACAGTCAGACAACAACTGCGCATGCGACCGGTTTCTGAGCGGGCAGTGACGCACGGCATCAGTTGTGAAGCCTGTCATCTGGGTTGTCGCGATCACGCGACGAAGAAATCCAAACGGCCCTCTTTTCTGCCGGGTGGCGAGCATCTTTATGTAGCCACCGACGACGCTTCGGCTGCTTCCGGTCGCACGACACCCAACGTCAACTGGGTCTGCTCTCGCTGCCACCAGGGGACCCGTACGCAATTCGCAGGTGGCATGGCGACATGGAATTCGACTGAATTCTCAGATGCGGCGCGCGGATCTTGCTATTCCCAGCTCACTTGCGTGGAATGTCACAATCCACACCAGGGCATTGGACCGAGCTGGACTCGCTCGCTCTCCCAGGACGATGCTGTCTGTCTGAAGTGTCACCAGCAGTTCGTTCAGCCCGATCAGCGACTCGCTCATACGCACCACGCAGCCGGCTCAACCGGCGACAGTTGCGTCAACTGCCACATGCCGAAACTGAATGAAGGTATGCAGGACGTTGTACGCACACACATGATCCATTCGCCCACAATGCCCGAAATGATCGAGGCGGGACATCCCAACGCCTGCAACCTGTGCCATCTCGACGAGCCGATTGACTGGACGCTGCAGGCTTTGAGCGAATGGTATGGCAGCAAGTTCAGGGAATCGCGAATTGCGCAGTCCTATCCGGATCGGACTGCCCCCACTGGCCAGAACTGGCTGACTCACGCACACGAACCCGTACGCCTGGTTGCCGCCGATGCGGCAGGCCGCCAGAACGCGCGGTGGGCGTTACCGCAAATCATTGAGCAACTCGACGATCCGTATCTGCTGAATCGACAGTTTGCACTGATGGCAGTCGAGCGGATGCTCGATGTTCACTTGAGCGAATTTGGCTACCAGTTCTACATGACGCAGGCCGAACGTCAGCAGCCGCTGACCACGATTCGTGGTCGATTGCTTCCGGCAGCCAACCAGCCTGCAACCGAATCAGTTTCAGCAGGAGACTGACTTCCAGCGTACTCGCGTCACGCGGAATCCGATCCATGTCGACAGACAATCCCATGCCGCCCACGAGTCCTCAATCAGAGCCTGGCGGAACGCCTGCAAAAGACGACCCCGAAGAAAAAACGCGGATACCTGATGCGCGGTTCGGAAAAGTGACCCGCTGGGTGTGTAGCGTCACCGTTCTGTTCGTCGTCATTGCAGCAGTCCCCTGCTGGAACCGAATGCGAGATTCTGCTGTAGCACAGTGTCTGCTGGACTGCCGTGCGGCTCAGCAGGACGGTGACTGGCAAGTCCTGCAGGAAGCGGCAGACCGGTGGCTCTGGTGGCAGTCACGTCACGGTCAGGCACTGGTGTTCCGTGCTTTGGCGAGTGAACAGACCGGTCAACTGGAGGAGGCTGTCAGGTTTCTCGAAAGAATTCCTGACGACGACGAGTTTATGCTGGCCGGTCGAACGGCGCAAATCGACATTCTTCTCCTGCAGTTGAATCGACCTTCGCAAGCTGAAGTTGCCTGCCAGCGCATCCTCAATATTGATCCCGCCGCCACACCGGCGCAACTGCGACTCATCCACATTTATTCAACTACGCTGCAGCACGAGAAGCTTCGCGAGGTGATTCGTGGTGCGATTGCCAGCCGCGCCGAACCGAAAGAAGCATGGCCAGTACTTTTTCAACTTGACCAGCTACTTCCGAGTTCGGGATACGCCACAGTCACAAGATGGAAGATCGAGGAGCCAGAGCTGGAAAGCCTCATCGTTGCGCAGGCCATTTACGCCAACGAACAGCGCCGCGCCAATCGTCAGGAACCCCGAGAGCACCTGGCACAGGCGGTGGCCCGCTTTCCAGAGAATCGTGATTTACTTGCGTACCGCATTGAGGTGGCCTTGATTGACTACGAGGTCGAGTTGGCGGCGTCATTGCTGGAGACAGCTCCGGAATCCGCGTTGCAGGATCCACGATTCTGGCGTTTCAAAGCCTCTGTGCATGAAGATCGGGATGAAATCGAGCTGGCAGTTTCAGCCGTCAACAAGTCACTCGAGTTGTATCCGCTGGGCTGGCGCAGCCAGAAGATTCTTGCTGGACTGCTTCGCCGACGTGGTGATCAGGACAACGCAACGAGATTGTCACGGCAATCGACCGAAGGAAAACACATCGAGGACGCGCTGAACTCACTGCTCGAATCAAAGGACTGGCTGACTGTTCCCGATCTCCCCGGGCAAATGGTCAAATTCGCACGACTTTCGGGTGACCGTGATGCTGAGTACCTGGGCGAGAGGACCATGAATTGACACGCGGCGTTGCCAGGAACGGCACGTCTGGCCATACGGTACGTCTGGCCATAACGAGATGTTGATTGCAGAGCACGTTCCCGCTTTTTCCTCACAAATCTCATTCACATCGTTGACAGGTCAAACAGAGAACTTCTATATTAAGGGGTCCTTTAGTTCTGACGTTTGCTCTCAAGATGAATCTCTGGAGTTCATTCTCGCATGCACGCGTATTTCTCGAAGACTGTTGTCTTGGTACTTATTGCTGGCGTTGGTCTCATCGGCTGTGGCGGCGGCGACACGGGACCTGTGACACACTCGGTCAAAGGTAAACTGACAAAAGGTGGCGAGCCGCTCGCGAATGTGTCAATCACTTTTGCTGCCGCGTCGGGCGGCGAAGGCGGGGCTGATACTGATGCGCAGGGAATGTACGAAACAGTCGTGCCCGCGGGAACTTATAAAATCGTTCTGGCAATGGCTGCCCTTGGATCAGCTGATACGGGATCAGCTGATACGGGTTCAGCGGATGACGGTCCAGTTGGTGATGTAGACGTCGCAGAAGATGACATCGACACGTCCGATCCCATGGCGATGGAAGCGTCATTTCCGGAAACCTGGACTGCATATGAAACTTCGCCTAAGGAATTTACAGTCGTCGAAGGCGAAAACACCATCGATATCGAGATTGAGTAGGTGTCACACCCTGCAGATTCTTCCTTTCAAAAACGAAGCGGCACGGTTTCGTTGTGGCCGCAATCAGACGTTCTCTGTTCTATTCTTTTTAAGGAGGTTCGCTGATGGTACGTAATGTGAAGCGTCGAGCATTCACGCTCATCGAGCTGCTGGTCGTGATCGCGATAATCGCGATTCTGATCGCGCTGCTCCTGCCTGCCGTTCAGCAGGCCCGAGAGGCCGCACGCCGGTCTCAGTGCAAGAACAATATGAAGCAATTGGGGTTGGCCATCCACAATTATGCGGATGTCTACAGCGAGTACTTCCCGCTGAACTGGGAACCCGCCTTCGCAGCCCGCGGTGGCGCGGGTGGACGCGCGAGATCAAGTCGCCCCACATCTCTGTTCCAGGCATCCCTTCCATACCTGGATCAGGGACCATTGTTTGCGAAGTGGACCGAGACGAATAATCTCAACGCGCTGGCAGCCAATCCATGGCAGACACTGGCAAACACAGTCATCACTGGATTTCTGTGCCCAAGTAATCCCATGCCGGCCAACAACGCCGCACGGATCAGCGTAGAAAACGGTACACAAAGGACCATGGCCCGAACTGACTACCGGGGCAACGTGGGAATCATCACTGGTCGGGGCAACCATCACTCAAGCATGTGGCGTAACGGCCGCCGGCTTGATGGTCCGGGCACCTGGACGGATTGGCGATACGCTCGGCAGGCGGGCAGACTCCATGAAGTAGGTGTGTTTGGCATGTCCACATCGTCCAAGCTGGCACAGATTACGGACGGTACGTCGAACACGATCGCTATCGCTGAAGCACATCCCTGGATTGGTGGAACTGGTCGCAACAATCGTGAGCGACCGGATGTTTCCGTGGCACACCGCCAGAACGCATGGGCCAGTCCCAGTGCGTCTGTGACAAGTCTTGCCAATCGAATCAACACCTATTCGAATGCCAGAAACGACGTCAACAGGGGCCCGAAAATGGGAAGTATCCACACCGGCGGAGCCCACGCTCTCATGAGCGACGGTACTGTGAAGTTCATCAACGAGAATATTGATCGCAATCAGGTTCAGTTCCCGCTCGCGACCAGAGCTGGCGGAGAGACCGTTGGCTCGTTCTGATGTGAGTCGATCGTGATGTCATGATTGAGCAGCAGGCAACGTGTGTTGCCTGCTGCTTTTTTTTGTTGCAGTCGCAGTTGTGACGCGCGTCGGTTTCGAGGGGCGAGATTCACTTCACAGACTGCATGCGTTTTCCGTATGTAGCTGACGTCTCGGAATCTCGTTCGTGACAAATGAGCATTGAGCCATCCCGAAATTCATGGCTGACGGAGAAATTCATGGCTGACGGAGAACCGGTACGGTCGTAATTGAGAAGCCTCCTGTCTCGCCCTTCAATGCCACACTCCAGGCAGTGATCTGATCTGTAGTTTTCTATCCACTCGGGACGGCCATGTCGTCATTCACACACCCATTCCTGATCCGGTTCCTGTTGGTTCTTCTTCTGGGATTGGGGGGGGCGTTTGCCTTCACCATACGCCCGGCTGCAGATAACACGGTAGACAGCCCACCTGCTGTTGCTGAGCAGATCACGGCGTCTCCGGGGGCGTTCGCGTTCAAAGAGACGGTCGAACGGCACGTATCTAAGGTTGCTTTTCCCAAATTCACAGATGTACATGAGCAAATGGGCTTGCTGTACCAATACGACGGCTGGGTCCGAGGGCTGAAGCTGATGGTAGAAGCCACGGCAGGAGCGGGTGGCACCTGGCTGGATGTTGACTCAGACGGCTACCTGGATGCCGTGTTTGCCCAGGGGTGCGATCCGACGGCAGAAACTCCATCACCCGAACTTTCCGATCGATTGTTTCGCAATGTAGATGCCGAAGAGTTTGCGGATATCACCGACGTGGCGCGGCTTGAATCGGGCTCGGGCTACGGCCAAGGTGTCGCCATCGGCGACTTCAATAATGATGGTTTCGACGACATTTACCTGACCCGTCTGGGTAGCAATCGACTGCTCGAGAATCTCGGCGACGGGACCTTTGTTGATATTACGGACGCAGCAGACGTGGACTCTCCCTATTGGAGCGCCTCAGCGGCCTGGGCTGACTGGGATTTGGACGGCGATCTGGACTTGTTTGTTTGCAACTATGTCGATTTTGATGTTCATCACCCTGTCGAATGCCGTCGCAAGGTAGACGGAGTGCCCGGAATGTGCAGCCCGGCACAATTCAATGGAATTCCGAACGCCGCGTTCCTGAACGAAGGAAACGGCCAATTCCGTGAAGCCGGTGAGGAACTGGGGCTGCAGGCAGGCCCGAAAGTCACGAAGTCTCTGGGAGTTGTCATTGCCGAACTGACCGGTGACAGGTGGCCGGACATCTTTGTTGCCAATGATGAGACCGCGAACACATTATTCGTGGGGCAGGACGGGTCCTCGTTCCAGGAACTCGGGAACGTGATGGGCTGCGCCTTCGGCCGGGATGGAGAAACTCAGGCAAGTATGGGAGTTGCTTTCGGCGACTTTGACCGAAATGGCATGCAGGACGTGTGCCTCTCGCACTTCAGCAAGCAGACGAACACGCTGTACTCGAATCAGCCGGGGGGTGGTGGCTTTGTGGATGCATCCCGCGCGACAGGCCTCACCGACGCCACATACGAACTGCTTGGCTGGGGTATCGTGATGCAGGATTTCAATCAGGACGGCAACCAGGACCTGTTCACCGCCAACGGGAATGTGCATAACAACGAAGACTTGGGGGAACCGTATCACATGCGACCACAATTGCTCTCCATCGCTGATGGCAGGTGGAGCGACTCAGAATCGCAGGGTGGGGCGTACTTTGAAAAACTGTTCGTCGGACGTGGGGTATCCACCGGTGACTTTGACTGTGATGGCGATTTCGACTTGTTGGTTGGACATCACCTGGCCCGCACGTCCCTGCTGCGCAACGATTCCGAGCGGGGCAACTGGCTGAAGCTGCGTCTGATTGGAACAGCCTCGAACCGCTGCGGCATTGGATCTGAAGTTGTGTTGACTCAGCCCAAACAGCAACTCGTCGCTCAGATTCCGGGTGGAACCAGCTATTGCTCCACACAGGAGCCGGTTTTGATTTTTGGACTGGGGGATGACGACAGCCCGGTGACTCTCGAAATCCATTGGCCGAGCGGGAAACTCCAAACGGTCGCTGTCGGCGCTCCAAACCGGGTGGTGACGGTGGTCGAAACCGAATCGACAGATTCCGCTCAAAGCACGATGATCCTTCACGATAACTGAGTATTCGGAGGCCTCAGGAAGCGATCTCATGTTCCCGTATGTGGTAGGCCTATGCTGTCGCGTCGACGCTCCATCCTGAATTCTTTGCTCGTGGTTTCGTCTCTGGGACTCGTTTGTGCCTTTGCCGTGGTGCGCCGCCCGGTTATCGACAGTACTCAATCCGCAAACGTCCCGGAGACTCCGTCGTCAGGGGGCGCCTTCGTATTCAGCCGGAAAACGGACTCCCCGAACAGTCCTGAGATCGAGTTTCCAGTTTTCACGGAGGTCCATCAGAATTTGGGTCTGCAGTTTCGTTACGACCGCTGGTCGCGCGGGCGACATCTGATGCTGGAGACCACCGGTGGTGCAGGCGGAACCTGGCTGGATATCGACGCAGATCACTACCCGGATGCAGTGTTCGCGCAAGGGTGCGATCCGATGGGACAGACTCCATCACCGGAACTCTCCGATCGACTGTTTCGAAACGTCGGTGCGGTCGAGTTCCAGGATGTCACAGAAGCCGCACGGCTTGATTCCGGTACAGGCTACGGGCAGGGGATTGCCGTCGGCGACTTCGACAATGACGGGTTCGACGACATCTACCTGACCCGATTTGGCAGCAATCGGCTCTTTAAGAACCAGGGCGATGGCACATTTGTTGATGTTACCGAAGAGTCTGAATCGGACTCTCCGTTTTGGAGCACGTCAGCCGCCTGGGGGGATTGGGACCGGGACGGTGATCTGGATCTGTTTGTTTGTAACTATGTTAACTCTGACATTAATGACCCGGTTGAGTGCCGCCGAGAGAAGGATGGAGTGGTTGGGATGTGTGGTCCAGAAGTGTTCGATGGACTCCCGAACGCTGCGTTTGTGAACGAAGGCGATGGACGATTCCGTGAAGCAAGTCTCGAACTGGGGTTGCACGCCGGCCCTAGGGTCACGAAATCGCTGGGAGTTGCCATTACGGATTTGACTGGTGACTATTGGCCCGACATTTTCGTGGCCAACGACGAGGCACCCAACAATTTGTTCACAAGCAGCGACGGATTGTCTTTTCATGACGCTGGAAGCACGATGGGTTGCGCTTTTGGAGGTCGAGGAGACACTCAGGCCAGTATGGGAATCGCCCTTGGCGATTTTGATCGCAATGGTGCGCAGGACCTGTGCCTCTCCCATTTCTATAATGAGACCAGCACTCTCTATGCGAACCAGCCAGGCGGCGGGTTCATTGATGCGTCGCGGCCAACGGGCCTCCGCGACCTGACACTCGACCTGCTCGGTTGGGGCACAGTGATGCACGACTTTAACCTGGATGGTCATGTGGACCTGTTCACGGCCAACGGTCACGTACATAACAATGAGGACTTGGGGCATCCCTACATGATGCGACCACAAACGCTGTCTTTCGCAGATGGCCGGTGGCAAGATGCTGGTCTGAAGGCGGGTAAGTATTTTGACAGAAAAGTGATAGGGCGTGGCGTGTCCGCCGGTGACTATGACCAGGACGGTGATCTTGATTTGCTTGTGGGACACCACTGGGACGATGCGGCCCTGCTTCGCAACGATTCGGAACGGGGCAACTGGCTGAAGCTCCATCTGATCGGTACACACTCCTACCGCCGTGGACTTGGTGCGGAGGTCGTGTTGACTCAGTCAGAACAGCGACTGGTCGCGCAAATTCCAGGTGGAACCAGCTATTGTGCCACGCAGGAGCCTGTCCTGGTTTTTGGACTGGGTAGTGATGACGCTGCTGTCACTCTGGAAATCAAATGGCCGAGTGGAAGAGTCCAGAACGTTGACGTTGGTCGTCCCAATCGCGTGATGACGATTGTCGAGCCGATTACGAGCGATCTCGCTGCAGAACACATCACGTTGCCTTTGGGGCAGGGATGATCGAGCAGCGCTCAGAAAGAAGCGGGGAGTCCGAGTCATGACTCTGTTCAAGCCAACGATGTCCGGCCGCACAGCGCTCGTCGTTGTGATCGTGGTTGCGACGGGACTCGGAGTCGCAGGTTTCCGTCAGATTCTGAAACCTGCAAACGAGATATCCAGCGGAGAATCAGCTCAGTCGCCACAATTGACGCCGTTGCCTTTACCGCCCGAGCGCGACACCAGTTACGTTGGTTCAAGTGCATGCGCCGACTGCCACGCCGATATCTCGGGGCATTGGAAGAATCACCCCATGGGGAAGTCAGCGTGCCGACTCGACACAGGCTCGAATATAGAGGATTACGACCCTGACCTGCGCGTTCGCGTGTCCCTCGATTTGACCTATGCAGTTCGCCGTAACGAAGAGGGCGCTGTTCACGACGAAATCTGTACGGGCTTGTTGGGCGACGTCGTCTACGAACAGCCTGTCACGATGCACTACGCGGTCGGATCTGGTCAGCGGGGGCGGTCGTATGTGCGCCTCGTTGAAGGCGGATTTCTGTATCAGTCGCCCTTGAGCTGGTATTCAACACCAAAAACGTGGGGGTTGTCACCAGGGTTCACTGCAGACCGGCGACACTCAAGGCGAATCAGCGATGAATGCCTGCAATGTCATACAGGCCGTATGTATCCAGTTGGCGACAGATCGCCCGAGCACGTCTTCCAGGAGCACGCTATCGGCTGTGAGCGGTGTCACGGCCCGGGCAAGGCGCA
Source organism: uncultured Planctomycetaceae bacterium (assembly GCA_964431285.1). Lineage (GTDB taxonomy): Bacteria > Planctomycetota > Planctomycetia > Planctomycetales > Planctomycetaceae > CAUZFZ01. Next base: position 10,281 of record CAYSJO010000786.1, read on the forward strand.
TGTTGAGTTTTATCATTCGCATAAGGCCGGACAGAAGACAGACGGGCCGAAGATGATCGTCAACCCCGTCAAGCTTGATCCCGCCTACCGCGATTCCGTCTGTTTTCAGTGCCACCTGCAAGGTGGTAAACGCGTGCTTCGCTATGGGAGGACAGAGTGGGACTTTCGTCCCGGTGATCATCTCAACGATATCTGGGTCGTCTTCGTGCAGAGTGTCACCGAAGTCGATAAGACCGGAATGACTGAGGCTGTCAGTCAGGCGAGCCAGTACATCCGGAGTCGGTGCTATCAGGAAAGTAACGGTCGAATGACATGTACTTCGTGCCACGATCCCCATCGCCTGGTTGAGCCGAACGAGCGGGTGGAATGGTACCGTGCTCGTTGTGCCGAATGTCACAATGACGGTGGCACGCACTGTCCGATACCAGTCGAGGATCGTGAGAAAGAAAACGACAACTCATGTATTGCCTGCCATATGCCGGCCTTGTCGGCCAGTGACGTTCCACACCTGGCACAAACGGATCATCGCGTACTTCGAGATCCCGCCGCGGTGGGCGCTCCGGCGGCTGCTGATCGACCCTATCGTGTATTTGATGAGCATGTTGTCGAGATACCGGAACTCGAACTTCGTCGGGCCTGGGTCCTCCATAAGGCGGAACTGGCAATCAGGGATTCCGACTTCGTAGTTGTGGAAGAATTGCTGCCGGAATGCCGGGAACTTGTATCGGCGCAGCAGAATGATGTCGCACTGTTGATGGCATGGGGCCGACTGCTGCACGCCCTGGGTAAATTCAAAGACGCACGCGATGTTTTCCTGCGGGTCACTCAGATTGATCCACAGCACGAGCCAGCTTTGCGAGAGCTTGCATCTGTCAGTGACGACATCACTGATTCAGTGGGTGCTCTGGAATATCTCGAACGCCTGGTCGAGATTAATCGCTGGGATTCGGATGTACGCGAGCAATATGTGCAAACGTTGATTGACCTGGGTCGCCATGCCGAAGCGACCGAAGCTGCCATCCGCAGTTTGAAGATGGACCCACGAAGTGTTCTGCTGCATAGCTGGCTCGTGGACTATTTTGACAGCATCGGTCAGCCTGATCGCAGCGAGAATCATCTGAGAATTACGACGAAACTACGTGACATCCAGGAGAGATATGCGACCCCCTGAATCGAACAGCGAGCAGGCACCCGTACGTGAAGTTGTTGTCATTGGTGGCGGACCGGGCGGTTATCCAGCGGCATTCCACACGGCCGATCACGGCCTCGACGTCACGCTGATCAATGAGGAGTCTGCTCCCGGCGGTGTGTGCCTGCATCGAGGCTGCATTCCCTCGAAGGCTCTTCTGCATGTTGCAAAACTGATCAACGAGACACGTGAAGCAGCCGACTGGGGAGTGACATTCACACCACCGAAAATCGATCTGAATCGCCTGCGCGCATTCAAGGAGTCGGTGATTGGTGGTCTGACCGGCGGCATCGGGCAACTGTGCGAAGCTCGCGGAGTGAATCTGATTCAGGCTCGGGCTCACTTTCTGGATTCGAACACACTTGAGCTGAAACGCCCGGACGGATCGATCGAACGGTTGGGATTCAAGCACGCGATTGTGGCCACTGGTTCGTCTCCTGCGATGCCGCCTGTGTTTGACCTTGGCGATGATCGGGTCATGGATTCGACGGGCGCTCTGGCACTGGCAGACATTCCACCGCGCCTGCTGGTGGTCGGTGGTGGATACATTGGCCTCGAAATGGGTTGCGTCTATGCGGCGTTGGGTTCCGAGGTGACCGTTGTCGAAATGCTCTCGGGGCTGCTGCCCGGAGCCGACCGCGATCTCGTTCGACCGCTGCAGAAAAGACTGAAGGGGCAGTTCCAGTCGATTCACCTCAACACAAAGGTTGCCAGCCTGACTGCCGAACAATCCGGAATCGTGGCCGAACTCGAAGGTGATGGCGTCGACTCACCTCAGACGTTCGATCGCGTGCTGATCTCGATTGGACGGAGACCGAACAGTCGTGGTCTTGGGCTGGAGACGACTCAAGTTGAAGTCGATGAAAAGGGATTCATCAAAGTCGACAGTACTCAACGCACGTCGGATCCAAACATCCAGGCGATTGGCGATGTTGCGGGCGAGCCGATGCTGGCTCACAAAGCTACGCGTGAAGCGAAAGTCGCCGTCGAGACACTCCTCGGTGATCCAGCCGAATTCGACAATGTGGCTATCCCCGCTGTCGTCTTTACCGACCCGGAACTCGCGTGGTGTGGACTCACTGAGTCTGAAGCGAAGGCATCGCAGCGCGTTGTCAAAGTCGTGCGCTTTCCGTGGGCGGCCTCTGGTCGCGCTCAGACTCTTGGTCGGACCGAGGGACTGACCAAGTTACTGGTTGATCCTGAGTCAGAACGCGTGCTGGGCGTCGGCATGGTGGGACCGGGCGCCGGTGAACTGATTGCCGAAGGTGTCATCGCTGTGGAAATGGGTGTTGTCGCCCGTGATCTGGCGGACAGCATTCATGCTCACCCCACACTGTCCGAAACGGTGATGGAAGCCGCCGAAAGCGTGTTCGGTCAGGCGACGCACAGCTATCGGCCGAAGAAGCCGGCACGTCCGTAGGTAATGCACGACGACGTTCGTTTTTGGACTCGCCAGCCGCTGGCTATCATTCTGCAGTCTTTCTTGTGGGAAATCTGCAACCTGTTGAGGTTTGAAAAATGCGCAATGCTGCATCCTTGATTGCTTTGACCATAGTCACGACTGGCGTACTTGTTTCGTCGGTCAGCGCTGAGAACTGGCCTAATTGGCGTGGTCCGTGGAACAACGGCATCAGCACGGAATCGAATCTGCCGACATCATGGAACGCGGATGACAACGTCGCCTGGCGAACCGAGTTGCCAGGTCCGGCCGGTGCAACTCCGGTCGTGTGGGACGACAACATATTTGTGACGTCGGTGTCCGGAGACGATTTGATCCTGCAGTGCATTGGCACTGACGGCAAACAGAAATGGCGCCAGACGGTCAGCCAGGGAAACCGCAATGCACGCGGCGATGAAGGCAACTCGGCAGCTCCATCACCTTCGACCGACGGCAAGCATGTCTGGGTCATGTTCGGTAACGGCACTCTGGCCTGCTTTACTGTGGGCGGCGAGAGCGTCTGGAAAATCGATCTGCAGGAACGTTACGGCAAGTTCAGGATTGCGTTCGGTATGACATCGACGCCAGTGCTGGACGGCAACCGGCTGTACCTGCAACTCATTCATGGAGAAGGCAACGCAGCAACGCGTGAAGCAATTGTGGCCGCCGTTGATGCCCGCACCGGCGCAGCGCTGTGGAAGCACGACCGAGCGAGTGATGCGGTTGCCGAATGCGAACACTCTTACGCGTCACCGATGCTGTATGACTTTGGCGGCAAGAAGTTTCTGCTGAGTCACGGAGCTGATTTCGTGATCGCTCACGACGTCGATTCGGGAGACGAGATCTGGCGATGCGGGAATTTGAACGTCAAATCAAAGTACGACAGGACACTGCGATTCGTCGCCTCGCCCGCGTGCGCGGACGGGATTGTGGTTGTCCCTTCGGCGAAGCGCGGGCCGTGCGTCGCCCTTCGCCCCGACGGACAGGGCGACATCTCAAATTCTGTCGAGAGTCATCTGTGGACACGTGAGAAAACACCTGACGTCCCGTCACCACTGATTCTGGATGATCTGGTTTACCTGTGTATGCAGGACGGCAACCTGTATTGCCTGGACCGTAAGACCGGCGAAGAGCAATACTTTGAACGCACTCATCGCCAACGACACCGAGCCTCGCCGGTCTACGCGGGCGGCCATATCTATCTGACGGCTCGCGATGGTGTGATCTCTGTCGTCAAAGTCGGGAAAGAGTTTGAGCTCGTCAGCCAGAACGAAATGGGTGAATCAATTGCCGCTTCGCCGGCCATCTCAAACGGAACGGTCTACCTGCGATCGTTTGATGCCCTTTGGGCAATCCGAAAGTAGGTACCGGTCGTCTGCCTCGCCCTGCGGGTTGAACACATCAACCCGCAGTCGCAATTTCTTTCGGGAATGTGCGATCCACGATCGCTGATCCAACGGAATCGCCGAACGAATTCGTCGCCGTACGAAAACGGTCTAGGAACCAGTCCACGGGCAGAATCAGTGGCAGGTATTCGATTGGCAGCCCGACGGCGTTCAGCACGATGAGCATGGTGACCAGCCCCGCTTCCGGAATCCCGGCGGCTCCAATGGCCCAGTGGTCAGCCTCCCGTTAAGCGGGAACTTACAATCATAACCGCTCATGCCCCTCGGATCCGGCCTCCGATCAGAATCCGTCGGACGATTCAAGCTATGCTTCCGCTCCAACTCGCTACGACTTTTAGAAGCGGCACGCAGGAACCAGTTACCCCAATACGACGGAGTTGAGGATCAGATGACAGTGGGATTCATCGGGACAGGAGCAATCACCGAGCATGTGATTACAGGCCTCATTCTACATGGCGAATACGAGGGGACGATCATTGTCTCTGAACGAAACCGGGAACGGTCGTCTCGACTGGCAGCTCGGTATCCCAACGTCAGCATCGAAACCGATAATCAGGCGCTGGTCGATCAGGTCGACACTGTTTTTGTGGCAACGCTGCCGCAACAGACACTTGAGGTGTTGAACTCGCTGACGTTTCGCAACGACCACACCATTGTCAGCCTTGCAGCGATGATCTCCGTGGAACAGCTTGGTGAGCATGTAGAACCGGCTTCGCAAATCCACCGCATCATTCCCATGCCTCCGAACGAGATCGGATTAGGGCCGATTCCCATCTATCCTCCATCGGAAGAACTGGACTCACTTCTTTCACGAATCGGCACGGTGATTCCCGTTGAGGATCAGCAGCATTTCGCAACGTTTTCCGCCAGCAGTGCTGTGATGGCCACGTTCTTCGAACTCGTTGCCACAAACACGCGATGGATGCAATCAACAGGAGTCTCTGCTGAGTCCGCGACACGCTACTCAACCACCGTCTTTCATTCACTGGCCACCCTGATAAAGGAACTCGATCCGAATGAACTTCAGGACGTGAGCAAGGATTGCCTGACTGTCGGCGGACTGAATGAGCAACTCCTCAACGCCACTCGCGGCGCAGGCTGGTTTGATGAACTGAAAGACGAGCTCGATCGGATTCTCAAACGAGTCGCCGACTGAGTGAAGCTTGACTGCTGATGGCACTTCACTGTCCGGGACGCCGTCACGCGAGGGCAGCACACGCGTGGCAACTGGACAAACCACACCAAGGTCAGCCCGCTCAACGCGCACCTGGTCAACGGCAACGCCGGCGTTGAACTGGATGTGAATGCTGTCGACGACGGAGCGGAACTGAAGCTGACGGTGACGAACCGGTCGAAGCACGACTGGCCAACGCTGGCCTCCATGGTTGCGTGTTTCAATCCGGGCCCTGCAGACACTCGGAATCGACAGTTCGCAAACACAAAGACCTGGTTCAACTCAGCAGACGGTTTGGCGCTGCTGGCGGTAAAAGCTCCGCGCGAGATTCACTACAACCATGAACTCCTGGAGCTGATCACAATGCAGTCCATCTCGAACGGACGTTACGCATGGAGTGAGAAATGGCCGAAGTCGAACGTCGACGCAGTCGACGGGCTGATTATCCGCGAGTCAACGGACGGGCGATGGGTCACTGGAATCGCCTGGGATCGGTTCCTCGCCACACAGGGACACAACCCGTGGGAGTGCATGCATCTGAGTGTGCGCGTGGGTCCATTGAAACGAGGCGAAACTCGAACGGTGAACGGTCGCATTTACCTGTTCGAAGGCACGAAAGAACAAGTGCTTGAACGATACAGGAAAGACCAGGCACGTCGCGAAAAATAGACTGCATCCGAGCCGCGAACATCCAGGCGACGTCAGAATAGTTCCACGATGGGCTCTGCTTTGTTGGCAACGGTGAAGGGTCTGCGTGAAGCAGAGACGACTTTCTGCTTCAGCGGCATGCTCAACGCTGACGCGATTGTCGCGTTGAATCCGGGGACTTCGGTGTAGCCATCGGCGACATCTTCACCGGTCTCGTCGGTCGAGCCATACACCTGACCTCCGCGAATCCCGCCACCGGCCAGCAGGCAACTGAACGCTCTCGGATAATGGTCGCGACCCTGGTTCTGATTGATCCGCGGCGTGCGGCCAAATTCCGTTGCCAGCACGACGAGCGTTTCTTCAAGCAGCCCGCGATCTGACAGATCGGACAGCAACGTACCCAGTGCCTGGTCGAGAATCGTTGTCCGTTCAGGCACTCGGGTGAAGTTGCCCTGATGCGTGTCCCAGCCACCCAGTGAGACCTCGACGAAACGCACGTCGTTCTCAATCAGTCGTCGAGCAAGCAGGCAGCCCTGGCCGAATCGGTCGTCACCGTAGGCCTGACGCACTGGCTCAGGTTCACGGTAAATGTTGAACGCTTTCAGTTCTTCGCTGCTCATCAGGCGGATGGCGCTGTCGTAGGCGTCGGTGTAGGAACGCACCTGCTTCTGATCGAACTTGGCGCGGAACCCGGCGTCGAACTGATTCGACAGACTCAGTCTGTTTCTCGAAGTCTGGAGTGGTCGTCCCGCGTGGCAGTCGGCTGTTCTGCAAACCGGCAGCCGGGTCGCCGATGGGCAAGGGCGCGTAACGGGCTTCCATGAAGCCGGCACCTGGATGACGGCTGTCCGATCCAATGCGGACGTTGCCCGGCAGTGACTCACTCGTGCGTCCGGACAGTCGCAGGACCCAGGCACCCATGGCCGGATGCCGGATCGTGCCACGCGCCGTGTAGCTGGTGCGCATTAGATACTGACCGCGGTCGTGCGCTCCCTGAGTCGAACTGAGCGAACGGACGATGGCCGCCTTGTCCATGTGTCGCGCAAGCTGTGGAAGGTACTCGCTGATCTGCACACCAGCGGCCGACGTGTCGATGGACTCGACTGGTCCCTGAGTCTCGGCTCCAGGTTTAGGATCCAGCGTGTCCAGGTGCGCCATGCCTCCGCTCATGTAAAGGTAGATACAGTTCTTTGCAGTACCCGTGACGGCTGGAGTCTGGGATTTCTTTTCAGCTTCGTCGCCGTAAACGGGTAGTGCTCCCGTGGCGGGAAGCAGGCCGACTCCCAGGAACGTCTTCGCGGCGATCGCAGCGAACTCGCGGCGGGAGACATCGTCGAATGCGCTAAATGGATTGCTCATGAGAAACCTCGGTATTCGATTGTGTAAGTAAGTTGTTTTGTGAACCGCTTGAATTGGCCGACGGCCGTAGTCTCGACGGCTATTGCACGAACATGAACTGCCAGGTGTTGATGAGTGCCCAGACAACGTCGGTGACTCCCCGCTGTCGATCCAACTCCAATTGGTTGACGGCCAGTTCCCGTTCACGTTCTGACGGGCGACGGCTGAGGATTGTCAGGAAGATCAGGTCGGCTCGTTCGTCCGGGTCTGTGATGTCCGCCAGCTTCCGAGCGAGCACGGATTTGCGACTGCTGAGTTGATAGTTCATTGGCCCATTGAGCAGCGTGAGAATCTGCGGCACGGTCGCTTCTGTACTGGCATTTTCAATCGTCTCACGATCCGACTGACCGAACTGCTGCAGAAAGTGCCCGGGCCGTGCGGGAGAAGGGGTTGCGAGTTCCAAGCGAAGTGCTGTCGTTGAAATGGGCCGATGTGAATCTTGAGAAGCAACGCATCCTTGTGACATCTCCGAAGACGGAACACCACGTCGGACGGGAGTCCCGTGACATCCCGATGTTCCCCGAACTCGTGGAACCGCTTCGGGATGTCCTCTGGGGACTGGCATTGCTGCCGGACGGTGGAGAGTCGAATTGCGATCTCGGTTGCCGAAAATGGGACTGGAATCTCAGGTCACATATTTAAGAGGCCGGCTTCAGGTTCTCGGATGATCCGAGAACTCAGATCGGACTTCTGATCACTCTCCCAGCACACGATTCTGCAGTTCAATCAGCTCGCGAATTCCGGCTTCGGCCAGATCGAGCTGACAGTTGAGCTGCTCGCGACTGTAGGTCCTGCCTTCTGCCGTTCCCTGCACTTCGACGAATTCGCCTTCGCTGGTCATGACGACGTTCATGTCGACCTCAGCGGCGCTGTCTTCCACGTAGCACAGGTCGAGCAGTGCTTCACCCTTCACGATGCCCACGCTGATTGCCGCGACATTGGCCCGCAGCACTGGCCGGTCGGTGGGCAAGTCGGCGGCGATCGACTTCAACGCATCGGCGAGTGCAATGAACCCGCCCGTGATACTGGTCGTCCGCGTCCCGCCGTCGGCTTCCAGCACGTCGCAATCAATCGTGATGGTTCGTGGACCCAGCGCTCCGAAATCAACCACCGATCGCAGGCTACGGCCGATCAGCCGTTGAATCTCACTGGTTCGTCCCTCGACCTTGCTCCGCTCGCGCCGCTTTCGGGGGGAAGTGCTTCCCGGCAGCATGCTGTACTCGGCGGTTACCCAGCCGGTTAGATTCTCATCCCGCATTTTCCACGGCGGGACTGACTCATCGATACTGGCAGTGCACAGCACTGTTGTGACACCGGATTTGATCAGCACACTGCCAGCCGCTGACCCCGTGTAGCCACGCGTGATTTCCACAGGGCGGAGCTGGTCAGGTTGTCGCTGATCGTGACG
>CAYSJO010000787.1:0-2314 GCA_964431285.1 uncultured Planctomycetaceae bacterium
GCCACAAAGGCGGCGTTCCAGCCAAACTCTCTGATCAGGGCCTGCAGGAACAACGGTGAGACGGCAGCTCCTAAGTTGCCCCACATATTGGCCCAGCCGTGAATCGCTCCGACATGTCGACCGCCAACGTCCTGTTTGTAGGACCATGAGGACGGATTACCCATGTCGTTCGTAAATGCGATGAGTGCGAACGCCCCGGTGGCCACCCAGACATTCGGCACAAACAGGCATGACAGATAAGCCAGAGCGGCCGTGTATCGACCGATCACAATCGGTGCAGTGCGCCAGCGCAACCCGAATCGACCGGTGATGCGATCCGTCAGCCAGCCACCCAGCAGAATGCCCATCCAGCCCACACCCAGCGGAACCGCCGCCATCCAGCTCCTCTCGACGAAGGGGACTGAATGGACTTCCAGTAGATACCGTGGCAGCCAGGTCAGTAGAAAGACCCAGCCCACATTGCCACCAAACTGATTGACGCACATCAGCCACAGGCTGCGACTGCTGACGATGGCCTTTATTGGAACTCCACCACTGGGTGGTTTTGCAGGCGCATCGGAACGACCCACGGCGATCAACTCACGCTCAGATTCGTTGCACCACGGATGCTCGGCTGGACGTTCACGAAAGCAGACCCAGAAGAGAACAGCGACAAACAAACCGGCCGACCCATACACGAACATTACCGGGCGCCAGCCGTGCACATACAGTTTGCGGATTGAATTCGGAAACACGGCCTCCAGCACCAGACGATTGAGACGGTGCGTCTGCTCAGGAGTCCGCACAGAGAGTTCCGCCAGCAAGCGGGCTTCACGCTGTAGTGGTAACAGCGTCAACTCGTCTGTCGTGGCCAGTGCAGAAACGACTTGCAGTTTCTGAAGAGCGGCAGTCAGTTCCGTGGGAAGACGCGACTGTTCGAGACGTATGTCAAAGTCGTGAATGTCTCGACGGGCCGCATCCCCCAGTTGGGAATAAAGACCTGCCCGCACGCTGTGCTGAGCCGCAGTCTGCTCGTCCAGATGCCGAACACCGCTGGGAGTGGTGTTCAGAGCATCCTTGAAGTCCTGACAAAGAATGACTGGATCGAGAATATCCTGCTCGGACAGGCCGACCGTTTGGGAGTCATCCGGAACAAAGAAAACGACCAGATAAGCCGTCAGTACTGGCGCCAGAAACCCGCCCAGCCGGCCTCCGAACGCAACGCAACTATTAGCTTTCCCGCGTGACGAAAACGGCACCCAACGTCCGACGAGTGCCGCACTGGTCGGATAAGCACCGGCCTGGCCGAGACCGATCCCAACACGCGTAAGGAACAACATCACAAACCCGCCGACCAGTCCGATAGAAGCCGTGAACGCGGACCAGACCAGGATGTACGTTGTCAGCATGACCCGGGCACCAAATCGATCACTCATCCAGCCGGACGGCACCTGGCCCAGAGCGTAGGCAAAGAAGAATGCAAACAGGCACCAGCTGAACTCGTCGTTCGAAATGCCCAGGTCTTCCTTGACAAACTGCTGCGTGAAGGACAGGCAGAACCGATGCAGATACAGCAGCAGCGCCGACAGAAACGCGACGAACACCACCAGGTGCCGGATGCGAGTTGGTTCGGCAGAGTCAGTCATGCTGCGGCAAGGTTACAGTACTCCTCGCCCGAAATCCCTCGTGCCATCGCATGCTCTGGATCACCGTGTCCGCGCCTCACGCGAACTGCAGTTGCTCCAACCGCCGCAGGTCGAGCAGGTTGTCACGCAGATTCGACTCGTATTGATCCACTGTGACACCGTCGACTGCGGGTGCCTTGCCGGTCAGGCAACCACGTGTCCGGGACTACGCGGGACCGTCTCCAACCACCTGACTGCTATCATGATCGCATTGACACGCTGCCCCTCAGCGTCACGAGCATCCGACAACGCCTCCTCGATGCCCTATATCTTTACCATGAATTCAGCCATCCCATTTAACATTTCAGCCATCATCGTCGGTTTGTGTTTCCGCAGCAACGATACCTGACGCGGCCGATTCCAGTTCTCCAGTTTTGTTACCACTGCCTCGAATATCGGCTCGGCTTGACTGCGGGCTTGTTGTTTTATTGCATCACTGCTCCATCATTATCTATCGGTATCAGCTTCAACTCTGTGTCCAACTATATATTTGATAGATTGATCCCGGGCGTTAGCAGGCCGTTGAAATACGGAGGGATTGGCAGGTCTGCATTGTCACGAGTCTTCTTATTCGGCGGGAGCGGATTTGTGATCCGGATGGCGTCGCAGGCATCGGAGTCTTTACAGAACGCAGAAAGCGACTGAGTACG
>CAYSJO010000788.1:0-9327 GCA_964431285.1 uncultured Planctomycetaceae bacterium
CTTTTGGAAATCGCTTGCAGACTTGCTGGAAGGACTGAATCGCCTTTTCCTTGTCGCCGGCTTGTTCGTGCGTGTAGCCGATCTGCAGCAGAGCCCACGGTGCCAGATTCGTCGCACCGCCCATGATCTGGCCGTACAGGATGATGGCTTCCCTGGGCTGCTTCAAAGCTCGGTGGCATTCCGCCATTCGCTGGTAGTTTGACGGAAAATTGGTGCACTGGCGGTAGTAGCCAATGGCCTGCTTATAGTCGCCCGCATATCGCTGATACATGTCAGCAATGCGCCACAGCCAGGTTTGAGTATTGGCTGGATCGCTCTGCATCAGACCTGTGTACGTCGCCAGTGCTTCAGGGTACTTCTTACCGTCCCGCAACGTATCTCCGATTAACCCGTTCCACTTCACTAGGTCTTCCTGGTCGAGGTTCAGATTTCGTCGGTATGCCACCACTGCCAGATCGTAATTTGACTGCTGCCGGTAGCTGTTGGCGATCTGGCTATTACCCTCAATCTTGTTCTCAAATTTGGCGAATTCGGCTCGCGCCCGGTCGTAGTTATTCTGGCCCTTGAAGAACTCCGCGATGCGACGATAGGTCTCGTCCCTTGCTCCGAATTTTTTCAGGCTTTCGTTAAATGTTTCCAGGACTTTGTCAGGACGCCGCGAGGCTGCTTGAACGTCGGCTATCAGGTACCAGTAGCTGATCGCGAGATTGACTTCTGCTTCTTCGGTTCCGGTTGGAGCCTGCTGGCGAATCCACGAGACGGTTTGATCAGCCAGCTTCAGACCCTTGGCGCGGTTTTCGTCGCCGCGTGTCAGGTACTCGACCTGTCCCCGCGAGTACGACGCGACATTGGGCGTGATGTTCTGCTCATTGTAGGTCGTCGCGAGCGCTTCCACGCCTTCCGTGAACTTGATGTTCGCAAAGTTGTATGACGCGAGTGACCGCGATGCGTTCTCACAGTATATGGCATTGTCTTTGTTGCGTTCAAAACCGAACGTCAGCTTTTTCCATGCGTCGACCTGATCATCGACATCCTTGGTAATCGACGCGAGGTCAGCCATATCTGTCAGCGAGTAGATGGCGACCAGGTGCTTCGGGTGCTTCTCGAGCACTTCCAGGTAGGCCTTCCTGGCTTTCTTAGTCTCACCCATGTTTTTGTATGTACGGCCGATGAAGAACGCTGCGGACGTTGCTTCGGGAGACTCAGGCCAGTAATCGACCACCGATCGGAATCCATCGCTGATCGCTGTGTTCAGCTTCTTGAGCTGGACCAGGCACAGGCTCCACTTGAGCTGGGAATACGCGGCGCCTTCGCTGGTTTCATACAGAGTGAGGAATTTTTCGTATTCGTTGAGAGCAACTTTGTAGTTGCGCTCGCGGTAGTACTTTTCGGCAATGTTGAGCTGAAAGCGTTCGGCCTCACGGAGTTTGGCCCAACGATCGAGTGACATCTCGTCGAGACGCGCGGCCCTGGTCGTGCGTTCCGAAAGCAGCGACACTGCTGCCACCAGCAATAATAAACAGACCGCCCGACGAATGCCGGATTCAGTGACGCTTACTACTTCTTCTTTTGTGCCTCGAGCCATTTCGCGTACTCCGTGTGAGCATAGAAGATCACGTTAGTGCCGAGTTGATAGCAGGCTTCCCAGACGACGGCCGACACGCCGGAATGGTCGTCGGTCCACGCGTCGCCAATATCGCCAGGGTGGTAGTAACACACGATCCGTCCATCAACGCGCCAAGCGAGTGCCGATTTGCCGCCGTGCGGTGCGACATATGGCAGGAACGGAATCTGAAACGGGATACGGTGGATCACGTCGTCCAACGGCACAGGCGTTGGTCGAATCTCAGGCAGAATCTGCCGCATCATTCCCATGAACTGATTGTGCCAGCCGCGACTGCCAGCGTCGCCAAACAGCATGCCGTGCTTTTCGAGCAGGTATTGGCGCAATGCCTTGATCTCTGACTTGGACAGCTGAATGCTGCCTTTGTTACCCGTGATGTAGACCATCGGCGGGCTTTTCATCGCGGCGAAGTTCTTCAGTGCCGAGACTGTCCGCGACTCCGTCAGTTTGGCGACTTTTTGCTGAGTCCGGATGCCGTACTCGATCAGCATGTTCTGATCAGAGCCGATGCCGAAGCCTTCGGACCAGTCGCCGCCCAGGTACTCCAGGCGAATGAACCGAACTTTGCCTAGCTTCGTGCCACCTGCGAATCCTGCGCCCTTCCCGGCTCCGTAACCAACCGTGTACGCGTGCTTGGTGATCTCGGTGAGCTGAAGCTTGATCTCGTCGATCGGCGGGACTTTGAAGCTGATCGCACTGAAGGGGTTCACCACAAACTTCTTGCGGATAACTTTCTGCACCTTCACGACCTGGGCGATCTGCGCCTGTTCGCCGCCTCCGGCTGGCATTTCGTAGATCTCCGCACAGCCGCCGAGGTGCGTCATGATCAGGAAGGCCATGAAGAAGACCATCGAGTAGCTGAGGAATGCCGACACCGACTGATTCAGCTTTTTCGACTTCTTGCCGTAGTACCAGGCTTCAGCATCGAGCGGGTTGCTTGGCCGTTTCTCGGCATGGGCTTCCTCTTCCAGTTCGTCGATGGCCGCTGTTTCGTGCAGGGCACCAGTCGGATTGGGGATCTCGCCAGCAACGTCCTTGCCGGTGTGTCGGAGTTTTCGCTGCAGCTCGTAGTGCCGCGAAGCCTTCTCAAGGCCCCACACGACCCACAGCAGCCCGATCATGTAGGCCGTGCCCGTGCCGAATCGAGCCAGCCAGGCCCGAGCTTCACCCCAGCCGATCCAATCAAATCCGTAGACGGCCGCCGTCCAGATCGGCATGAAGGCGAGACTCGCCACAACAGAAAAGAGCAACGGTCGCTCGTTCCGCGTGCGATTCGTCTGCACGACTCCGAAGATGCCGATGCCTGCTGCAGCGAAGAATACAGCCGCACGCACGTACTCGAAGGGATTGAGTTGAGCCCACGCCAGCCAGTCCAGTGCGCACAGCACCCACGCGATGGCTCCGATAATGGTTGCCAGGACGCGAGGGGCAAAAAACCGAAACGGGGGATTCATGCGGCGAGGTAGTCAGTGGGAAATGAGGAGGGACACCTAGTGTACGCCCTGAGATGCAAGACGGCTACAAAATGACGTCTCCACGACAATTCGCGAGACCGAATTCCGAAACGCAACACACCATCGGTTTCGATCACGTCGGTGGACGTGTGACTGAATCTGAACGATGGTCTGATGCAGCGAGTCTTACAACGCGCCTGATTTAAACGCTGAGTTTCCCGATTCGCAGGGCCCATTAACCATGACCGGGTTTGAACAACGCTACTTTGAGAACGTGACAGCGGCCGTCGAGCAGGTCGAAACGAGAACATCCGCGGAACTCGTCGTGGCCGTCTATCCGCAATCCGGCCGTTACCGCGATGTGGATTACTTGGTCGGAGCGATTTTCGCCTTCGGCTGGTTGCTGTTCGCAGTGTTCAACCCATGGTTCGTGCACCCGGGTTACGTCATTCCATTTGAAGCGGCCGCACTGTTTGGGTTTGGAGTGTTCACCGGCACCCATTTGCCAGCCTTACGGCTGTATCTGACGACGAAACGCCGACGCGACACCCAGGTTCGAGATGCAGCAGCAAGCAGGTTCGTAGCCGACGGGGTCAGCAACACGCGCGAACGGACGGGACTTCTCATCTATCTGTCCCGCCTGGAAAGACGACTGGAGGTCATTCCCGATATCGGAATCGTTGACACCATCGGGCCGGATGTCTGGAGCGAGTGTTTGTTTGATCTGCACCAGGTCACGGCCGCTGATGATCCAGCCGAGGCTTTGCTGGACGGGGTCGATCGGCTGTGAGACATCCTCGTCAAAGCCCTGCCGGCAGGCGACGACAATCCTGACGAGATTCCCAATCATCCGAGGGTATCGTCATGAAACGAGCACGTGCCCTGAGAGACGTCGGTTGGTTGATTCCGCGTCGCTGGATTGCCTTGCTGTGCGTCGCGCTGATCGGCGTTTTCCTGTGGACAGGAATCGCTGACGCGCGGGTCGGCGGCGGATCCAGCAGCAGCGGTGGAGGCGGGGGCGGGTCTTTTTCCGGCGGAGGCGGGGGTGATGGCGGAGCTGAAATCCTGATCTGGCTCGTCGAACACCCGGTCATCGGCATTTCGCTGCTCATCATAGTTGTGATTTTCCACATCGCGAAGGCGACTTCGAATCAGCAGAAGTACTCCTCCGCCCACCCGGAGCGAACGCCTTCTCGATCCTCGCAACAACGCTCCAAGTCAAGACAGGTCAAGCGCAACAATCGCGAGAAGATTCGAGCCAAAAAGCGGGAACAGGATCGCAAGGCGGTGCAGTCGCGGCTGAATCAGATACGTCGCTACGATCCCAACTTCTCGGAAATCCTCTTTATGGATTTCGCTAACGCACTCTACGCAAGAGTGCAGGAAGCCCGCGGACAAGGCGACGTCAGCAAATACTCGCCGTATCTCACGAAATCCGTCGCCGGCAAATTACGGCACTTATCGACGGTCTCCGGTCAATTGCGTGAAATCCGAGGAGTTATTGTCGGTGCCGCCAGCATTGAGCAGATCACGTCTCCACATAAGAAGATGACCAGCATCAAGGTTCGTTTCGAAACAAACTACACAGAGGTCGGCCAGGGAGGATCACAGAACACGTTCTACTGCGAAGAGGTCTGGCGGTTCACGCGGTTGACCGAAGTGCTCTCACCGCCGCCGGAGAAGATTGCCAACATCGGATGTCCAGGCTGTGGCAGTCCGCTGGAAAGAAAAGTGGAAGGCACCTGTCTCCACTGAGGCGTACGGATGAAGGCTGGAAAACATCACTGGGTGGTCAACGATCTGACCATCATCCGTCGCGAGCCGCGCGGGCCGCTCCTGACCAGTGACGTGCCCGAAGTCGGGACAAACCTGCCGACTGTGCTGTCAGCCAACTATCAAACGGTGCGTGAAAAGTTTCTGGCCGCTCACCCGGACTTCTCCTGGCAACGGACCGAGGCACGTTTCCGGCACATCTTCGGGGAGTTGCAGCAGGCATGGACCAGTCTCGAATGGGAACGCGCTCGCCCCTACGAATCTGATCAACTCTTTCAGTTCCATCAGTTCTGGATGCACGAGTACGAAGAGCAGAACCTGCGCAACGTGCTGAAAGACATCGAACTCGAACGCCTGCAGCCAATCCGCATGAAGTCCGACACGTTCTACGATGCGATCACCGTGCGCACCTGGGCGAACATGAAGGACTACACAGTGGATTCCAGAAACCGGATCGTCTGTGGAGGCCCTCACCGGGAGCGCAGCTTTACTGAGTACTGGACCTTCATGCGTCGTCGAGGTGTCAAAGAGTCGGCCGCGAACGACAGCAACTGTCCCAACTGCGGAGCCGACCTGAAGATCAACATGTCGGGCATCTGCGAGTACTGCGACAGCAAGGTCACCAGCGGAGAATTCGACTGGGTCTTGAGCCGCATTGAGCAGGACGAAGCCTACGTCGGCTGACTTCAGTCGGCGACTTCGATCACAGCCTTGATCACGCCGGTCTCCGGACGCGTGTACGACTCGAAGTTGCTGATCACGTCGTCGAAGCCGCAGCGATGCGTGACCCACGGACCCGTATCGATCGTTCCATCTTCGATCAGGCCGATGATTCGCGGGAAGTCAGACGGCACGGCGTTACGTGAGCCCTTGATCGTCAGTTCGCGGCGATGCAACCACGGATGTGGAAAGCTGACTTCCTGAGTCGTGATACCGACGTAAACCAGCGTGCCCGTATGCGCGCAGTAATTCAGAGCCTGGCTCATTGAGCCCTGGTGACCGGTCGCGTCCGTCGCCAGCGAGTACATGTCGCCGCCGGTGATTTGTTTCATCTGGTCGATTTCACTGCCATCGCCTGTGAACAGAATGGTGTGCTCGATGCCGTAGGTCTGCCGACAAAAATCGAGGCGTGACTGGACCATGTCCATCACGGTGATCGTCGTGCCGGTCAGCCGAGTGAATTCCAGAGTGGCCAGGCCAATCGGACCAGCTCCAATGATCAGCGCGTGCTCGCCGGGCTGAGGTGCCCCGCGATTGGTCGCGTTGCAGCCGATGGCCAGTGTCTCGACCAGCGCCAGCTGTTCCATCGAGAGCTTCTCGGAAGGATGCAGTTTATCCGTGCGAATGAGGAACCGTTCACACAGACCACCGTCGACCATCACACCAATGACGTTCAATGTCTCGCAGCAGTTGCTCTGACCACGACGGCACGGATAGCACTCGCCGCAGTTCATGTAAGGCTCAACACTGCAGCGATCGCCCGGCTTCACATTGCTGACGCCGTCGCCGACTCCCAGCACCTCAACACCCAGCTCGTGGCCAGGAACGCGCGGGTACTTGAAGAAGGGCATCTTGCCCAGATACCCGCTGAGATCAGTACCGCAGACACCCATACGATGCGTCCGAACAAGAGCCTGGCCGGAAGCGGGGCTGCCGGGACTGTCGATATCGATTTCCCGGATACTCTTCGGTTCTTCAAACTGAATTGCACGCATGAGGTCGCTTCGTTTCGTGACGGGGGAAAATCGAATGGAATGCGGCATGATGGCGGTCAGCGGAGCGATGATCTAGCCATGCGACGTGTGGTGGCGGTCAATTCGGATTGGGCGTAAATCCAGACCACCCTCCGCAGGCCGTTTGAGCCAGCATTGAGGGCCACCGACGGCGACGGGAATCGCCGCGCTCCACCAGTCCTCGACCTCGCAGGACGGCCCGACCGCTCTTGGTCGCGTGCCACAGGCACAGGACGCCTCACAATGGGGTGCCGACATCCGATGCGGCCGTGAATTGGGATTGGGACCGAATGGAGAAGTTTCTCGCCGTCCAATTTAAGGATCTCGACTGTCCGAAAAATACGAAGTACCTCATCGACGAGTCTTGTCGGCGAGAAGGTCTCTCAGACGTCGTTCTATCAGTGGCGGAAGAAATTGCAGTGCGGTTCTGACGGCCGGCGTCCGGCTGCGTTTGTTTCTGTCTGCCCCGGACTCCTGACGTGGTGTCGCGGGTCGTCGAATGCAGCCGGCGTTGTGGTGGTGACATTGACCAGTGGTGCTGGCCCTCGACAGGCAGGGCGCGGAGGAGCAGCTTGCCAGATCTGCGATTGAACCTTCCGCAGTATTGGAAACCTCTTCGATCGAAGCGACGGAGCTGTTCCGTCACGCGGTCTGGCGCCGGCGTTGAGAATCGATGCCTTGGAAGTAGCGGTTGACCCTGTTGGCGAGCAAACGGCCAACCACGAGATTTCCTGGCCCTGTTTGACATCTCGCGGCCATGCTCGGCTTTGAGTTGCCGATGGCGACTGATCCATAAAAGTGACTCTGTAACTGCACGTACCAGTAAGACAGCAAGACCTATTGCGGATTTTGAACTTTTTCCCTGGTAAGCGAATCGGACAATGTGGCACGCCTGTTCGGCGAGTTCTGAATGCGTGACCGAGCAGGTCTCTGAACAAGGTCGTAGATTTTTGGCGCGACAAGAGTACAGGGACGGCAAAGCTCAAGTGCCCATTGACACAAAGGACGTGCGAGTCAATCGTCTGGATCGTAGTGTCGCTTCAGGTCGGAAGAACCCACGGATTTTCGGGTCGCAGGAGCTGATTTGTTCGCGTGGCCCAACGGTGACCGGCTGTTGTGTGCTGGACGTGGATATTGCAAACTATGCAAACGGTTCGTTCTCGAGCCCACGGGAGAAATGTCTCTGTGTCGGCTTCGACAAACCGGATTGTGTCGTAGCTGAGGTCGGTCTCGCGTGCGGACAGCTCGGCGTGAATCGCTACCAGACACGGCATTACGTTGTCGTGATTGAGGGACACCTCGGTGATGACTTCGGTACCGCGTTTCGGGTCGACAGCGGCATGAATGCAGAACAACTGTCAATGAACGGTCAACGACTGCTTGATCGGCGGAGCTTCATCGGTACTGCAGGGCTGTCAGCCTCGGGGCTCGCCCTCACCGGGATGCTCGATGCCGAAGGCCTGCTGGCCGACGAGCCGAGAACGGTCAGTGGGACAGCTCCGATTCGTCCCGACATCGATCCGAACAATCCGTATTCGGCGCGGAAAGCCCACAGTAACGTGCCGGGGAAGCAGGTTCTGGTCATTTACTGTCCCGGAGCTGTCAGTCATGTCGACACGTTCGATTACAAACCCGCGCTGACGAAGCTGCATGGGCAGAAGCCGCCAGGACTTCCCGCCGTTACTTTCGAAGGACCATCCGGCAACATTGCGAAGCCGTTCTGGGAATTTAAACCGCGCGGCGAGACCGGGAAGATGGTCTCCGAATTGCTCCCAAACCTCGCCCAACAGGTTGACGACTTCTGCTTTCTCCATGCGATGTCGACCGACACGAGTGCTCATCCACAGGGTGAGAACTTCATGAATACCGGCTTCACTATGGAGGGCTTTCCGTCGTTTGGTTCGTGGGTGACCTATGCACTCGGCACCGAGAATCAGGAATTACCGGCCTTCGTCGCGATCAACGACCCACGAGGTCTCGCCCGCAGCGGCAAGAACAATTTCGGGAACGGATTCCTTCCGGCCGCGTTCCAGGGGACGGACTTCAATGCGAAGAATCCGCCGAACAATCTGAATCGCCCCGAGGCGTTGTCGTCGGCCGCCGATCGAAAGACAGTTGATCTGCTCAAGCGATTGAACGCCCGGCATCTTGAGAGGTACCCCGGAGACGCAAACCTGGCAGGCCGCATCGCCAGTTACGAACTGGCCGGGAAGATGCAGACGTCTGTGCCAGAGGTGATGGACCTGTCCGGTGAGACCGAATCCACGATGAAAGCTTACGGCGTTGAAGGCGGAAGTGAGCTGCGGAGCCACTACGCACGCAACTGCATCCTGGCTCGCCGGCTGCTGGAGAAAGGCGTGCGGGTTGTGCAGTTGTTTAATGGAAGCGATCCCTCAGGCGGCAACGGAATCACGAACTGGGACTCGCATGGCAACATTGCCAGCACTCACGCGATGCAGGCCGAAATCATGGATCAGCCCACGGCAGCCCTCATCGCGGACATGAAACAGCGAGGCTTGCTGAATGACACGTTCGTCGTCTGGGCGACTGAGTTCGGGCGAATGCCGTTCCTGCAGTCCAACGGGACGGGCCGAGATCACAACCCGGGCGCCTTCACCTGCTTCCTGAGCGGAGCCGGTGTGAAGAAAGGCTTCAGCTACGGCGAGAGCGACGAGTTCGGTTTCAAAACGGCGGTCGACAAGATGACGGTCTACGACTTCAACGCAACGCTGTTGCACCTGAT
>CAYSJO010000789.1:0-5232 GCA_964431285.1 uncultured Planctomycetaceae bacterium
GAAGACCGCACTTGATAAGAAACGGATTCCGGCTGACGACCTGAACCAGCTCCTGCAGCCCATCTTCGATCCGGCCGCCAAAGCCGGTGCCGAAAAAGAAGACCGTCTGCTGGCCAAAGGCATCAATGCCGGTCCGGGTGCTGCAACCGGCAAGATCGTCTTTCACGCGCTGGATGCCGAAGAGCAGTACAACGCGGACAATGACGTTCAACTGGTTCTGGTGCGTCGTGAGACGAGTCCGGAAGACCTGCGTGGCATGAAGGTCGCCCAGGGAATCCTGACGGCATTCGGTGGGGCGTCGTCACACGCTGCGCTCGTCAGCCGCCAGATGGGTAAGACGTGCGTCTGCGGTTGTGCCGCGCTCAACATCGATTACGAAGCCGGTACGGTCACCGTCGGAGACACGGTTCTCAAGGAAGGCGACTGGATGTCGATCGACGGCTTCACGGGCGAAGTCTTCAACGGAAAGATCCCGACCAGTCCGTCCGAAGTCATGGAAGTGCTGACTGGTAACAAGTCGGCCGATGATTCTCAAACGTATCGTCGATTCGCTCAGCTCATGAGTTGGGCGGACGAACACCGGACACTCAACGTCCGAGCCAACACGGAATCGCACGACGCGGAAGTGTCTGTGCAACTGGGAGCCGAAGGTGTTGGCCTGTGCCGGACAGAGCACATGTTCTTCGATCACCTCGATGAGATTCGCGAGATGATCTTTGCGACGGAGCAGGCCGACCGTGCCGCGGCCCTGGCCAAACTGCTCACGTTCCAGCGAGACGACTTCACTCATCTGCTGAAGACGATGGGCGACCGACCGGTCACGATTCGCCTGCTCGATCCCCCACTGCATGAGTTCCTGTCCGAACATCACATGCACGAGGATCCGGCACTGGCTGGAAAACTGGCTTCAACGTTTGGCGTCACGGAAGAAGACGTCAAACGCCGCGTTGACGAACTCGCCGAGTCCAACCCGATGCTGGGCCACCGCGGTTGCCGTCTGGGAATCGTGTATCCGGAAATTACGGCGATGCAGGCGCGGGCGATTCTGGAAGCGGCCTGCAACCTGAAGAAGGAAGGCATCGACAGCCATCCGGAAATCATGATTCCGCTGGCCGGTTTCAAGACCGAGTACGACAACCAGGCCGCCATCATCCGCGAAACGGCCGCTGCCGTCTTCGCCGAACAGGGCGTCGAAGTCGACTTCATGGTCGGCACAATGGTCGAAGTCCCGCGAGCCGCACTCACAGCGGGAGAAATCGCCGAGACTGCCGAGTTCTTCAGCTTCGGCACAAACGACCTGACGCAAACGTGTCTGGGCATGAGCCGAGACGACTACAAAGGTTTCATCGGCTACTACATGGAAAACGACATCGTCCCGGCCGATCCCTTCCAGACCGTCGACCAGACAGGTGTCGGCCGCCTGATGAAGATCGGCGTGGAAGATGGCCGAGCCACGCGAGAAAACCTGAAGATCGGCATCTGCGGAGAACACGGCGGCGACCCGAAGTCCGTCTACTTCTGCCACGAGATCGGGCTGAACTACGTCAGCTGTTCCCCCCGCCGTATCCCCATCGCCCGACTGGCTGCCGCCCAGGCTGCCGTCGAACAGGGCTAATTCAGCCAGACTTGGTCGACAACTAAAACGGAGCGGGGTCCCAGTGATTCCGTTCCGTTTTTTCGTTGACCCACCGCTTGGGCAGCGCCCTATTTGCTTTCCAGCAGACGCACGCCAGGTTCGTACTCGGCAGGATCGAGTATGGCTTCCACCCACACGTAATCAGCCTTCGACCAGAAGCTCGGTTCCCAGAATCGATTCATCTCCTGTGCGAGGGATCGCACTTGCCCGACGACTTCGCCCCACTCCAGACCTTCAACGGCGTTAAACGCCTGGCCCAGGTCGGTCTGATACAAACACGGCTTCAGAACTTCGCCCTCATTGCTGAGTACGCGAATTCCGGTACGGACCGCGTAAAAGCCCACATTACTCTTCGGTCTCGTCCGCTTGAGGAACAGTAGGACGCTGTCGACCTTGAGCGGCTTTTGTGGGGGTGGTAGTCCAGACCTGGCGACGAAATCACTTGGCTGTTGCCGTTTGAGTTTGGGTTCGGCAAACCGTTTGCTGGGCGAGCCATAATTCACCCAGGCGAAATGCAGGTTTCCCACCCTGCAGTGACGACCTGTCAGCAATTCTCCACCCAGCAGTACTTCATCGATAATGAATTTCCGCTCACCGGGTGGATTCTTCCGGACAGAGGGATCGAAATGAGCCACGACCACGACATCAGACTGGAACAACAATTCCACCAGGTCCGGCTTTGGCCGACAGTCCCTGTGGGCCTCCACCTGCCGTGTCCACAGCAACAGGCATAGAGCAGCAACGACAACTCTTGACCGTACGTTCGCCATAATGATTCCCATTTCGAAAGCTGGATTCCGAAATGTAGTCACATCCACTGGATTCACCAGGACAACTTCGCTGATGAATCGCGGCGCGATCGACCCTTGGACGGAGTCAGCCGGTTGGATGTTGCGAGAGTTCTGTCGCGGCAACGCAAATCTCGCGGCGGTTGAAGGCGAGCTGCCGTGAGCGGACGTTGGCATAGCCCCATGACCGGATGCGCTTGTGAAATCCGGGGATGTCCGCGGCGAGCTTCCAATCACTGAGTTTCAACGTCAGCAGCATCCCTTCGATCCGCACGTTCTCGTGCCGGACGATCGCCTCGACGGTGTCCAGCGTGTACTTCGGAGCGACGCTGGCGTCTGTCGTCAGCCATTTGAATCCGCGGAACGTGCCACGCTTCAAGTCCTTCGCCCGAGCGCGAATGTGCCTGAAGTACGGATGGTTTTTCAGAGCCTCGTCCATTTCGGCCGGATCAATTCCAGTGACTCGCAGGCCGCGTTTGAGTAACGCCTGACAGGTCCCGCCCGGCGCACTGCCGATCTCGACACATGAGTCTCCTGACTCAACGGGCAGACCCGACCACTGCAGCGACTCCTCCATCTTCAGCCAGGTGCGCGAGATGCTGTTATCAGGCACATCAAACTCGAAAACACCACCGGGCCACGCGGAAGCCGGAGACTGTACGCGATGCGAGCCGATCCACCATTCACCCGGTTCGACGATTACGCAGTCGAGCACGCGATCATCTGCCGCCGCCAGCGCATTAACGGCCGGTGTCGTCGCGAGCGGACAGGCATCTTCGATCAGGCAGGCGATCTCATCGGCCAGCGGCGAGATTCCCGGTTCGAAGCCATCATCACCGGGTAGCTGGCGATCCCGTTCCCACACGTGCAGGTGAGTGAATCGAGCAAGGTCATCCGACGGAAATCGATCGGTCAAGGCTGTCCAGAAATCGATGGCAAGCTGGTTCCCGTCGTTGCCGGACACTTTGTCCAGGGACATGCCCCACGTACGGGCGAACACGCTGTGCAGTTCAAAGCGACGCTCGCGACGGACATCCTCCGGAACCTTGAACGTCACAAAACCCGGCCTCGAATAGGCGAAGCGGAATGTGGGATGGCGTCGAGCCAGTTCGGCTTTGAGCGGTGTTGCCGCGCCGTTCTGGCAGGTCACAAAAAGGAAGGGCATGCGTGGGGCGATGAATGAAGGTAGCAGCAAGGGGTGAATAGTTGCGGCGGATTGTTTCCTGCGCATCCTCCTGCGGCAATGCCCCGAAGACCGCTGAAGGCGATTACTTTCCTTGCCGTTCTACGTGTGGCTCGGCAGGAGCCGCCGATATCGCGCTGTCCTGACACAACACACCGTGATTCGATGTGGTCTCTCGACAACCTGCAACCTCACCGTTTGGGGTCTGCAGGCAACATGTTGCGAGGAGTCAACTGGATGCGGATTCAGCTCGATAGTGGCAAGTCCAGCCCATGTCATAAGTTACACGATCATGGACAGTTCTGTAACGACATCTGAACGGCACGGCATCGGATTTGTTTCTGAACACAGCAGATAAGCGATCTGAACTCCCGGCCGCCGGACCCACGTTCGAACCCAGACGTGCGAGGGACAGGGGCCGGTGTTCGATCTGCTGACCTGTCGTGTGTCTCAGGAACGAAGGGCCGTTATGAGCCAACCAGTCATTGCCGTCATGAGTCAGCGTTCGCAGTGGACCAGCGAACTTCCGGTATCGGGACCTGATGGTTACAGCTTCGTGACCTGCGACAGCCTGGAACAACTCGCCCCGCTCGCCAGGGACAACGAGGCAGCCGGCGCGATCGCCGACTTGAAAAACGTATCCGGTGGTGGTCACCAGCAGGAACAGATGCTGGAACGGCTGCGTGATCTGATGGGCGAACGTCCTGTCGTCATAGTGACCGACGACGAATGCCCGGAACCGCTCGAACGCCGGGCCATGTGGAGCGGCGTTCAGCACCTGAGGGGTAATGTGCCCATCGCCAGCGTCATCGACTGGCTGCAGTCGGCCGTTCCGCTGGAAACCGCAATTCCAGTGGCGGCCGAAGCGACGAATCCACCGCAGCATACGCGGACGCCGGACTCGGGCATGGTGATGTCAGGCATCACACGTCGGTTTGAGACCTTCACTCCCGAACTCAAACACATGCTCGAAGATCTGACCGTGGCTGCGGAAAAAGACGTCACCGTGCTGCTCATCGGTGAAACCGGAGCCGGCAAGACCTACCTCTCCAACCTGATCCACGAGGTCTCTCCGAGGAAAGACGACCCATTCGTTACTGTGGCGTGCGGAGCCCTACCGGGCGATCTGATCGAAAGCGAACTGTTCGGGCACATGCGTGGTTCTTTTACGAGTGCTCATGCCGACAAGGAAGGGAAATTCCTGGCGGCCGGTAAAGGCACACTGCTGCTCGATGAAATCGACGTGCTTGGCCCCGAACAGCAGGTCAAACTACTGAGGGTGATCGAGACCGGTCAATTCGAACCGGTGGGCTCAAACGAGACGCAAACGTCCCAGGCCCAGTTGGTGGTTGCCAGTAACCTGCCGCTCGAACCGCTCGTTCAGCAAGGTAAATTCCGCCCGGACCTCTACTATCGGCTCAGCATGTTGAAGTTTGAACTGCTGCCTCTGCGGAAGCGGCGTCCGGACATCAAGCTGCTTGCCAAGCGGTTCATACAGGAAAAGTCGAAAAAACTGGATGTGGTTGTCCATCGCATCGAACAGGAGTTCTTCGACGCGCTCGTGCAGTATCCCTGGCCGGGAAACGTGCGCGAACTGGAGCCCGCGATTCAGCGGGCCGTCATTT
>CAYSJO010000790.1:0-1869 GCA_964431285.1 uncultured Planctomycetaceae bacterium
ATGTGCTGGTGTGTGAAGTCTGGATATGTGGCGGGCAATGCAACATGGAGTGGGCGTTGCGGGCCTCACGCGATGCCGATGTGGAGATTCCTTCGGCAGACTCCCCGGCCATCCGTTATCTCCGCATGCCACACATTGCCCGACCGGAGCCGAAGTCGGACTTCCCGATCAGCAATCCTGGTGACGGTGGTCGCGACTGGAAACGCTGCATCCCGGAAGAAGTCGAGAACTGCACGGGAGTCGGCTACTACTTTGCTCGCCGCCTTCAGCGCCGACTGAAGTGCCCCATCGGACTGATTGATACCTCATGGGGCGGAACGATGGCTCAGCACTGGGTCTCACCAAAAACGCTTCACGGCTTTAAAGAAGTGAAGCCGTACTTCGACACTTTCCACGAAGAGCTTGAGGCGTGGGAAGATGGCGGCGGCGAAGAGGGAGCCGCAATGCGGTATCAGGCAGCTCTGAAGAAGTGGGAAGCAGACCGTGATGCCGCGAAAGCTGCCGGTGAACGAGAGCCCCGCCGGCCGAATCGGGCTGCCTACGAGAACCCCGGCCACAAGCGACAGCCCGGCGGAATGTTCAACGGAATGATCGTGCCCATCTCGCATTTCACACTCCGAGGTGTGCTTTTCTATCAGGGAGAAAACAACTCGTTCACAGTTGGCTGGAAGCCCTTTCCGAAGACGTTTCCGGCGGTGTTCAATGACTGGCGTGCCGCATTCGGTGAAGCCGATCTGCCGATCGGCATCATTCAGATTGCCGGCTGGAGCAACCGTCGCAGCATGACTTACGA
This sequence comes from uncultured Planctomycetaceae bacterium, assembly GCA_964431285.1. Classification (GTDB taxonomy): domain Bacteria; phylum Planctomycetota; class Planctomycetia; order Planctomycetales; family Planctomycetaceae; genus CAUZFZ01. The sequence continues at coordinate 794 of CAYSJO010000790.1, forward strand.
CATGAATCATCACACGAATATCGTTCGGGAGATTCAGCACTTGACGTGGCAGCGAACGCCCAACTCCGGACTGATTGTCACCTTCGACACCAACAGCAACGGCAGCATTCACCCAGGCCGAAAACAACCGGTGGGAGAGCGTTCGGCCCGATGGGCTCTTGCCGAGGTCTATGAAGCACTAGCGTACAATTCCAACAAACTCCTCGAGTGGCGAGGTCCGGTGTACGAGTCGATGCAGATTGAAGACGGAAATCTTGTTATCACATTCGAAGATGAAACCGATCGTGGTCTCCGCCTCGATCAAGACGCTGCGCTTGGATTCTACGTCGCCGGGAGCGATCGCGTGTTCCATGTTGCACGGGCGAGAATCACGACAGACGCGAACAAGAAGCCGCACGTTGTCATCTGGAACGACGACGTTCCGGCCCCCGTCGCCGCAAGATATGCATGGTCAAATCTTCCGCTCGGATCATTGATGAATTTTCGCGAATTGCCGGCCTACCCGTTTCGCACTGACGACTGGCCACTGGTCCCGCATCAGTCAACTGGCGTATTCCGAATCCGTGACGTGATCAAGTGAGTCGGTGAGACTTCAGGCCGACTCATGTGGGAGCGGTTGTGAGTACAGAGGGTTACAAATGACAAAACAACTGTTACCGCTCCTTCGGTTCCGTGAACCGAAACTCATCCAACGGGACGTGCTGTATCTAAGGGCTCGGAGCTGCGAGCCGCTCGAATGGTGCCCGATTTGGTGCCGAACTATCTGCACTCTTCTGCCGGATGATGTTCGACGAGATTGACGTGAAATCGTACGTGCGCGGGCTCGTTCTTCCCCAGCGATCCGTTGCTGGGCGTGTCTCGACAAGAGAGGTGACGCCGAATTAGCGAGCAAACGCATTGATCAGCTGCAGGCTGAAGCCGACGCTCGCCGCAAAGCGCGAAGCTGGCCAGTCAGTGTTTCTGAATAAGTCCTGTGGATCTGGGATGCCTTGAATTCCTGTACCAGGTCTTATGAAGGTCTGGTTAGGTAAGAACCGCTGGGCTGGTGGAACGGAGGAGAAGGCTGAGGCGTAGCC
>CAYSJO010000791.1:0-8719 GCA_964431285.1 uncultured Planctomycetaceae bacterium
GCCGGCGATGCCACCATGCGGTAAGTGAAATGCGGCGAGACAAGCAACCTGACGATCGAGGCTCGCACTGCCTGTTCGACACCGTGCTCGGGCTGCTGACTGATTTCTGCGTAGAACGTCCTGAGTTGCTCGACTTCCAACTCCGTCAGTGGTCGTCGATACGCACGTCGGGCGAACTCCTCTAACTGCCGCAGATAGATTGGCCCGGCCTGGACCAGCGTTGCGGCATGCTGCTTGAGCCCGCTACGGATTGTTTCGAAGAATGTGTAGGTGGGATGGCTTTCGAGTTCTTTACCGGTTGCCTTCACATTGGATCGCTCAAGATAGATGTCCCGAAACCGAGACAGTGTTTCGTCTTCGACCAGTTTCGGATCTTCTTCCTTGATCGAATCGAAGTCGGGATGCTTCATGAAATTCCGTTCGGAGCGTTCGAAGAACACGAAGCCTCGCAGTAGCTTCTCCGTGATGCCCGTGCCGAAATACAACTCATCCCACAGTCGATTCAGTTCCTGATTCTGCTGATCGTTGAGCACCAGCTTGCACAGCGGCTGATCGTCTCGGAAGAAGCCCTCGATCAGGTGGAAGCCTGCGGACAACCCGCGGGTCTGATCGACATAAAGAAACCGGTTGGGAAACAACGCGCAGAACGCGCTGCACGAGTCCCGGAGTTCGTCAGCGATCGCATGTCCGGAGGCAACCAGTGGAAATCGGGATTCGTGAAGTTCACCGGCCGACGGTTGATGATCGAACAGCCCGACGCGGATGGCGCCGAGTTTCGACGACTGGTGATCGAGCGTTGTTTTCGCGTGAAAGAAGATTCGCTTTTCGTCGCCGAATGCTTTCGTCGGGATCTCGATGGTTAGAAGTGTGGGCGATACGAGGACCACGTCGCCGGACCCGACCTCCTCACCTTTGGGATGTGTGCCAAAGCTCAATCGCTTCAACGCATCCGGAGCGTGCTCCTTCAAAACATCCTGCAGCGAGGTGTTGCGTTCCTTGTCGCCCGGCTTGTACCTGCCGGTTGATTGCGTGCTGAAATTCAGATCGCTTAAGCGCACGAATCCGTCGCTGCTGCCAATCGGGTCAGACACCTGTATGACAAGGTTGATCGAAGGCCGTTTGTTCGGGTCCCGAAACTCAACATCCAGTTGCTGTTGTGCGTTAATCAGACTCTCGTTGAACGTGTCGCGTTCTGCCGCCGTCCTGCTTCTGCGATCGGTGTGAACGATCGGCGGATTACCTGCATTGGACACAATGGCTCGCGTCTCTTCCGTACACAGCATTTTGCTGAGACTTCGAATGTCACTGGCCATTCGCCTGATTCCGCTGACAACGTCGGCTCCGTCATTGGGCGATGGCAGTGCATTCCAGTGGTGCCTCAGCCCCTTCAGGTAGAACTGGTCATCATCGTCACCCTGAAGTGTTTCAAAAAGACGCCGGAGGTACTTGCGACTGAGCCTGTGCTGATCAGCCCATTGATCGATTGATTGAGCCTGTTGATCGGCCGTTCGATAGCGGAAGGCCCATGCTGCCGTCAGATAATTCTCGTAGTCGACGTTGTGTTGCTCATAGAAGCGAATGATCGCCCCCTCGTAGAACTTCTTCTGGTCGGCGTAGGTCACGACCGAAAAGGGAGCAAACTGCATGCCGGAGGGTGTCAGCAGCACATGATCGGCCACCTGCTGTGCTGCGGCGTAGTACTTCTTGAACAGGCTGGGCGACATCGTCAGCGCTTCGCCCGTGTTGTTAAATCCCTCGCCGGACGCGGGATCGACCGGAAACGACCTGGCGGGCTGAATATCGACACCAGTCAGGTCACGAATCGTGTTGTTGTATTCAGCGTTGCTCAGTCGTCTGGGCAAAACAACTCCTGGATCGCCCGCGAGCTTTCGAGCTTCTCCGACCAGCAGGTCTTCCAGTGTCCTTAACATCTGAGCGCGAAGCTGAGGTGTTGGCTGCTTCGCGTCTTCGGGAGGCATCTCCTCTTTGCGGAGAAACGTGATGACGTGTTCCCACTGGCGGAAATGCTCGCCGAGCATGTCGACTGACTTGTATTTCGTCAGATCAAGTTCGCCCTCGGCCTTTTTCTGATTGTGGCACTGGACGCAGTACTCTTTCACGAATGGAACAACCTGTTCGAGAAAGACGTCCTCTGCCTGAACGAAGCCACTCATGAAGAGTGCAAGCGGGACGGCAACCGACGGAACACGGATCTTGTACATAATCAAAGAAGACACCGGGGGTGCTGCTGCGGGCGAGAATCAGAGGCAACCAAGCGCAGGCCATTGTTGCGTCTTTGAGACGCCTCTACGAGAGCAGCGATTCGATCGGCTTGTGCGGGACGCCATTCCTGGGCCGACCGAACTCCGCATACGGCTGACCGGACGCAGCGAGCAGCGTTGACCAGACATCCCCCAGGCGGACATGTTTCAGTTCGGATTTGTCGTCATGGTCATTGCCCGGAGCGAAGTATCGCCCTTGAGCAAGTCGTCCGCCGAGATTGCCGAGAATCGCGATTGGCCAGTTCACACCGGAAGAATGGTGAGTCTCGCCGTTATTGCTCGTGTAGATGAAGACTGTGTAGTCGAGCACTGCTGATTGTCACGACATTCAGAATGATCCTGTCCGAGTTCTCGGCGCCGTGGCTGCGGAGTTCTAACGCTGAGCGAGAAGCTCGGGTCATGGGATGCCGGATCACCTCCTGGTGCTGGCTGGTAGACGCTGATAGAGCGGTGAGCCTGGCGTTTCTACGTCGCAGCTGAACGACATCCCGCCGGAGATCAGTCGTCTCAGCGTCATGGACATCCAGCGAGACAACTTCAGCGCACGAGCGATTCAGCCAGCCATAAGCCGTGTACCTCGGGACTCCGCTCTCAAGGACAATGTCGATGTTTCCTGTCGTCCGGACCAGTTCCTTCAGGTGGTCGTAGCAGCGTTGAGTGCAAGTTCCTGTGGGCATGCCACGATTCTGCAACGCTCTTGGGACGACTGCGAGTGTCGCCATTCCGGCCCGCCAGACTGTCGAGAACTCGGACTGAAAATGTCAGAATGTCGTGACATACAGCACGGCGAGAAGCCGCAGGAAAAGCCTCTGCACCCCAACGATGTCTGGGCAACACTCTATCGTCACCTCGGCATCGACACGCGAGTGGCCTTTCCCAACAACGCCGGACGGCCGATTCCCATTCTGTCGCGCGGCGCACCCATTGCCGAACTGATCTGAAGACGATCAATGATCTGTTGTCGTCAAATCGCGATTCTCTGCCTGTTGATGGCGCGTGTGCCTGGCGCCGCATCGAGCGAAGAGGGATCGGCTTCGCAGGCCCTGGGGCATGAAATCCGACCGCTGCTCGCGAGGTACTGTCTCGGCTGTCACGGTGACCAGGAGCCCAAAGCGAGTTTGAAGCTTTCCGAAGTCCGACAGGTTCAGAACGGCGCGTTTCTGACGCCGCATCTCTGGAGCCGTGTGCGTGACCGGTTGCGGTCGAAGGAGATGCCTCCCGCCAATCAGCCACAACCATCGGCAGAGCAACGAAAACGCCTGGTCGACTGGATCGACGCCGGCCTCGCCCGGCACACGATCGACGGTCAGCCCGACCCCGGCCCACTCTTCCCGCGGCGACTCAATGTTCGCGAGCACAGGAACATGTTCCGCGACCTGGCGATTACGAAGGACCGACCGCAACCGAGACGAGCAAAATATGAGACGAAAAAAGACGGAACGGTCAATCTCTACCATGCCGTGGTTCCCCCCGCAGAACATCCCTGTGACTTCGTGACCCGTGTGTTACCGCAGGACACTCAGGACGGCGGGTTCGACGCCATCGCAGAAAACCTGTCGATTCCACCGTACCTGATGGCCAGGTACTTTCGAGCCAGTCGGTTACTGCTCGACGATTGTTTTTCGATCAAGGGCAGGGATCAGCACGGACGCTATCAGTGGCGGCTGCGGGAACTGCTCGACAAGGCCGGACAGGGGCCGCTGCCCCGCACGGTCAGGACGCGCCGTGAGGCGCTGGTCTTCTTCTTCGCGGAGTTCGCGTCCCGCGCGTTTCGTCGGCCGGTCAGCACTGACGAGGCAGACAGATACGTGCGGCTTTTCGAGTCACATCAGGAGGCCGGAGCGAGTTTCGAGTCGTCCATGCGGACGGCGTTGCAGGCCATTCTTGTGTCTCCGCGATTCGTCATCCTGTGGGCCGACGACGCGGAAGTGCGCACGGAACCGTCAGAAACGATTCCCGAAGCGACAACCTCCAACGACGCCGGCCCCGCGGGAGTGCGACCGCTCGACGACTTCGAACTGGCGACGCGACTGGCGCTGTTCCTCTGGAGCAGCGTCCCCGATCGCGAACTGAGAGAACTGGCCGGGCAGGGAAAGCTCCGGGACGATCAGGTTCTTGAGCAGCAGATCCGCCGGATGCTCCAGGACCGTCGCGTGACTGACGGATTTCATTCCGGTCTCCTGTGTCAGTGGCTGCAACTTGACACGCTGGACCGCAGCGCACCCGCCGCCGAACTGTTTCCGGATTACTTCCACAACAACCTGGCGGAACTGATGAAGCAGGAAGTGCTGCTGTTCACCGACATCATGCTGGTCGAGGATCGCAGCATCCTTGAGTTTCTTGACGCCGACTGGGGCATCCTCTGCCAGCCGCTGGCAGAGCACTACGGTGTCGAGGACTTTCCGGGGAAGAAGCAACGGACCAATGCGGCTCCGCCCTGGTATCGCGTGAAGTTTCCAGACCGGACGCGCGGCGGAGTGCTGACGATGGGCAAAGTGCTGACGGGAACATCGCAACCGACGCGGACCAGTCCGGTGCATCGCGGCAAGTGGGTCTTGGAGACGATCCTCGGTGCCCCGCCCCCCCCTCCGCCGCCGGACGTCGACAACCTGCTCAAGCAGCATCCTGACGATTCGCAGGTCGCCCTGACGGTGCCACAAATGCTGGCGAAACACCGGGCCAGCGCGGCCTGCGCAGCGTGCCACGACCGCATCGACCCACTGGGTGTGGCCTTCGAGAACTTCGACCCGGTGGGAAGCTGGCGCGAGAAGGATGGCCCACACGACGTGCAGACGCGAAGCGTACTCGTCGACGGCACGCAACTCGACGGAATCGTGGAACTGAAGACGCGGCTGCTCTCGCGCAGGGATGAGTTTGTCCGATGTTTCAGCGAACAGATGCTGGCTTACGCACTGGGTCGCAAACTGGAGTTCTACGACGAGCCGACCGTCGATCGAATCACGCAGGCCGTCATCAGTGACGACTGCCGGCTGTCGAGAGTCGTGGTCGAAGTGGCGCTGAGTTACCCTTTCAGAAATCGCCGCACGCACAGTCCGCGTACCATCGAGGGGGCAGGCACACCATGACCAGAAGCTGCCACATCTCGCGCAGGACCCTGTTGCGTGGCGCCGGTGCGGCGGTCGCTCTCCCCTGGCTGGAAGCGATGTCAACCGCCGGCGCAGCGTCAGGTGTGACGACGAAACCTCCGCTGCGAATGATCTTCATGTACCACCCGCTCGGTGCCGAGACCACCGCCTGGAAAGGCGTCACCGGACGCGGCCGGGACATGCAGTTGTCGCCCTCTCTGGAACCGCTCGAACCGGTCAAAGAAGAGTTGCTCGTCGTCGACGGCCTCAACGGGAGACCGCACCCGAAATCGGGTCACAACCGGTCGGCCTGTCTGTGGCTCAGCAGTGCCGCCGCCGGTCAGGCTGACTCGTGGGGCGTGGAGACAGACATCACGCTCGATCAGGTCCTCGCACCGAAACTGAGTCAGGGGGCGAGACAGAACTCACTCGAACTGAGCTGCACGACCGTCGGCAAACTGATGCACGCCATGAATCTCTCATGGCGCGCTCCAGGCGTTCCCATGGGAGCCGAAACAAATCCGCGCGACGTCTTCGCCCGTATGTTCGGCGACCCCGAAGAGGACATGCGGCGCAGGAGCGTTCTTGACCTCGTGACCGAAGACGTGCGTACGCTGAAGCGCAGGTTGGGGAGCGGCGACCACCGGCGGCTCGACGAGTATCTCGCATCGGTCCGCGCGCTGGAGCGGCAGATTGCCGACTTCCAGCAGGGTTCGTCCGACCGCCCGGAACCTCCGATCGCCCGCCCTGCCGAACCCGAGAATCTGCGTCATCACATCCGCCTGCTGATCGACCTGCTGATCGTCGCGCTGAAGACTGACTATACGCGCGTCGTCACCTGCGCGCTGGGAGACGAGAGCGAATCCATCCAGGGAACGACCTACAACCGCACGCTGAACGAGTTCGGCATCGACCGAACGCGATTCGCGGAGACGCTCGATGCGAAGTATCTCGACTACGGACATCACAAGTGCACGCACGATCCGAAGCCCACATTGCCGCTGATCCAGGCGATCGACCGCTGGTACGTCGAGCAGTTCTCATACTTCCTGCAGCAACTGCGTTCCTCGCAATATGAAGACGGCACGTTGCTCGATCAGAGTCTGGTCGTTTACGGCAGCGGCAACGGCGGCGGCCAGGGCAAAGGCTGGCCCGGCCACGACCTCCGCGACGTGGCCTGCATCCTGGCCGGCAGGGGCGGCGGACTGTTGCCGGACCTGGCCAGGCAGATCGACTTCTACGGCAGCGAGAAACAGGACTGGAAGCGTGGCCAGCCACTCTCCAATCTATGGCTCACGCTGACCCAAATGGCCGGCATCGAGCGGCACGAGTTCGGCCGCAGCACAGACACTCTGGCCGGTCTGGGATGAACGCAATGCACCAGCGAACTTACCAGCCTGGTCCCGTACGACCTGTAGTTGAATTCGTGAGAATTCGAGTTACTCAACGTCAACGATCACGACGAAGAGTGCCTCGCCACCCCTGCCCTCGCAGGAGGTGGCTGGTACTTCATAAACGGGAAACGACTGATCTGCATCGGCCGCGCCAGGTGATTCAGTTATGACAAGTGGCCGATTACCTGCTGATCTGGGAATTCCTATGAAGAATTCAAACGTGTGCCCTGGGCCGACTTCTCGTCGGTCGTGTCTCAAGATGGGAGTTCTGGGCGTCAGCGGGCTCAGCCTCGCCGAAGTGATGCGGCTGAGAGCCCATGCGGGCGCGACCAGCGCGCCGCCTGATACGTCTGTGATCTTTGTCTGGCTGGCCGGAGGACCTCCGCATATGGAGACCTACGACATGAAGCCGGAGGCTCCGGAGGACTACAGCGGCCAGTTCGCGCCGATTCCGACGAACGTGCCGGGCATTGATGTCTGTCAGCTTCTTCCACTGCATACACGGATCGCAGACAAGTTTACGCTGATACGCAGTATCGCGCACCGCTTCAATGATCATGGCGGCGGCAGCAAACGCTTTATGACTGGCCGCATTCCCGATACCCCCACGGGAACGCTCAACGATTCGCCGTCGGTCATTTCGATCGTCAACAGGATGCGGGAAGGTTTCGATGTGGGACTGCCGAATTGTGTCACGTTGGCCAACGGCGGCCGGTCCAACGTCAACACGTACGCCCAGGGCGCGGCGTATCTGGGCATGAAATACAACTACTTCCCGGTGGGGGACGATCCAAGTTCGCCGAAGTTCGCGGTCAGAAACATGTTCCTGGGCAAGACCGCCGAGGAGCGTCTCGGTGACCGCCGGCAGTTACTCAGCGGACTCGACCGGTTGCGAAGCGATGGAGGCGACGGACGAGTTCAGCCAGAAAGCATTCGATCTGTTGACCAGCCCGCGGATGCATGAGGCGTTTGATCTGTCGCGCGACCCACAATCGCTGCGTGAGCGATACGGCATGCACGGCTGGGGACAACGGGCGCTGATGGCGCGGCGGTTAGTAGAAGCGGGTTCCAGTTTTGTGACAGTGGCCATGGAGAATCCGTACATCTCGGGTGTCAAGTATCCGAAACTCGGTTTCTACAACTGGGACTCACACGCAGCGAACTGTGATCTGTGGAAAGACGCTCTACACCGTTTCCCGATTTACGACAAAGCCATAACGGCACTCATTGAGGACCTGCACGAACGCAATCTGACGAAAAAGGTCCTGCTGGTTGTAACCGGCGAATTTGGTCGTTCGCCGAAGATCAGCCGGGCTGACACGGGAAGCAAAGGTTTGCGCTTCGGCCGCGAGCACTGGCCACAGGCGATGTCGGTGCTGGTCTGTGGTGGCGGCATGCAGCATGGGCAGGTGATCGGTTCCACCAACGCCAGAGGCGAGCATCCGCACGACCGCCCACTCACACCGAACGATCTGTGGGCGACCGTCTACCAACATCTGGGTATCGATCAGGATGCGACCATCATCAACTACAACGGCCGTCCACAGCCACTGTTGCCGTTTGGAGAACCGATCCGGGAGCTGATTTGAATGATATGTGCAGGACGGGTCTCCAGGCCCGACCGAATTGATCCGTTGGCTTTGCTTACGGGCCAGGAGACCCGTCCTACCGGAGTACAAAGTTTGGAGTAACTGTATTTTGCGAATCCTAATAACATTGATCATGTGTGGCGTGCTGGCGTCGACAGTGACCGCTTGGGAACCAGAACTGCCGTTGCCCGCGGAGCCAAAACATGGGCGACCTTATTTGATGCCCGAGGCTGAGCGGCAACGCATTCGCGGGCTCATAGCTCGCGAAGGATGGGCGAAGCAGGATTACGAGCAGTTAAAGAAAAAAGCGGAAGGCGGCGACGGCTATACGGCGGCATTCCTCTTCGCGCTCGAACGCGACGCCAAGT
>CAYSJO010000792.1:0-24302 GCA_964431285.1 uncultured Planctomycetaceae bacterium
CCCGAACAGCTGCACGAGATACCGCAGTGCTGAGCGGACATTGCCGACGGTGCCGGTAGGCGTGCCGTCCTTTCGCCGGTAGTAGCCTTCGGCGAAGTCGAGAAACATCAGACAGAGGTCGTCGACCGTGAGCGTGCAAGCGGAAATGTCGCCCTGATTCGCGAACCACTCCGCGATGATCTCGTCGTAGCGATCACGGCTTTCCGGCGATCCGTACGGCCCCAGATAGACGTCTTTTCCGTCGATTCGGACTCGTGCCTGACCGGTGGGCTTGTGCAGCAGATAGCCCGGTTTGCGATTGCTCGGCATGGCGGCTCCCCACAAATGTGGTAGTGAAAGTGGTAGTGACCAGTTTCACGCCGCTCTGCCGAGGCCGGCAGGTAGCCACAAGCAGTGGCTCAGCAATGAGTTAGAGAAATGGACGATACTGGACTTGAACCAGTGACCTCCACGATGTCAACGTGGCGCTCTAGCCAACTGAGCTAATCGTCCTGTGGCGGCGGAAAATATGTCGCCGGTGTTTGTGAGTCAAGTTGCAGTCAGTGTGGCACTCCGATTGTTCGGTTTTCTCAATGACGATTGCTGACCCGCCGCAATAACAGAGCTGACCCGATGGTGTTGACGCTGAACGCGGCGTCAGCCTTTGTTTTTCACCGGGCGTAACGCGTAGAGCCTCGTGAGGAATGGATTCACGTTGCGCGTTTGGACCCACACCTTACCCTGGCCACGGAAGCGGCATACCAGGCCTTCCCCGCCAAAGAAGAAACTCTTCAGCTTGCCGCCGATTTTGAGGCCTGGCACAACTGTCACGTCGTACGACAGCGTGTTCTCAAAGGCCACGATATAACCGGTGTCTACGATGTACTCGTCGCGCACGTCCAGTTCGATCAGTGCGCCATAGGTGTTAAAGAACAAATCACCCGTTCCCGATGCCTTCAGCAGAATCAAGCCCTTGCCGCTGAAGAAACCCTTGGCGCCACCCCACTTGCCTGTGACCTCGACTCCGTCGGTGTGGCACATGAAGGCGCCACGCTGCATGAGGATCTCGCCCATGTCCAGCCGGTAGTGCACCGTGTCGCCGGGTGCACCCGGCGCGAACGTTACCTCGCCCGGGCCTCGTTCGGCGGTAAAGGTGTTGATGATCAGGCTCTCACCGCCGAGAGCTCGGCCAAGTGTCTTTCCAAGGCCACCTTTGAACCCTGCCTTTAGATGGATCGTCGGATCCATTGACGCCATCGCCGAGGGTTCGGCAAAGATCTTCTGGCCCTGCTCAAGCTGTACGTTCAGCAGAGCAAAGTCGGGCTGCTGGGTCAGTTCAAATTGGACGTCGCTCGCCATGAGTCATTCCCGGTTGGTGGGCTGAATTGCGTGAATCGCCCGCTGGATGGACTGTTCAGCGCGGCTTCAGTTTCGGCCCGATCATTTGACCGAAGGACGGCGGGTTGTGACTTTGACAATACAGTTTCCCGTGGCCCTGAAATTTGCAGACCAGACCCTCGCCACCCAGAAAACTGCCGATCAGGCTCGATCCGGCTTTTCCGATTCGGAACTGCAGCGTGTCATCGAAGGCGACGATGTGGCCGGTGTCGACAGTGAACTCGCCATCGACATCGACTTCGTAAATCGCTCCAAAGCTGCTGAGGAACAGGTCTCCCGTACCCGAGCATTTCACCCAGAACATACGCTCGCCACTGAAGAGTGCCTTGCCGAGCCCCTGCCACGTCGCGTCGATCTCGATGTTCGTATCCGACGCAAGCCAGCTTGAGCCCTGAACAATCAGCGTTCCGTTCAAGTCGTGATGAATCACGTCGCCCATCAACTTGGGACCAAGCATCAAGGTCTGGTCGGACTCGTGTGCTGTGAAGTGGTTCAGGAAGAAGTTCTCACCCGCAAACATCCGCTTCAGGCCCTTCATCAGGCCACCCTTGCCACCCTTTTTCTGGCCGGAAGTTTCGACGGTCATGCCGGTCGACATCGCAATCATCGCGCCGACTTCGCAGGTAATCGTCTCTCCCGCGTTCATGTTGAGGCGGACTATGGATGCGGCCGGCCGCGCCTCGATTCCAAACTGCATGGCAACGTCCTGTTTCGTGTCGAGAGTTACACTGGAAAAACTGAGACTTACCAGAGATGTGCGTTCGTCCAGGCAGCAAGACCGTCCATGGAACGTGACTGCATGTAGATGCGTCCTGGACCGGTCACTCGGGTGACGAGCCCTTCGCCACCGAAGAAGCTTGAGAAGATTCCGCCAGCCATTCCCATCCTGATACCAACTGTCGGTTCATACGCGACGAGGTGGCCGGTATCGACGACATATTCGTTTTCAATCTCGCGGACAAAGATTCCGCCATAGGCTCCGAACCAGATGCGTCCATGGCCGCTGACTTTCAGGCGGAACAGTCCTTCGCGTCCGACGAAACTGGAGATGCCTGCCCAGCCAAGTCCCAGCGTCACGCCAGGCTCGCTGGCAATGTAGGCGCCCGGTTGCAGGTACAGTGTGTTGCCCTTCAGTTCGATGCACTCGATGTCGCCTGGAAACGGCTGAGTCAGCACGAGTTCGCCTGAACTGTGAGTGGTGAATTCGTTGACAAACAGCGATTCACCACCCAGGAAACGTTTCCCGATGGCTCGAATCGGGCCGCCGTTGAAACGCGTGCTCATCTCGATGGATGAACTCATGCTGGCCATAGCATCGGACTCAGCGATGATGCTGTCGCCCGCGCCAAGCTGGACGCGGATATTGGCGAACGAGGGCCGGTTGCGAACTTCGGTTTCCATATCGATCTGGCCTCAAGTACCGGAGTGACTACCGAGGAATAACGTCTGTCGTGTCTGGACCGCCACGTCGAGTTCACGCAACGTCGTTGCAATCGAGACGTTGATTGTCTGGACTCAGTTTCCAGTGTCCTGTGTTGCTTCACTGATGTCTGTCTGCAGCTCTTCAAGCGTGAAGTCGAGCGGACTGTATGCCTGGTCGGGCAACTCATCAATGAGTCCGCGAACGCTGTTAACGCGTTCTTCAGAGTCGGGATGTGTTGACAACCAGTCCAGCGCCTCCGGCAGGTCCTGTTCAGGGAGGTTCTTGAACATCTCAATCATGGCGCGCGGGTCCAGGTCCGCCTCATGCATCATTCGAGCGCCTTCCACATCGGCTGCCGTTTCGTGCTCCTGTGAGTAGTTGTTGAGAGCGGCCGTCTGCAGAACCTCTGCACCAAGTGCGACGATGCCGCCGACATCCCCCAACATGATCTCAATGGCAGCCACGACACCGACAGCCCTTGCGATCCCCTCAATCTGATGTCTAAGCGTGACGTGTGACATTTCGTGGGCAATGACCGACGCCAACTCTTCTGCGGAATTCGATGAATCGATCAGGCCACGGAATACGAGTATCGGCCCACCGGGTAGCGCAACCGCATTCACCGCGGGCGTGTCTATGATCGTGACCGAGAAATCGACGCCGGGAATTGCGGCGTGTTTGGCCAGTCGCTTGACGACCGACTCCAGGCGTTCTTGGGCCGGCGGACAGTCGAGTGGTTCACCGAACTCTTCGATAACGGCCGGCAGTGCGGCCTCACCAATTTGTTTGTCAATACTGAACGGTACGGCAAGAACTGCGGCACGGGCCCCTTCAACGAGTCCGTACCAAAGACCGATCAGGGCCAGCAATGAAACAGCGATTAACAGCCAGACGGTCAGACGACTGTTCCAACGCTGCTGCCGGCCGGTGGCCAGAATCTCTTCGATCAGTTCGAACAACGCTCCAGAGTTGGATTGTTGCAGGGCCTGCGGGAAACGACGGTCTTCGCAGAAGATTGTGAGGCTACGGTCCGACGTCCGGCAGAACAGCATGTGACCGCTGGCTCCACCCATTTCGAGATTGCAATCGTTGTAGGGAACCGAGAACTCCTGACCGTCGCTCGTTCGAGCGCGGATTCCGCGTTCGTCCGCTCGAATGACAGCGCCGGCACGCCCGCCGTCGATGTCATCGCAAAAGACACCTCCGGTGAACTCGTCATCGTCAAGAAAGTCCGCGTCGTGCATCTGTTGCCGGGTCCTGGTGCGTCGCTCGTGGACGTGGCAACGGATCATTCGTCGCCGCTAATACCCGTCCTGAAAGCTTAAGAACTTGACGTGTGGTCATCCCGGCCATTGACCTGCCGAAGAGTCGTGCTGAAACGGACCAGCAAACCTTCGATGGCCATCCGTTCGGGGTCAGACAGGGGATTCTTGCCATATCGCACGCGGTAGAACAGTCTCACGAGGTCATCGGGAAAAGTCTCCAGACCGTTTTTTGTTAACAGTTCGTTGAGTCGTGTCTGGCACGACGCGGCAAATTCAAGTGGCGTCTGATGTCGCTGACGGCGCATTCCGTTGCGGGCCATGATTGCTGCAAACTGCTCGTAGAATTCGACTCGCTCAGCACGGGATTCCGCGCTGAACCAGCGGCGCAATCGGCACACCAGTGCCCAGAGAAAAGACAACAGCGATTGTTCTTCCGGCCGGACGCGTCGCCAGAGTCGCCGCAGCCCGACGATGATCAGGCACAGCACGGCCGTGGCGACAAAGGTTGGCAAACTGAACCAGCGCCGTGGATCAGAAAGAAACGCGGCGACTTCACGACCACTTGAACCGAAAGGACTCGTGGCACTTTCAACGATTGACTTCATCCAATTGCCAATCGGCTCGTACAACGCTCGCCTTTGCTCTTCGTAGGACATTCGGACGACACGCTGATTCCAGAATCCGGAAAACAGATCGCGGAAACTGGCCACGGCATTTCGCCCGGCACCGATTTGCTTAACGCTTGCGGCGCGAGCGGCAGCCGGTGTGGGGTCGTACGTAAGCCAGCGTCCGTCGACGCGAGCCTCGACCCATGCGTGAGCGTGCCGGTCCTGAACGACGAACGCTCCCGAAAGGTTGTTCTGGTCCCCACCCTTGAACCCGCTGACCAGTCGTGAAGGAATGTCGACAGCCCTCAGCATGAGCGCCATGGCGGATGCAAAGTACTCGCAGTGACCTTCCTTGCGGTTGAAGAGGAAGTCTTCCACCGGGTCCATCGAGGAATCAGTCACTTCTGCACTAAGGCTGTAGGAGAATTCGTCCTCATTCCGGAGATACGACTCAATCGCCCGCAGCGTGCGTAGTTGGTCTTGGGGATCATCAGGCGGAGAGACACCTTGTGCCAGCCCGGCGACCTGCGTGGCGAGCTGACCAAGGCGTTGCAGTCCATCTGGAAGCTCCAGAAGCTGTTCATTCACAGCCTCGCGAAGCCGTGCCGCGCGGTCGTTGTAAACCTGGCTGATCCGTGGACGTTGATCAGCACGTTTGGGGATGTATCCAAACAAAACGTACTCTGTCTGTTGCTCGGCCGTCTGCCGTTCGTCGGCACGTATCAGTATGGACGTGACAATGTCCATCGCTGGCGGCACGAACCGCCGACCGCTTTGGGCTCCATTGATCGGATGCATTCCGAACAAGGTCTTTGAGAACGGCGTGTGGACGATGTAATGCTGCCGGATGCGCTGTTGTCGGCTCTGAGGTTCCAACAACGGACTAACGTGGCGCGATTCATCAAGGACGAGCCAGCGGCCCTTCTCATACTGCCCCATAACAGAGCCGCGAAACAGCGGCTCTGAATACCCCAGCTGACTCGACGTCTCAAGGACACTTAGCTCTTCCTCGGAACGGCTGTCGTAGAAGCGGACCTGAAAGACTGGTTCCGTGCTTTCCAGAATCTGACCGATCTCGCCCAGCTGAACTTCGTCTGTGAATCCAGTCACTGTGCGGATCGGTGAATCGAAGGAATCGCCCGATTGGGGCCGGCCACCAACCCACAATCGTGGAATGAGGACGAAAAACGTCAGGCCCACAGCCAGTGACAGCAGTGTCGTACTGACAACCCCCATTACGAAACGTGAGTTAATCCAGGTCTCATCTGGGTCCAGTTGGATTGCACCTCGGACTTCGTCCGGTTGGTGATGCGCCATTCGTAACCCGGTTGCCGATGCCCGCTCAATGGTCGACTGGCCTGTCTGAATGCTTTCGATCGCCACATCGAGCCTTTCACGTCCGGCGCGGTCGAATCCGTAACGGGCCTGATACAACGAATAAACCGACAGAGTCCAAAGGGCAAAGAACACGTAACAAATCAGAAGTGCACCAAACGAGCCATCTTGTGTGAGAATCGAACCGACGGCGACCTGCATCACGCTCAGAGCCATCATCCACCAGTACTGTCGACCTTCCTTTGCCTGAAACAGTGCAACCCACGTGAGGTACGTCAGCAGATGGGCACCGGCCAGAACACGCAACTCTGCGGCACTACCGGCACCTGCGAATCCTGCAAGCACCAACTCCAGACCGGCAACACCAAACGCCCCAAGACCAAGCATATTGGCCCACAGCGTTGTTAGCCGAATACTGCGTTTCTGCTCGTTGAGATGCAGCGCGAGCATTGAGAGCGGAACGGTCAATCCTGTCGGCAACGGCAGTTCTTCGGCAATGGCAAGTATCAGTGCCGCCAGGCCGATGAGCGAATAGATGCTGATCAGGAAAACACGCGTCATTTGTGTCAGGTCGGTATTCGAAAGTTGGAAGACGGAGATTCGCTGTTCGACGCCGTCGTCGAAGCCGACGATGACGCCACGATGCGTGCTGAGGTTCTCGTTGGATCATCAACGTCATCCGGCTCACGGATTCCGTCCTCAAGAGTGAACCAGTGAGACAGTTCTTCCGGGGTCGCGTGATAGACTTCGGCTCCCGGCAAGTCCTTCGCGTAACGCGATTGACCACAATCGGGCTTGTCGATGCGTGTCGTGATGAGAACTACGCGTGTGACCGCCGTCAGTGCCCGGCCGGCTTCCACAACGAGGTCACCGAACGCGTCTGCCGGGCCACCTTCAACGACCGCCAGTGAGTCGAGAATTGCTTCCATGGCAGACCCGCCAGACTCGGCCTTCACGCGTAGCGCCGCTCGACCAGACACGAGCACCGACTGCTCCACGCCGCGCGTCTGGCGCAGGTGACTCACACAAATCGTCGCCGCAAAACTGACGGCCAGTTCAACACGATCCCGGTCAAGCTGAGCCGGTCGATTCGGCTGCCATAATTCGATGAGCACAATGAGACCCCGGTCACGCGACTGATGAAAGTCACGCACCATCAAGCCGTTTTGACGCGCGGACGTCCTCCAGTGAATATCGCGAGGATTGTCACCGGCGCGATAGTCACGCAGGTGATGAAACTCATCCTCGAAGACGCCACGCTGTGTGACCGTACGCTGCACAAGTTCTGAGGCCATGTGCCGATCCGAATTCCAGACCGGCCGCAATACTCCAATCTGTGGATGCACAAGCAATTCGTCACGCAGGTCGGTGATATATCCTCGTTCGACCAGCCCCAGAGGAAATCTCGTCGAGACTTCGAGAGGCCCAAACAGATAACGCCCTCGCTGTCCGGGCCTGAGCTGATAACACGCCGCGCGACCGGTTCGGGGTCGCACACTTGCAAATAATACCGATGGTTCGAGCGCCTGATCGTTCGTTTCTAACAATCGCAGGTGACGGTCGCGCGAAACATGATCGCGCACAACCATAAGCCACGTCGAAAACCAAAATTTGTTATTAACCAGCGTTATCTCGACAGAGACCAGATCACCGGCCATGGCGCGTTGCGGCAACCGACGTCGAACCTCGTTCTTTCTCAACAGTGAGAAGATTACCCAGCCGTTGACAATGAACGGTCCGGCCATGATCGAAAACACGAGCATCAGCATGTTGGATCGACCGACGAGCGAAGCAACGAAAGCCACGATCATCACCAGCAGGTACATCATGCCTTCGCGTGGCAGCATCACGCGGTTTCGGTTCAGTCGGCCGACATGCTGCCCGGTTCGCATGCTGAAACGCGCTGAGATCAGCCGCACACCCCAAAGCATCAAACTCAGCCCGAAGAGTCCTCCGGCCACACGGAAATACGTACCGGACTCTTCTTCAAAGAGGCTGGCGATTCCTTGCGAGGAGTAGAGAAAACCCGCGCCAGCCATCAGGCACAGGAACCCGATGAGTGGTATTGGTCGCGTGGTCAACGAGTTCTGTTGGCGGGGCATTTCAGTGATCAGTTCGCACTCATTCGATCACAACTCCAGGGTTGGGCTGATTGGGATTCTGCCCCGGTTGCTGTTGCTGTTGATTCTTCTGTTGTTGATTCTGCTGCGGCGTCTTGGGGCCGAACATCTTCGACAGCCGTTCCTGCAACGGCCGCGTATTGACCCGCAAATCGACCTGCATCACCTGATACGCCGAATTCGGACGGGCGGCTTCGTCGAGTGCTTCAATGATCTGGCCCACGTTGTTCAGCAGACCTTCGGACGCAGATACGATGAGGATGTTAGAAACGGGATCAACACCAATGGACAACAGACCTTTGAACCGGATCGGCTGTTCTTTTTCCTGTGCGTCGCCGTCACCACCGCCACCGTATATGTAGGTGTAGTTACTCCCCGACGGCGGACGTTTATCCTTGTCGCCGAGACCCTGCTGCTGTTGCAGAGCCTTGTCATTGTCACTGAGGAGATCGCGGTAGACGTCCTTCACCGCGTCACCAATATTCTTCGCGGTGGAGTACCGAATCTTAAATACCTGTGTCTTTCGGATTGCGTGCGCTTCAGTCGATTCGGGTTTGTCATAGATGGCGATCAGCTCTTCGATCATCTGAAGCTGCTCGCGATTCGCACCCTGAACAAGGATCGTGTGTGAGTCGCGGTCGGAGATGATGTTCAGCGGTTTTCGACGCGACATTCGTCGCGGTCCCGAGTTGGACGAACTCCGCGGGTAGAATCCCATGAACATGTCATAGCCGAACCCTCCGTCTTTCTTATCTTTGCCGGCCTCGATTTCCTCTTTGAAAATGTCCCGGAGAATCACCTCAACACCGTATGCCCAGGTGTTTGGATACTTGAGTTCAAACACTTTCCAGTCCCGTTTCGGTGGGGCGTACTCGTCCATGACATCTTCGAGCATATCCAGGGCATGCGTGTCATCTGATTCGAGATAGATTTCGCCGTTCGGTCCGATCCGAATGCGGATCGGAGCTTCGCCGGTTGGCGCCTCGGTCGTTGCTCCACCTGACAGTTCATTCCGCTGTTTGTTCCTGAGCTCCTCAAGCAGTTTCTGGAACCGCGCGGCTGGGTCGTCACCACCCTGTAGTGGAACTCGTGTCACAGCGGGTTCGTCTGTGTTCGATTCCACGGTTGTTGAGTCGTCTTCGCCCGGGTCGATGGCGCCTGTCGGCTGACTCGAATCATCTTCGGAACGATCTTCAACCTGACTCACACTGAACAGGCCCGACGGCTCTGGCTTGCGGGGTCCTGCCGGTGTTGTCGGGGAAGCGTTCTGAGCGATTCGACCGGCACTACGTGGTGTCGGTTGAACTTGTTCGTCTGAGGCTGTTTTGTCGGCCGGCTTGACTTGAAGTGTAGCTGGCGCCTGCGGACCAATTGGAGTCGCGTCATTTTTGGGCGGTTCGATCACTGGCGGTGTGATCTCAAGCTTATTACCACCGCGTGACGGCCACGCTTTCTCAAGTCGATCAATCAGCCTCAAAGCATCTTCGACAGAATCCACTTCGTAGACACGCCGACGGTTCTGATTGCCGCCTGGAGCCGGGATCTCTCCAAGTTCAATCAGCAGGCTGCTTACCTGCGACAGTTCAAGTTTATTACACCACAGCAACAGCCGGTTGTACTCAACGTCCGCGTCGACGCGAAAGACATCCGACGCATCCTTTTCCTGCTGCCGGCCACCCCACGGGTAATACCCTCCGTATCCGCTTCGGGAATTCTCCTTTTCGTCGTCGATTCCCATCATGAAACGGATGGAACCTGACACGTAATCAGCGTCATGTTTCCGCAGGGCAATGACGTGAAACATACGGCTGCTGCCATCGAGTTTCTCGATCATGAGTTCCACGATGATCCGATCGGTCTTGGGTCCGGTCACGACGACCGTGCGGCGGTTCTTGTCGACCTGAATCTTCGTACGAGGAGAAAGCCCACCCAGTTCGCGCAACATCTTCTCAAATTCTTCGGGGTCGAGTTTCGCCAGCCGGAAGACATCAGTTTCGGCAATTGATTCAAGCGTAGATGACTGGCCTGCGGGCGGCTGGTCAAGGATCAGAATGGCATCTTCTATCGAAGCGAGCTTGTCTGGTGGTCCGCTCACCAGCAGGGAGTTGTCCCGAGCAACAGGGACGATGTGTACTTTCTCCTGTCGCCGACTGCGTGGACCGCCACCGCCACCCTTTCCCTGATTCTGCTGCGCGGCCTGTTGCATTTGCTGCACCAGCTGCTGCATCTGCTGGACAAACTGCTGCATCTGGCCGGGATTGAATCCTCCTCCTCCACCGCGAGGACTGACTGATGGCATTCCCAGCAGTTCGCGCAGGGGGTTTACAGTGTCTTCGGCGCGAACATGTTTGAGGTAGAATGGTCGGACCAGGTGTTCGTCTTCAGATATCGTTTGCTGCGCCAGGACTGCATCCCGGACGTCTCGCAAATTGATCGCGGCGTCCATCGCCTCGAGCCAGTTTGAGCTGGAGAGTGGTGTCAGTTTTCCATTCGCACTCAGTATCGGCTTGAATTCTTCAGCCGCATCTTCAGCCAGCATACCTTCGAGTTTGAACGAGACCTTGACGAACTCATAGGAGTCGCGTTCGTCAAGCTGCGTCGATGTGACGCGCGGCACGATGGCAGGATTCAGAGTGGCAACCTTCTCCACGGTCATGACTTCGCCGTTGATGACAATCGTGTATCCGTGTGAGAGCAGATGACGATTGATCAGGCTGCGATCTTCTGGAACAGTGTACTCGCGATGCGTGACCAGGTTGAGATATCCGCCGGGCAGCTCCTGCCAGTCGAGCGTCAGGTTTGAAACGACTTTCAGCCATTCCAGCACGTCTGGCCACGGCTGACCCGTGAAATTCAGCCGCACCTTGCCAGCGGCGTTTGGCCGGTTCTGCAATTCAGCAGGGTCGGGAGGTGTTTCGGGAGTTTTGGGGCGGGTGATAGTGTCAGGTGTGCCCTTATCGCCTTTTTCCTTCTTCTCTTTGTCGTTCTTTCCTTTGTCACCAGGTTTCTTTTTCTCGCCGCCTTTCGGTTCTGCCGAGGCTGGTTTCGGTTGGGCTGGTTGCGGGTCCGCGGGATTTGCCACTGGGGCTGCTTGAATGACTTGCGGGGGTGCACTCGGCGACTCGAGTTGCAGGGCGGCTTCAACTTCCAGGAGATTCTGCGCAAGTGCGGTGGAGGATAAGCTGTTCGCCAGGACAAAAGAATACACACAAATTACAGACAGTGTATATAGTTGCTGACGCAGCATGCCGTTGGTTCCACTGTCCAGATTGGGTCGAGTCATACGCAGTCACTGAAATAAACAACGTTGGGTCGCGCATTCTGTCAGTGTCGCACCGAATTCGTAAATCACGTCAGAAATCTCAGGTGCCAACCAACGTGATGCGTACCACGTCCTGTATTATGAACGGCAATCGAAATCATCCGCAACGACCTTCATGGACTTGTCGCGGGATCTGGCTGATCTTAGAGCATTTTCAGAGTTGGTCTTCAGTTGATCCATCCGACTCGAAAACCCCCTCTCCCTGACCTCTCCCCAGCGGGGAGAGGGAATCAGTCAGACGAGTTCCCTCTCCGCTGGGGGGAGGGTCGGGAGTGGGGTTTATACTGAAGACCAATTCTTAAAATGCTCGTACGACCTGACTCCGAATGATGTGGCTAGTCACTGCTCTCGGGATACCATTCGTCCAGAACACAAGACCAGTCCGCCAGCCCCTTTGCTCTGGCGAACGCATTTCGGACCTCCTCGAAGTTCGGATGCAGTCGAGCGAACTTGATTCCGAATTTCCTCATTGTCGTGCCGCAACCACGTTCGTCGTATACCTGCTCACACAACTCACGCTGCATCGTGAGCACGCGGCGCTGTTCGGCCAGCGATGGTTGAAACATGGGCCGGCCCTCGGCCAGATCGCGAGTCTGGCGGAAAACCCACGGGTTGCCAATTGCGCCACGAGCCACCGACACGGCGTCAACACCCGTATGATTGAGCATCTCGAGGCAGGCTGCTGCCGTGAATGCGTCACCGCTGCCAATGATAGTTCGCTGGCCAGCGTGCTGTTTGACCTCTCGCAGAAAGTCCCAGTTACTGGGGCCGTTGTACTTCTGCTCGACGGTCCGGCCGTGCACCGTGATGCCTGCTACGCCTCGATCGAACGCACCATCGAGAATGGTAAAAAAGTGATCGTGGCTGAGTTGTGAGTCATCAATGCCTCGCCGCATCTTCACAGTCACCGGAATGTGATCGGGCACGGCATCGCGGACTCGAGTAATGATCTCGAGGGCGACTTTCGGATGGCTCAAGTGATACCCGCCGCGACAACCGCCCATCGCCGTCTTCACCGGGCAGCCGAAGTTAATGTCGATCACAGCGAAACCGGCCTCAACCAGCTTCGTCGCGGCTGGCCCGAACTGTTCCGGATCCGATCCCATCAACTGTCCGCCGACAGGATGCTCTTCGTCTGAAACCATCAGGTGCCGTTTCGTGCGGTGTCGTTGCTTCAGATCGAGAATGAAGCGATCGATCAGGACTTCGGCGATCGTGTACGGAGCACCAAGCCGTTTCGCGACGACGCGCATGGGCCAGTCGCTGTAACCACTCAGCGCGGCCTGAACGACGGGAAAGCCTATGTCGACGTTGCCCAACCTGAGTGAACGTACTTTCGAATTGTCGCCGTCAAATGGCGTTTCGCTCCGAATGGGAGGTGGTGCTTGATCGATGAGGGAGCTGAAATTGGTCATTTGAGAGATTGGACGCGGACAAAAACAACGTACTGGGCGAAGCACAATACGAAATGGAATGGGAGGGCGATCAATACAACCCAGTACCAGGAATCGCCATTAAAGAAGATTGCCAGCAGTGTCCAGGGAACGATGAGAACAATGACAACACAGGCGAGTAATGTGAGTATTGCCGCCACGACAAGTGTAGAATCTGCCAGCCGGAAATAAGCGAGCCCCGTGCCAGTCTCCGCAAGTTTCTCCGGGAAGTCGTACCCACAGTCTGGGCAGACGATATCCGTCTGTCCCATTGTTGCGTTGCATTCGGGGCAGAACGCCATGGGAACTTTCCTCTCGCGGACACCGAATATGGATGCTACGTAAGCACATCTTCAATGACATGCCCATGCACGTCGGGCAGTCGGCGTTCGATACCATTGTGGTAGAACGTCAGGCGCTTGTGATCCAGACCAAGCAGGTGCAGTACTGTTGCATACAGATCATAAACAGTCGTGACGTTTTCGGCGGCTTTGTATCCGAATTCGTCGGTCGCTCCGTAGGTGAAGGGGGCCTTCACGCCGGCTCCGGACAACCACACAGTAAAGCCCGACGGGTTGTGGTCGCGACCGCTGGCACCTCTCTGGAAAGTCGGCATGCGGCCGAACTCGGTACACCACAACACCAGCGTGTCCTTGAGTAGCCCACGCTGCTTCATGTCTTTGAGCAACGCGGCCACTGGCTGATCAAAGACTGGACCGTGCTTGCTGTATTGCTTTTCCAGGACCTTATGTCCGTCCCAGTTACTGACTCCCTCGCCGCCGGTCTGATAGGCACCGTTGAATAACTGCACGAACCGCACGCCCTTTTCGAGCAATCGTCGCGCCAGGATGCAGTTCTTTGCGAAGGACGCCTTCAGTCCATTTTCGCTGTCGTCGGCACCATACATCTTCAGGACCTGTTTCGATTCTGACGAGATGTCGCTGACTTCTGGCACACTGAGCTGCATGCGGGCTGACAGTTCGTAGCTGGAAATTCTCGCGGCCAGTTCGCTGTCGCCCGGAAAACGCTCGAGATGCCGTTCATTTAGACGCTGCAGAAATGCTCGTGTCGCTTTGTCGGTTGGTGCAGACACTGACTGCGGCCGAGCAAGATTTCGCACTGGCTTCGAGGCATTGAAGTCGGTGCCCTGAAATGCGGCCGGCAGGAATCCGGGTCCCCAGTTGTTCACACTCGACTGAGGCGTGCCGCGCGGATCGGGAATCGCGACGTAGGCCGGCAGGTCTTCGCACTCACTGCCCAGGGCCCAGGTGACCCACGCACCGGCACTCGGAAAACCGTCCAGCGTGAACGCCGTCGACATGAAATTCTCGGCCGGACCGTGTGTATTCGTCTTACCGGTCATCGAGTGGATAAAGCACATCTCGTCGGCCATGTCGCCGAGCTGCGGTACAAGCTCCGAGATCATCTTGCCGCTCTCACCTCGCGCCCGGAATTCCCACGGACTTTCGGTGAGGTTCCCCTGAGCTCCCTGGAACGTGACCAGACCATCGGCTCCGGGCAGCGGTCGACCGTGTTGTTTGATCAGCTCGGGCTTGTAATCAAATGTGTCGAGATGACTGCAGGCTCCGGAACAGAAGATGACCAGAACCTGTTTCGCCTTCGGCTCGAAGTGAGCATCACGCGCCGCAAACGGTTCACCCGGATCGATCTGAGGACGTGTCGTTGCCTTTCCATCTGTGTCGGCCAACAGCCCTTCTGACTGCAGCAGGCTGGCCAGACCAATGCCGCCCAGGCCAAAGGCTGATTCGCCCATGAACGAGCGGCGATTTAAGAGCTGCTGTGTCAACATGCCGGGTATCCACCAGGTCGGCTCAAGGAACAAAAAGAAACTCGTTGGAATTCAGGAGGGCTCGGCAGAGCATGGTCAAACCGTGTACCTCAACAAAATCTGAGGCGTCGATGTGTTCGTCGCCCGTCGGCTGTCGTCCGAAGCTCAGCAAATAGGCACGATCGATCTGCTTCTTCACCGAGTCACCGGCTTCCTGCTTCAGACGCTTCGCAAACAACTCGGCCTGCTGCAGGACAAACTGGCTGTTGAGCAGATTCAGCGCCTGGAGTGGAGTTGTCGAACGGCTGCGAACTGGAGTGACCTGGCTGGCATCCGGACAGTCGAATGCTCCAAAAACGGACTCGCGTTCCTGACGGACCATTGTCATATAGATCATGCGGCGCCAGTCCTCGGGCCCGAAGCTCGACTTCGGGAAAATGTGACTGACATTTTCCATCTTTACTTCGAAGCCGCTGAATCCGGGGCCGCCCATGTGCATATCGAGGACTCCGCTGGCCGTCAGAATGCTGTCGCGAATGGCTTCGGCTTCCAGCCGCCGCGGCGGGAAACGCCACAACAGTTGCGAGGCAGCGTCCACCTGGAGCGATTCGGTTTTCGGACGGCTGTCCTGCTGCCAGGTGTTCGAGAGCAGAATGCGGCGATGGATGTGTTTGATTGACCAGCCGTTGTCCATGAAATCACGAGCCAGCCAGTCGAGCAATTCAGGATGCGTCGGCGCGACACCATTCGCTCCGAAGTCACTGGGTGTCGCCACGATGCCCGTTCCGAAATGAAACTGCCACAGTCGGTTGACCAGCACGCGAGCGGTCAGCGGGTTGTCGCGACTCGCCACCCACTCGGCGAACTTCAGCCGGCGCAGTTGTTCTGGTGACGTACGTTCTAGGCCGAGTGTGCCGAACACTTCCAGGGCATCCGGCGACACTTCTTCACGTTTGGCCTTTGGTTCACCGCGGAATAACCGATGCGTGGGGCCCGGCTGAGTGAATTTGCCTGCGTAGACAGTTGGTACGGTCGTCAGGCGGTCGTGTTCTTTCTGCAGCGACTGCAACTCGGCCAGCCAACGACGCCCGACATCTGCGCGTGCGGATGTCGCCAGATCAAACCTGTAAACGGGCTGCGATGCACCGCCGGCCTTGAAGGGCTGCCGGTTGTCTGAACTGGCAACAAGCTGCCACTTTTCAGGCTCCAGCGCCGTTTCGATTCTGTAACGGATTGCGAGGCGGTCCGCGTATTTACCCTGTCGGTCACGAGCCCATTCGATGCGGTAAATGGCAAGCGTGTCCGGCAATTGAATCTGAATCCAGCCGGCTCCGTTCTGGCTCGATATCCAACTGCGACCGTTGCCGTATTGCCCGTCGTTGATGTGCTCCAACTTGTGCAGCGGGTTATTGGGAAAATTGCCGGATGATGTCGCGACGGCGCCGCGGCTGGCGAGTGCCACGTTTTCCTTACCGGAGAAGATCTCCAGTTCATCGATGCACGGCTGCGACGAATTCGTCGCCAGCACAGTGAAGCGGACGAACTGCGCCTTCACCGGATCAAACAGTTCGACATTGTGCTTCGCGTTCACGGCAACTCGTGACGCCGAGTCTGGTGGAATGAATTCCTTCAGCTTCTCTCGCAGCTGGGAGATCTGTGCGGCGACGCCGGCGATCTTCTCTTTCCCGTCGGTGGGCACTGGCAACGACCGATCACCGTGCTGCACTCCAGCAAACACCGCCTGTATTGAGTAGAAGTCTCGCTGAGTGATGGGATCAAACTTGTGGTTGTGGCAGCGGGCACAGCCAAGCGTCAGGCCCAGAAATGCTGTGCCAACCGTGTTGATCGTGTCGGACAGTTCATCCTGACGCTGCATTAGAGTCAGGTTGATATCCGGACTCTTGACCAGGTCGTGCGGACCCGCCACCAGAAAACCCGTTCCGATCGGTTCCCCGAGTGCGTCACCGGCAATCTGCTGACGCACGAACTGATCGTACGGTTTGTCGGAATTCAGTGAGTCGATGACCCAGTCGCGAAAATGCCATGCGTTTGGCCGTTCGCGGTTGGTTTCGAATCCATGAGTCTCGCCGAAGCGGATCAGGTCGAGCCAGTGCCGCGCCCAGCGTTCGCCGTAGCGAGGACTTTCGAGCACCTGATCCACAAGATCCTGCCATGCATCCGGACTATCGCCAGACACAAACTGCTCGACCTGCCTGGGTGTGGGCGGCAGACCGTGCATCACCAGAAACAGACGCCGGATTAACGTGTGGCGATCCGCCATGCCGGATGGTGACAGTCCGGCCTGCTGCAGCTTTCGCATTACATAGGCGTCTATTGGAGTGCTGCTCCACGCACTGTCGGACTCGGGCGGTGCAGGATTCCCGACTGGCTGAAACGACCATTGATCCGTCGTCAACGGAGCATCGTCCACGACCGGCATCTTCAGACCCTGATCAATCCACGCTCTCAAAATTGCGATCTGCGATGGAGTCAGCGGCTTGCCCTCTGGCGGCATCCGTTTTTTCGGCTCCTGGCCCGCGATCAGGTGAATGAGATAGCTCTGTTCGCTCTTGCCCGGCACAACGGCTGGTTCACCGCTCTCACCACCTCGCAGAAGTGAAGCGCGAGATGTAATGGTCAGCTTTGCTTCCTGTGTGTTCTGGCTGTGGCATTCGACGCAGCGGGCATTCAGGATCGGCTGAACGTCGGTCTCGAATTCGATCGTCCGTTTGACGGGTGCGGGTAGCAGTTGCGGGTTGGTCGCCGGCTTATGGGCCGCCACCACGCCGCCCATGATGACGAGGTTCAGCAGCAGAAATCGAGCGACTGTTGGCCGGTGATTTGCCTTGTATGAGTTTCGTGCCCGCATTCTTATGACCGTGTCCGGAACAGCTTCCCGAGTTCCGTTATTAGGTTTGGGTGGCAGGGTCAGTGCGCCAGCGATGGCCCTGACGTTGTCGCCACAAGGCCATCGCTTCGCTCTGACCCTGCCACGCTGCCCGTATTGATTGTTGGTCGCTCGGTTCATGACTGACCCGTCATTGCAAAGCCCGCCTCCTGATCGCCACCATCGCCTGTTTCGCGTAGCTGGTGTAATCACTGCGTTCAACCAGCTCCTGAAGTTTCGGGATTGCAGTTTCCGTGCCCAGTACCACCAGTGCCAGGCATGCATCACGACGGGCTTGAGACACTTCGTGATTCAGCATGCGGAGGCGACCGGCTCGCCTCTAGGCCCCATGAATCGCAGGGCCGGACTGGCGTAGTATCGTTCCGAGGAACCCATCGGGACGAGAGATGCAACCTTCTCGATCCCGGCATCCGTCTTCCACTGAGTGATTGCCAGGCAGGCCGAACGCTTCAGGACCGTGTCGTCGCTGTCACACATGAGAAGCAGCGTGGGCATGCTGGTTTCCGTCGACCACAGGACCAGTGCCTCCGCCGCCTCGTCCAGTGTCTCACCATCGGGCGAAATGACACGCCGACACAGCGCTTCGGCGATCTCCTCGTTCGGTTGGTGTGGACCTCGGACGGCGAGTTTTTCACAGGCTTCTTCGATGCGGTCTTCGTCGCCGAAGCGCAGGTCGCCCAGGATCGCGTCCAACTCTCCACTTGAGAACGGTTGATTCAGCAGCAGTTCCGGCGGGGCCATCCGTAATTCCGACGGTTCGCACGGATAGTCATCGTAGTGAGAACTGGCGCCAGTTCGGTGAGCCCACACGCGACCGTCTTCGAGCACATCCAGAACCATGGCGGAATACACGCGACCGCCTTCCATGGCTTGGACATATTGACCACGCCGCAGCGGGGTATCCTCGGCCAATGGGGGCCCCGGAATATCCAGCGACCAGGAGGACAGGTAATCCTCACTGAGTTCCTTAATTGCCTCGGGCGGCGGATTCGACCCGACCCATTCGCTGGCCACCAGTGTCGGTGGCGGCACATGAGCGCGCGGCTCGGGCAGTTGGACCTGCGCCGGCTCCTCGGGCTCACCGTTGCGAAGCATGAACAAGACCAGCCCGGCTACGATGAACAGGCAGAACTCGGCAAATCTTCCGCGAATTGACTGCATAGGTTCCGACTCCTGGGAGCCAGCGTTCGAAATGGCCAGGCACACTGCAATACGCGCGTGCCGCGAATCGGTCTGTTGTCACGTTCCGAGACGCTCTTTTCAAGCCCGATGTCTTCCCTCAGATCTGTCCGGGTCGTTCATTTCACGCGATCTGGTGGAATCCGGCGCCAATCTGCGTTTGAGACGGAATGTCGAACCGTTATTACTGGTGTACAGAAGCGGTTCGGGTGTTCCAGAGAGATAGAAGGTCTGATTCATGTTTTTGCGAATGCGAATTGCAACGGTCTGTCTGGTCGCAGTCCTGACTCTGTGTGGGACGTCGCTGGCACTGGCGGAAACTGTCATCGGAACGGTGGCTGCGATTTCCCCGACGACCGACCGAATGGTCGTCAAACTCAAGGGCAAAGGGACCAACCGCTCTCTCTCGATCGCGAAGAGCGCTCGAGTCATTGTTGACGGCAAGAAGAGCTACCTGAGCCGGATTAAGAAAGGGCAGACGGTTTACGCGGTTGTGAGCGGCAGCATTATCTCACGTCTGAATATCAAGTCAGCTTCCGAGACCGACACCGAGGCGAAACCAACGAAACGTCCCGTTGCAAACGCGTCAAAGAACGAGCCGCGCACAGGCACGGTGAACGTCACGCGACGTCCGTCGTCGCGAAAGATCACGACCACGACGACACCAGAGCCGGATTCCACATCAGTTACGGTTTCCCAGCGGAATTCGGACCCGGGTGAGTGGTCTCAGTTCCGGGGTGCGAACCGTGACAACCGATCCACCGAAACCGGTCTGCTGTCGAGCTGGTCCGACCAGGGGCCGTCGCTCGCATGGACGGCTCGTGGGCTCGGCGAGGGTTACTCGGCTGTGTCCGTCGCGGACGGCAAGGTGTTCACCATAGGGAATTCCGGTGGTCGCGAGATGGTGATCGCCGTGGATCTGGCCAGCGGTCGACAGGCTTGGGCTACTCCCACGGGCGGGCAGGCATACGAAAACGGTCAGGGAAACGGGCCTCGCGGCACACCGGCTGTTGCTGGCGGGCGAGTTTACGCTCTGGGCGCAAGCGGACAACTGGCCTGCATGGACGCGAATTCCGGACGCATGCAGTGGAGCGGCAACATCCTGCAGGAGTACAACGGTCGCAACATCGGCTGGGGAATCAGCGAATCGCCGTTGATCGACGGCGACAAAGTGATCTGCACGCCGGGCGGTCAGCGGGCCACGATGGTCGCGATCAACAAGAACACAGGTCGGGCCGAGTGGACCGCACTGGTGCCGTCATCCCCGCGGGCCGCGTATTCCTCGGCGATTGCCGTCGAAGTCGGTGGCGTGCGGCAATACGTCAACTTCACACACAGCGGAGCGGTCGGCATTCGAGCCAGCGACGGGAACGTGATGTGGGGACAGAATGAGGGTTCCAACCGGACGGCCAACTGCTCGGCTCCGGTGTTCCATGACGATCACATCTTTGTGGCGTCGGGCTACAACACGGGTGGTGCGTTGTTTCGCCTGACATCGAATGGTGATCGTACGACGTCACGCACGGTGTATTCGAACCGCGACATGAAAAATCACCATGGCGGCATGGTTGTGGTGGATGGTTTTCTGTACGGCACTGACGAGAGCATCCTGAAGTGCATCAATTTGACGACTGGCCGGATGGCTTGGCAAAGTCGCTCGGTCGGCAAGGGAGCGGTGACGTATGCTGACGGGCACATCTATCTGCGCGGCGAGAATGGCAACGTGGCACTATTTGAAGCCTCACAGAGCGGCTATTCCGAAAAAGGTCGATTCAGTCAGCCGCAACGCAGCGGACGCCCGGCATGGGCTCACCCGGTTGTCGCCGCCGGCAAGCTGTTCCTGCGCGACATGGACACGCTGCAGGCCTATGACATCAAGGTGAATTGAGAATAGAGCGTTTTCAGAGTTGGTCTTCAGTAGCCATCCGACTCGAAAAACCCCTCTCCCTGACCCTCTCCCCAGCGGGGAGAGGGAACTCGTCTGACTGGTTCCCTCTCCGCTCAGGGAGAGGGGGTTTATACTGAAGACCGATTCTGAAAATGTTTTGGTGGGTCGGTAGGCCGCATGTATGCGCCGCGACTCGCGGGCACACATCCTTCCCATACCTTCAGCCTACGATCCGGTGTCACCGCGCCGAAGGTTATGAGCCCGCGCAGATACCGGGTGAATGTGCCGCAAGGTCCGTTCCTTCACCAAGCCGCGAGTCAGTGGACCGCGTGAGATTGCGGCTCGTCCGGCGAGCGCGTTTCAGTAACTGCGCTTTGGCCGAGAGCCTGGGAATATGGCTTAGCGTGACAGTCGTCAGTGAGTCACTGGTCCAGGCGGACAAGGCTGGTCCATCCTCCTGGCGGAAGATGACGCGCTGATCGTTCCGCATGAAGCTGTCGCGGATCATGTTGCCGATCAGCACGGTCGTGGCAGATTCACCAGCCGGGTCGTGGGCTCCCACGAACGCGACTTCCACTGTCTCGTGTGAGACATAGCTGTAACAGCACGCCACAGCGCGACCGTTGAGCGTCAATGTCGTGATGTCGACGGCTCCGGCATCGACCGCCACAGGATGCACGTCTTTCAGCAAAGCAAGCTCCATCTCGGCCTGGCGGGCTTCGCAGGCTGTCGCCCGCTTGATGTCAGCAAACGTTTCAAAGAGGTCCCAGCGGCGTTCGGTTTCTCCGGTGCGTCCACCCACCGGACGCCAGCGATGAAACGACACCGGACCGTGCTGGTCAAGCTGTTGCTGCGCTCGCGTCAGTGGCTCGAGACCTCGCTCTTCGAGATACCAGTCCCACGAACCCTCGATCTGCACAAGCGGGTGCTCAAGCGTGTCTGTTTCGGTCGGCTGAATTCCACAGGTCTGCATCGCGTTACGGGTTCGACCGCGATCGATCCTGGATCCGTCGATACCGGACAGCTCAATCGCATCCCAGTCGCGAGTCTGGATGATGTGTCGCATTGCCGCAGCCAGAGTCGCCGCAGGATTCGGCCCAATCTGTCCACGGCACACGCCCCATTCGTTCTGGGGCCACGTCAGCAGGCTCGCTTTCCCCAGTTTCGTTTTCACGGGACGCAGGGAGAACGGAACGATACCAATGGGCTTAGCAGCGAGGGTCACGACCAGCGCTCGCAGTTTCAGGTCGTCACCGAACAGACGCCAGTAGCTGCGCAGCCACTCCCATGACTGCACAAACGACGGGTCGCGAGTTTCCTGCCACAGTTGTTTCCAGGTGACGCGCAGACTGGCGAGTTCATCGAAGCTGTTCACCTCCGTAACCGCGATCATCGGTGTTTCCTCGGACAGAGCGTGGCGCACCAGTCGCAAGCTGAGTTCGTGGTGCTACTCCGGCCGCGCGACAAGTGCCGCAATCAGGATGTCAATGACTGCATTCAGGAGCGAACGCGTGTGGCGCTACGCGATGTCCATGACAGGCAGCGTGAGGACGCAGTTTTGGCTGTAGAAAGAACACGCAACCCTCGTGCCGACCGGCATGTCGTGACCGTTGAAGTCTACGAAACGTCAGGTCTCACATGCGTGCCCGTGCCGCGAATCTGTTCACAGAAGGCGCCGAGCAACCGGGATACCGTCCAATTCGAACGGCGCCATGGCATTGATCGCGGCACGATTACCATCCGAATGTTGCGGGATTGCATCACGTGCGATTCGCTACGGCAGCAATTTTCGGGTCGGCGACACTCGTGGTCGTCCAGGTCAGCCGATTTCCGGGCGACTCCGACGGAGCAGCCACAACATCACTGTGCCCAGACCCAGCACCGTCGGCCCTTCCAGACATATCCACCACACCGGCAACCGCTCAACGACATCAATGCCAATCAGCAAAACGCCGCAAACCACTACGATCCGACCGGTCATGTCCAGCAGCGGACGGTACCGCTCCACGTCAAAAGACATGTACAGGATGAGTCCACCCAGGAAGGCGTAGAGCATTGATGCGGAGCGAGCGAGGTATCCCATCAACGGGGCGCCGGGCATTTCACCCAACCCAATCGAGTGATGCATCCCGTTCATCACGCTGAAGGGCATGACAACCGCCAGCAGGGCCATCACGTCGAGGCCGCCGAAGACGCGCAGAAACCAGACAAGCTGCCGACGACGGGTGTTCGTTTCGAGGTCGGGTGATTCAAGGCTCATTTTGCAACTGGTGCTTCGTCAGGTGTATCGGGAACAAGTCAGACTTGTGGGCCCCCTCCCTAACCCTCTCCCCACGGGGGAGACGGGACGTCGGCCGGTTCATCGTTGAGCAATCGTATGGTGCCTTGATGATCCCGCAAAATCACAAGACCGACGCCGGTGTTGCTCTCATCGGTGCACCGATAGACTTTCTCTAAAACATTGTCCGAATTGGTCTTCAGTATAAACCCCTCTCCCTGACGCTCTCCCCAGCGGGGAGAGGAAACTGACTGGTTCCCTCTCCCCGCTGGGGAGAGGGGTTTTCAAGTCGGACGGATCCACTGAAGACCAACTCTCTGGTCACCGACATTGCCGGTTGGAAGCCGCGTCATTTGTGGACAATTTTCAGGAGAACAGAATTGAGACGCATTGCAGTCATCGGTCTGGGCCGTTTCGGAATGACTGTCGCCCGCAATCTGGCTTCACTGGGAGCACAGATCATCGCCGTCGACCGCTCCATGGCGCGAATTAACGAGATTAAGGACGAGGTCGATTTGGCCGTGCGACTGGACGCGACGGATCCCGAGGCTATTACCGCGCAGGAGATTCACAAGGTTGACGTGTGCGTGATCGGCATCGGCGAGAACTTCGAAGGGGCTCTCTTAACGACTGTGATGCTGCAGAAACTGGGCGTCCCGTATCTGATCTGCCGGGCAAAGACCGAGTATCACGCTGAGATTTTCCACCAGATCGGAGCCAGCGAGGTCATCCAGCCCGAAGCGAGTGCCGGAGAACAACTCTCACGTCGGCTCGCACATCCACATCTGCGAGACGTCATCGAACTGGGCGAAGGCTTCTCGATGGTAGAGGTCGAATCGCCTCCGTCGTGGTCTGGTCGAGCGATCAACGAAATTGGGCTGCGTGCCAACTTTCAGGTGAACCTGGTGGTCATCAAACGGATTGACGAACCGGATGGTGACGAACCAGCACAGGAATTCGTCAGCGTTCCTCGACCCGAGACCGTTCTCGAACCCGGCGACCGACTGCTGCTGGTCGGTGCCAACGATGCGGTCAAGAGCCTGCCTCACGAGTGAAATCCGACAGGAACGCAGATCTTTCGGGAATATCTGAATCGACGGGCGCATCGGACGCGTAGGTGTTTTCGTCGCAGACGCGAGACTTCTGTGGTTGCTCGTGCATAGGAGTTGTCGGAATCAATCGATTCCCTCAACTGCTCACAGTTCTTCTGGCCGTTCTGGCTGGCTGCCAGCCTGACTAGGCTCTGTTTGAAAACGACGCGTATTAGAAAATGGCTCGCATGTACCGCTGAATGAACGCCAGGCGAACGATACCACCGAAGTTCAATGCGGTCTTTTCATACCGTGAAAACACACGCCGGAACTCTTTGAGCCAGCC
>CAYSJO010000793.1:0-5265 GCA_964431285.1 uncultured Planctomycetaceae bacterium
TGTCCCGGGATGGCCAGTACCTGGTGCATGGGCTGTGCACCAGTGGTGAGGCCGTCGAGCGGGTGCGTAAGACAATCGGCAAGGCCGAATTGCGGGGTGTCGTTTCGGCGGAGACCGGGTCGATGGATCGGCTGCCTTACTCGGACAACATCGTCAACCTGGTCGTTGTCGAAAACACGACAGCGCTGCTGAGCGACGGGTTGCAGGTCAAAGAAGTGCTCCGTGTGCTGCGTCCGGGAGGCGTCGCGTGGCTCGCAGACGAGCCCGACAGCAAAGGCACGCTCGTGACGAAGCAGCTTACGAAACTGGTTTCGGATGCCCGAATCGAACCTCTGGTCGTCGTCACGGAACCCGACGGTGCCTGGCTGCGACTGACGAAGAAGCGTCCGAAGAGCATGGACGATTGGACTCACGCGCGCGGCAACGCCACCGGCAATCCGGTTTCGACTGACACGCAGGTTGGGGTCCCAACCGGTGTTCGCTGGGTGGCCGGGCCCAACTGGCCGACGGGTGACCGCAAAGCATCGACTCCGTCCGCCGTCGCATCGAGCGAGCATCTGGCGGTCGTGTTCCAGGATGAGGTCGCCACTGACGAGGGAATGAAAAAAGAAGATTCACTGAACGTCCGCGATGTTTTCAACGGGCTACGTCTGTGGCGACGCAAGGCAGAGTCGATGGACGTCCTTTCGTCCGGCGGTCGAATTTACACGAAGGTCGGTGGGCAGGTTGTCGCTCTAGATGGTGAGTCGGGTGACATCGTTCTCACGTTTGCCGTCGAGTCCCCGGGTGACTTTATCTTGAGCGATGGATTGCTGCTGGTAGCCAACTCAAGAGGGATCAATGCGTTCGACATTGAAAGCGGCGAGAGCAAGTGGACCACTTCTCAAGTGCCCCGAAAAATGCGAGCCGGCGACGGTCGCGTCTTCGTTCATGTCGACAACAGCCGTCGTGGGACGGACTCACAAATGGTGAGTCTCGACCTGAAGACCGGAAAAGAGCAGTGGGCCGCTTCCACGAAGTCGTGGGCAAAGGGCACGACCACGAACCTGATCTTTTACAGCGACGGCGTTCTCGTGTCCTCCAGCTCGAAGGGTAATCACGCGGTCTCAGCCGAGGACGGATCGCACCTGTGGGATTACACATATCAGCGCATTGGTCACGGCGGCAGTTACGAAAAAGTGATGGCCTCAGGCGGACTCGTCTGGATTCACACAGCCGATTCACAGGGCACGAAGCAGTACGCGTGGGAAGGACTCGACCCGAAATCTGGCAAGGTCACGAAGCGGATTCTGCAGCCGAAAGAGTTCACGTATAAGCACCGCTGCAGTTACGACGTCGGGACGGAAAATCTGTTTTTGTGTGGCTCGATGGACTTTGCCGATCTGGAAACCGGTGAATACCGTCATTTCGGGGCGAGTCGCACGTCCTGCCGAACGGCCGGGCTTGTGCCGGCCAACGGTCTGATCTACACGTTTCCCCATGCCTGCGGGTGTTACGTGATGCTCCGCGGTTTCATTGCGCTGGAGACGAATCCACAAGTCGTGCCGGCACCTTCGGCCGCGTTGCGTCTGGAAAAAGGGCCGCGATACGGAACGGAGTACACCAGCTCAGAGGCTCCGTCGCCTGACTGGCCGACCTATCGTCGGAATGTCGGGCGGACCGGCAGCACGACTACGTCGGGCCCCGAGCAACTCACCAGCCAGTGGGAGCGAATCGTGGCTGACCGAATCCCGGAGTCCGTAGAACTGGAATGGGACCACAAAGACGGCGGTCGGCTGACCAGCCCCGTCGTGGCCGAGGGCCTGGCGTTTGTCGCAAGCAGTGACCATCACCGATTGTCAGCCGTGGACGCAACGAGCGGCGAGCCACGGTGGAGCTTCACAACGGGAGGTCGGATCGACTGCCCACCGACAATCGACGGTGGCCTCTGCCTGTTCGGCTCACATGACGGCTATGTCTATTGCGTAACTGCTGATTCTGGCAAATTGATCTGGCGATTTCGGGCTGCGCCGCGCGACCGTCGAATCGTCGCGTACGGACAGATTGAATCGGCTCAGCCGGTGATGGGTGGTGTGCTGGTCTATGACGGGCTGGCCTACTTCATTGTCGGAAGGCACAGCGCATCCGACGGGGGACTTCTGGTCCATGCCGTCGAACCCGCAACTGGAAAACTCGTCTGGTCCGAGCCCGTGACTGACCACGAAGGCGTGCCTGATCTTCTGACTGGCGGCAGTGGAACCATTCAAATGGCCTCATGGGAGGTCGACGCAAAGACTGGCAAGTCAAAGAGTGCTGGGGGCGGGCGGCTTCGTGGGGGCCGGCTCGGTCTGTTGAACGCGGCCTGGTCCAAACGCCCGATCGCGATTCGCCGGAATCTCTCGGACTGGAAAACGGGAGATCGGCCAACAGGGCAGATGCTGGCCTTCAATGACTCGACCACGTGCGGCTATCGCGCCTGTGAAAAAATCAACACGGGTAACGGTCAGATGTCCGGCAACGCTCGATTGTTCGGCAAGCCTGTGTCGGGCAAGGAATGGTCAGTCGAGATGCCCACGACCGCGCGCATGCGGGGCATGGTGCTGGCTGGTGACCGGCTTTACGTCGCCGGGCTTCTGTACGAAGACGAGAAGGGGGGCGGTGCCAATAATGGCGTACGGGTCTACAACGCAGCCGATGGCAAGCTGCTGGCCGAGCACTCGATCGAGGACAACCTCGTGCACGACTGCCTCGCCATCGCCGGCGGTCGCCTGTACGTCTCCACCCAGGACGGCAAGCTCATCTGCCTGGGCGACAGATAACTGGCCGTCGGTTGCCGTGTGCGTTGGCGGGAGAGCCTACTTGCGATACTTCTTCTGCCACTCCTTCGGCATCACGCTGATGTCGGAGTCGTCTTTGTAGTGTTGGCGCAGTTCGTCCAGGTCTTTCTTCAGACTGGCGGCTACATCGGCGTACTCGGCACTTGCATAGACGTTCGTCAGTTCCTCGGGGTCCTTTTCGAGGTCATACAGCTCCCACTCGTCAAACTGGTAGAAGCGAATCAGCTTGTATCGCTGGGTGCGTATGCCGAAGTGCCTGGCCACCATGTGGACGCTGGGGTATTCGAAGTAGTGGTAGTACAGCGAGTCTCGGAACTCGGACGCTTTCTGTTCGCCCTTCAACAACGGCACCATTGACTGGCCCTGCATGTCCCCCGGAATGGCAGCGCCCGCGATGTCCAGGAAAGTCTCGGCGTAGTCGAGATTCTGAACCAGCGCCTCACTGACGGAACCGTCGTCAGTAACGCCGGGCCACTTCACGATCAACGGCATCAGGAAGGACTCTTCGTACATCCAGCGTTTGTCGTACCAGCCGTGGTCGCCCAGATAGAAACCCTGATCCGAGCTGTAGATGACAATCGTGTTGTCCGCGAGTCCGGCATCTTCTAGGTACGCCGTCAGTCGACCAACGCTCTCATCCACGCCCTTGATGCATCGCAGGTAATTGCGGATGTACCGTTGGTACTTCCAGCGGATGAGGTCCTTGCCTGTCGGTTTGTCCTTCAGAAACGCTTCATTCTTCGGCCCGAATGCCGCATGCCAGGCTTTCAGTTGCGCTTCGGTCATTTTCGCCATGTTGCGGATGCCGGACCGGTCCGTCTTCTGCTTATTCAGATCAAAGTCCTTGGGCATCGGGCCGAACACGTCGCACACCAGGTGCAGATGTCGGTCAATCTCCATTTCCTGGAAGCGGGCCGGGCTGGCATTGTCTTCCCATTTGTCGAACAGAGTCGGTGGTTCGGGAATGTCGACGTCGTCGTACAGGTTGAGGTGCCGCAGCGGCGGCATCCACGTGCGATGCGGAGCCTTGTGCTGACACATCAGCATGAATGGCTTGTCGGATCCTTTTTGCTCCTTCAGCCAGTCCACCGCCATGTCGGTTACCAGATCGGTGCAGTATCCCTCGACAACAACGCGGCCTTTGGGAGTTTTGAAAGCCGGGTTGTAGTAGTCGCCCTGACCGGGCAGCACAGTCCAGTGATCGAACCCCTGCGGGTCCGTGCCCAGATGCCATTTGCCGATCATCGCAGTGCGATAACCGACTTTCTGGAGCAGTTTCGGGAACGTCTGCTGTGAACCATTGAACTTGTTCCCGTTCTTCATGAACCCATTCAGGTGACTGTGCTTGCCGGTTTGAATGACCGCCCGACTCGGGCCGCAGATCGAGTTCGTACAAAAGCTGTTCTTAAACAGCATGCCCTGGCCGGCGAGCTTGTCGATGTTCGGCGTCGGGTTAACGTCCTTCAACCACCCGTTGTAGGCCCCGATCGCGTGCGGAGCGTGATCGTCGGTGAAGATGAAGACAATGTTCGGGCGGTCGGCTCCAAAACAGGTGGCCAGACCCATGACGAGATAGGTCAGTGTTACGACAGCCATGATCCGGCTAGTCGCGCACACAAAACTCAGGCTGGAACGCAGTCTCATAGATCTCACTCGCTTGTCGTGTCACAGGACAGACTCATCACGTCCTGGAAACTACCGAGTGCGTCTGCGCGATGCGAGCGACTGACGGCGAATCAGTGGTTGAACTCAGAAACGGACTTCGATTGCCCGGTCGGATGCACATTTGTGTGAATCCGCGACAGCAGGGTTCGAATCCGGCGGAGTCACGAACACTTATCGAGGCTGAATGGTCGGACCAGCGATTGGGTGAAACCTGGTGTGATGTCAGCTGATCCCTGTGAGGCAATCGAAACGCGGCAGGGCCGGAATATCGGGAGATCAAATACTCCAGCACGCGCAGCCGAATTCTCCAGTACCACAACAGAGAGGGAGCCCGGGCGAGTCGGCGGACCACGTCGCGCCGCTCGTTCTTCCAGCCCGTGAGCAGGGGATGTTCTGTTGTCATGACAATGACCAACGGCCGGTGCATCGAACGCAGGGGTCAGCAGCCTCCCGGACTGCGACTGGGAATCTTACCATCCGGTGGAAACGTGAGACTGACGCGACGATCCACTGACCCAGGCTGAAACGATGCGAATTGACTCTGAGCTGCAACCGGCCGACCTGTTGCCGGCAATCGACCACATGTGGGATTTATCGGCATCGAAGATTCTTTCGATCGAAGAAACCTGCACGGCTCGGGGACAGACGCCCGTCTTTACGGTGAATGGCCGGTATCAGCCGCAGGGATGGACGGAATGGACGCAGGGATTTCAGTTTGGCTCGGCGATCCTGCAGTTCGATGCGACTGGAGATGAACAGTTTCTGGAACTCGGGCGCCGCAACA
>CAYSJO010000794.1:0-9686 GCA_964431285.1 uncultured Planctomycetaceae bacterium
TCGTTGGTCTCGTTGTGGCTGGCCTGGGCCAGGACTGACGCGACGTACTCGGCACCGACCTGCTTTTTGCCGGTCTCCTTGTACAGTTCGAGCGCAAGTGCTGCGGCGTCATCCGGCTTTCTGACAGCAACCAGAATCCGCACCTTGTGGCTGCGGAGGTCCAGGTTCTGTGGATCGCGCTTGAGCATGCCACTGACCAGACGGAGTGCTTGGTCCGGACGCTGATTCTGTAACGCAAACCGCATGAGTTCTGGATGCAGCTCGGAAATATCGTCAGACAGCGTGAGTGCCGTGTCGAGCGTCTGCATTTTGCGGCGTTGATGATGTTCTGCGGCCTTTGTTTTATTGGTCGATTGCAGCATCAGTGCCTTGGCCTGAAAGGCATACGTGCTGAACAGCGCCACGGCTGCGACCGATGCGAAGTCACGATTCAGGACAATCAGCTGATCCATCGCGGACTTGTCACGGGCCATCAGGCGGAATTGCAGTTCCAGCCCTTTGTATCGCGGATTGTTGGGAGCCTGAGCAATTGCCCGCGTGATTTCAGAATTCGCGGCTTCGAATCGTTTCAGCCGATCCAACGTGATCGCTTTCAGGTATCGAAACTCGGCAGGCGCGTCGATGTCCTCGACTGAACTGAGCACCAGGAGTGCGTTGTCGTTTTTCTCGAGTTGCAGGTATCCGCGGGCGGCGGCGATCTTCTTCGAGAAGTCCGCCTGCCGGTCGGCCTGCGAGACCCACATGTAAATGCTGAAGCCAACAGCCAGAGTGGCCAGGACACCACTAATGACCATCCAGCGGGCAATGCCGGCACGTGAGTTCATGTGCTTAACTCGGGATACGAATTCCTTGACAGGCTCGGCTCAGTATAAACCCGCCCTGGGTGCGTGGGTTAGTTGACTAATGCGAGAATTACGGCAGCGATCCCGGCCAACCCGATCAGTACCCACCAGACTGGCTTATCGTTCCAGGCCGAAGTTCCATGCACAACGTAATCACCACACGCCGGGCACTGTTCCGCTTCTTCGTAGAACTCGACCCCGCAACTCGGACAGGGGATGGTCTCGGCTGCGTCATCCGAGTCGTCGCCCCACGCGTCGGCTTCGTCGTCCCAGTCGGTCATTTCAGGCACGCTGTCTCGGATGAATCGGGTTTGGCACGAGGTTCAGCCTGTCGAAGCGTAGTGTGCTGCGGAACGGAACTCGATCAATGCCACCGGCCGCTCCCTTGACCAGCGATTGATCACCGGTGACAAACCTCGGCGACCTGCTCGACGAGTTGAAAAGCCCGCGTTTCAGAGAATGACCAGACGACATGGAACGAATCATCAGCCTGGTTGGCCTGTTTGTCATGATGGGTCTGGCGTGGGGGCTCAGCACGCATCGGAAACAGATTAACCTGCGGATTGTCGCTGGCGGCGTGCTGCTGCAGTTTGTGCTCGCGCTGTTGATCCTGAAGACGAGTCCGGGACACAGCCTGTTCGTCTGGCTGGGCGACGCCTTTCGGAACATGCAGCAGTTCACTGATGCCGGGACCATGCTGATTTTCGGCGTGTTTCCACAGCCCGGCGATGAAGGCGTGCCGCCTCCCTACACGGTAATTCGCACGCTGGCTTTCGGAGTACTGCCAACGATCATCGTTTTCTCGGCTCTGATGTCAGTGCTGTACTACCTGGGATTGATCCAGCTCCTGGTACGCGGGCTGGCAAAGATGATGCAGGTCACTCTGGGCACGTCCGGAGCGGAGACGCTGGCAGCGGCGGCCAACGTGTTTGTCGGCCAGACGGAGGCCCCTCTCGTCGTCAAACCATACCTGGAAAAAATGACGGACTCAGAGCTGATGGCCATGATGGTCGGGGGATTCGCGACGATCGCCGGCGGTGTCATGGCCGTGTATGCCAGCATGGGCGTTGATGCGGGCCACCTGAT
The DNA here is from genome assembly GCA_964431285.1 of uncultured Planctomycetaceae bacterium. Classification (GTDB taxonomy): domain Bacteria; phylum Planctomycetota; class Planctomycetia; order Planctomycetales; family Planctomycetaceae; genus CAUZFZ01. Next base: position 1,929 of record CAYSJO010000794.1, read on the forward strand.
GACGGCATCGGTCATCTCGGCTCCGGCCGGACTGGTGATCGCCAAGCTAATGGTCCCGGAAACGGACATCTCGGAGACGGCCGGCGACGCTGTCCCTCATATCGAGCGCAGCGGCAACAACGTTATCGAGGCGGCGACACTGGGCGCGTCGGACGGATTGAAGCTGGCGCTGAATGTTGCAGCCATGCTGATCGCCTTCACGGCTCTCGTGGCCATGCTCGACGGGTTGATCGGCTGGGGGGGAGGCCAATTCGGTCAGGAGTGGACGCTGGGAGCGTTCCTGGGATACGTCTTCTATCCCGTCGCCCTGGTGATGGGCGTTGCGAGCGAAGAAGCTCTGCATGTCGGTGAGTTGCTTGGTCTGAAAATGGTGGCCAACGAATTCCTAGCGTATCAGCGGATGGGCGAGTACCTGGAGCCGGACTCGGGTGTTCAGCTGAGTGAGCGAACGCAGGTCATTCTGACGTACGCGCTGGCGGGATTCGCCAACCTGGCTTCCATCGGTATTCAGATCGGCGGCATTGGTGCGCTGGTACCCGAGAGACGACCCGACCTCGCCCGACTGGGGCTCAAAGCCATGATTGGCGGGACTCTCGCCTGTTTCATGACAGCGTGCATTGCCGGTGTGTTGCTGTAAGGCGAGCGGCAGATGAGAATTTACCTGCCGCCGCGCCAGCCCGACGCGCCAGCGAGGGAATTTGAGGAACATCCTAGCTGGCGCGTCGGGCTGGTGTTGGGACGTTCTCATCTGCCGCACGCCTGAATTGGCAAGTCACGGACGCGACGGCATTCTCACACGATGCACTTGATTGAGCCTTAATCTCCCGACTTCTAGACTAACGGTGTCACTTCAAATCGAAATGAGACCGCGATGAGACGCTCGCTCAACGAGACACCTTTCAATTCATCCGTCCCTTGTCGACGCGGACGAGTCAATGCGTTGTGGGCCCTGCTTGTGAGCGGCATCGCGGTCATTGGTGCCGCAGGATTTCTGCTTTCCCTGGGTGGTCCGGGGAAAACTCCTCGCGCACAGACACTGACGATGTACTGTGCAGCCGGCATCCGTGTGCCTGTGGAAGAGGTTGCTGAAGAGTACGAAGCGAAGTACGGAGTACACGTTGAGTTACAGTTCGAAGGTTCGAATTCGCTGCTGACCAAGATTAAGGCCAACAAGTTCGACACGTCTGATCTGTTTCTGGCCGCAGACGACTTTTACACGGACAAAGCAAAGGAACTGGGTCTCGCGAAAGAATCGCTGGAGATCGCTTATATGCGGCCAGTGATCGCCGTGTCGAAAGAAAACAAAGCCGGGATTAAGACCATTCATGACCTGCTGGGTGCAGACATTCGGGTCGCGCTCGGTAATCCCGATCAGGCTGCTGTTGGTCGAGCCGTTCGCAAGCGACTGAAGCCGATCGAATCCGGAGACAGTGATCTGTGGTCGCAACTCGAAGCACACGTTACGAAGGTCGGTGTGTTTAAGCCGACCGTCAACGAAGTGGCGAACGACGTCAGGATCGGAACTGTCGATGCGGCAATCGTGTGGGATTCCACCGTCGCCATGCCGAAATACCGTGACCACTTGACCGCGATTCCTGTAGATGAACTGGATGGTGATCCGAATCTGATCAGCATCTGTGTCCTGACATCATCGAAGCAGGCGACTGAGGCCCTGAAATTCGCACGCTATCTGTCGGCACGAGATCGTGGACTGCCGGTGTTTGAAAAATACGGAATGCGTCCTGTCGATGGTGACGTGTGGGTCGAGAACCCGGAGATCACCTTCTTCTGTGGAGCCGTGAATCGCAGGGCTGTCGCGCAGGTGATTGAAGAATTCGAGATTCGCGAAGGAGTGACGGTCAACACCGTCTATGACGGATGTGGCATCCTGACCAGCCGCATGAAGACCATCGGTGATCAGGACACTTCGCTCGGTTTTCCCGATGTCTATATGGCATGTGACCGGTACTACCTGGAAAACGTCAAGGACTGGTTCCAGGACGGCGTCGATGTTTCGGATGCGGAAATCGTGCTCGCAGTGCCAAAAGGCAGCGACAAAGTGAAGTCGCTGGGAGATCTGTTGAAACCCGGCATTCGTGTGGCGATCGGTGAACCGGAACAGTGCACGATCGGAGCACTCACCCGCCGGATGCTGACCCGTGAAGCCGTCTACGAGAAGCTGAAAGCAAAACAGCAGCAGGACGGTGAAGTCGTCGTCGAGAAACCGTCATCAGCGATGTTGATTCCGGATGTCATCGCCGGACACGTCGACGTTGCGATTGCGTACGTGACCGACACGCTCGCCGTGAACAACGACATTGACATCGTGCGCATCGAATCACCGTTGAAACTTGCCGTGCAGCCATTCAGCGTGTCGCGTTCGAGTCTGCACAAGCATCTGGATCGACGCCTGTTCGATCGTGTGGCCGCCGCGAAGGAACAATTCGAATCCGCGGGGTTCCACTTCCGTCTCAGCGAAACAGCTCCCTCAGACGAAACTGCGAATCCGTGAGCGATCCGCAGACCACGCCGGAACCTGAGTCCGAATCGACTCCGCCTGACCCTGAGGTCGCTGCAACACTCGGTCACGACCCGGATGCGAAAGCTGTTCGCCGTTCGAACACGTTGTTCTACGTCGTGTTTGCCGTGATCGGCGGGACGTATGTCCTGCTCATCCTGTTAATGCTGCTGGCCGACGGCGCGTACATGACACGCGAAACAATCAAGTCGGTTGATGCGCGTGGTCTGCCCTGGCTCGCAGTGTTCAAGCAGAACCCCATGATGGACGCGCTGGCCGATCGCAAGATTCAGTACTCGATCTGGCTGAGTCTGATTTCATGCACAATGTCCGCCGTGATCTCGGTGCTGGTTGCCGAACCGATGGGTTATTTGATGTCACGACACGACTTCCGCGGAAAGCGATTACTGGATGCCATCCTCGACATACCGATTGTGCTTCCGCCGCTGGTCGTCGGCCTGAGTCTGCTGATCCTGTTTCAGTTTGCGCCGTTTCGGTGGATCGCTCGCGACGTGGTCTATCAGGTCCCGTCGGTGGTACTCGCTCAGTTTTCCGTGGCTTGCGCGTTTGCCATGCGCACGATGAAAGCGACGTTTGACCACATCGACCCACGTTGCGAGGACGTGGCTGTTTCTCTGGGCTGCACGCGACTTCAGACATTCGGATGGGTCCTGCTGCCGGCGGCTCAGAGAGGTATGTTGACCGCGTTCACTCTGGCGTGGGCACGATCACTGGGCGAGTTCGGGCCGCTGCTGATCTTCTCCGGTGCCACACGCATGAAGACCGAGGTCCTGTCGACGACCGTCTTCCTGGAAATGAATGTTGGCAACATAGAAGGCGCCGTAGCCGTCTCGTTCATCATGGTCTTCGCCGCGATCGTTGTTTTAATTCTGACTCGTCTGCTGGGCTCCGAGCATCACGCGATTCATTAGGCCTCGACCTGGAGCGTGCAATTCGAGTTGCGTGAGTCGTGACCTGTAAGCGCCCGGGCCTTGCGAACCGGGCGATCCACGGTGATGCCGAACAGAGCCTGGCCGATGCAGCACTCCGGCGATACAGGTGATTGCAAGTGACTACCGAAACCTTCATCTTCCGCAACGTGAATGAACCTCATTCCACGGGAAGGCCTGAGTCGTGTTTTCGTCGCGGTTGCTCTGGAAACTGTTCGCTGTGTACGCCCTGCTTTCGGCAGTCGCGGCTGTGTGCAGCATCACGATTCTCGGAAATCGCCAGCGTGCGATCGTCTACGATCAGGTCAATCGACGGCTGCACGATTCCGCTGTGACAGTGAATCATCTGCTGCAGAACCCGTTTGCTGAAGAACGTGCGCCCGGTCTGGCTGCATCAATCAAGGCCATTGCGGCTGAAAACAGCACACGGGTCACACTGATTGCAGAAGACGGCACAGTGATCGGCGATTCGGAACGTGACCCGCTGACGATGGAGGATCACGGGAGCCGGTCTGAAGTCGTGCAGGCCAGGTCCACGGGAATGGGCCTTGCTCGGCGGACAAGTCCCACGCTGGGGATCCCGATGCTCTACCTTGCCTTGCGGGTCGACGAAGCGGGATCTCCACTCGGGTATGTGCGCGTCTCAGTCCTGTTGGACTCGGTTGAGGCGGAAGTCAGCTCAGTCCAGCGGCTGGTTGTGATTACTTCCGTGCTGGTCAGCCTTGCGGCACTCGCTCCGATGTTCTTCATGCTCAGGCGAATCATCCATCCACTGACCACACTTCGCATCGCCGCACAGAGCATCGCTTCCGGCAACATTCAGCAGACCGTCAAAACAAACCGTAACGACGAACTCGGCATGCTGGCCGAGACGTTTAACTCGATGAGCCGTGAACTGACGGCCCGCATGTCCGAACTGAATCAGACCAGTCAGGAGCTGAGAGACAGCAGCCAGTTGCTGTCAACAGTGTTCGGTTCGATGGTCGAGGGCGTAATCGCGGTCGACAATGACGAACGTATCCTGTTCGCCAACGCCGCGGCCAGAGCCCTGCTTGACTTTGGGGACCGGGAGCCGCTGGGACGACCGGTCTGGGAATGCGTACGAAACGAGACGGTACAAACCGTCGTACGCCAAGCGATGGGCGGGCGCGAGCGGTCTGTCGAATGCCAGTTGCCTCGCCACGAAACCGTGGTCGAAATCCGCGCGACGCCGCTGGCGGGCGACCCTTGTCCGGGCGTCGTGCTGGTGTTTCATGACGTCACTGAATTACGCCGGCTCGAAAACGTCCGTCGAGATTTTGTGTCCAATGTCTCGCACGAACTCAAGACGCCGTTGACGATTATTCAAACGGCGACGGAAACGCTGCTGGACGGCGCGATCAAGGACGCGGAGCATGCAGACCGATTCCTCAGCCGAATCGACGAGCAGGGCAGGCGACTGCACGAGTTGATCGTTGATCTGCTGCAACTGGCGAGAATCGAATCCGGAGAAGTGGCCTTCGAATTGACGTCTGTGCCGGTGCGTCCGGTCGTTGAATCGCTCATTGACGAATTCTCATCACTGGCACATTCCCGAGAGATCGAAGTCGAGGTTGAAGCGGCCGCTGAAGACGTCAGCGTGGAAGCCGACGGCGAGGCACTGCGCACGATCGTGGAAAACCTGTTGAGCAACGCGCTCAAGTACACACCAGCTGGCGGACAGGTCACCATTTCGTGGCAACGCGATATGGCGCACGGGGTCATTCGTGTCCGAGACACAGGTGTCGGCATTTCTCACGAACACCAGACGCGGATTTTTGAACGCTTCTATCGTGTCGATCGCGCCAGGACACGCGCAGTCGGCAGTACGGGATTGGGACTGTCGATTGTGAAACACCTTGCCAGCGTCTTTTCCGCAAGTGTGTTCGTCCAGAGTGAGGTGGGAGAAGGCAGCGTCTTCACGCTGCGAATTCCGCTGTCGCCAGTCGTATCTGACGACAATCCAGACGCCTGAAACACGCAACTCCTGATTACTGAATGAGTTGCAATCACGCGCGGCAGCCGACTGAGCTAGGAATGAGCTGGCGCATGTTTCTTAACGCTTTCTTAACAGTTGGCCGGACCCGATCTTCACATTCCGTTCGTATTGTTCTCCCGAGCCGGACGTGACCGGCAATCCGAAAGTTAGCTTGTATGAGACACAAGGACGGAAGATGTTCGCGAATTCACTGTTGAATCGAACGGCGGGATGTTTCCTTTCTCTTGCAGCCCTGGCCGCACTCTCCGGCTGTATGGTGCAGAACAGTACAGCGAACGGAACTGCTGCCACCACCAGCAATGGAGCCGCAGCAATCACAGACAATGGAAACGGCGAATCCAAACGAGTGCTGATCGATGGATCGAGCACTGTTTATCCGATTTCACAGGCAGTTGCTGAGGAGTTCCAGGCAGCTCACGGAAATGTGAAAGTCGTTGTCGGTACTTCAGGAACAGGTGGTGGATTCAAGAAGTTTGTCGCTGGTGAGACCGACATCAACGACGCGTCGCGACCCATCAAGGACAAAGAGTCCGCACAGTGTCAGGACAATGGGATCGAATACCTGGAACTGAAAGTTGCGATCGACGGCATCAGCATCGTCGTCAATCCAGAGAACGACTGGTGTGCCACGTTGACCGTGGCTCAACTCAAGAAATTATGGGAACCCGGAAGTACCGTAACAAAGTGGAGCGAGCTGGATGCGAGCTGGCCCGAAGAAGAAATTCGACTCTTTGGACCGGACACTGATTCTGGCACGTTTGACTACTTCACTGACGTCATCTGCGGGGAAGAAGGTGCAAGTCGCACCAACTACACGCCCAGCACAGAAGACAACGTTCTTGTCCGCTGTGTCTCCGGCGAAAAGTACGCTCTCGGTTACTTTGGTTTCGCATACTACCTGGAGAACGCGGAAAAACTGAAAGCAGTCGCGATTTCACCGACGGACGATGCTGCCGACGCCGTTTCTCCGACTGCCGAAGCTATCGAGGCCGGCAGGTATACGCCCCTCTCCCGACCACTGTTTCTGTATGTGAACAAAGCAAAACTCACTCGCCCGGAACTCGCCGAGTTTCTGACTTATTACCTGAGTGAAGGACAGGATCTCGTGAGTGAAGTTGGGTATGTCCGACTGGGTATAGAAACTCATACCGCGACTGTCGAGATGTTGAATCAGGCAATTGGCAACTAGACCATTTTCAGAGTTGGTCTTGAGTAGATCCATCCGACTCGAAAACTCCTCTCTCTGACCCTCTCCCCAGAGGGGAGAGGAAACCAGTCAGACCAGTTCCCTCTACCCACTGGGGAGATGGTCAGGGAGAGGGAGAGGGGGTTATACAAAAGACCAACTCGGACAATGCTGTTGGCCGGTCGCAACCTCGGTCAGAATTTCCACTTGAAGAGTCTTCATTGTCGACGATCACAAAATCCGACTCTCAATTGCTCGCCGCGCCGGTTTCGTTGCGGCGGACAGCCTCTATGGCCCGTGGGAGAGAGTTCGTCATTCGCAGCGGGCTGTTGATGTGCGCGGGCGTTTCAATTCTGACGACCCTTGGCATTGTCTTCGTTCTGTTCAGCAATGCGGTGTATGACCTCTCGCCGCAGCGTATCGGCGCCGATGGAGTGGCGAAGGAGAACGAGGCATTTTTTCAACAGGTGTCGGTCAAAGAATTCGTTACGGAAACCCGCTGGACACCGCAGTTCGCTGACAAACACTTTGGCATCTTGCCGCTCATCTGTGGAACATTGCTGATCTCGGGAATCGCAGCATTGATTGGACTGCCAATTGGATTGAGCAGTGCTATCTATCTGAGTGAATACGCTTCGCCGCGAGCCAGATCGGTCATCAAACCGGTACTCGAAGTGCTGGCCGGTATTCCTACAGTCGTCTACGGATACTTTGCGCTGGTGTTTGTGACGCCCTATGTTCTGAGACCGCTGTTTCAGGAGTTTCTGGGATCCGACGTCAGTGTGTTTAACGCAGCCAGCGCCGGCATCGTTGTTGGAATCATGATTATTCCAATGATCTCTTCGTTGAGTGAGGACGTGCTGCGTTCGGTTCCACGCAGCCTTCGTGAGGCGGGATATGCCCTGGGATCAACGCGGTTCGATGTTTCAACAAAAGTCGTCGTGCCAGCCGCATTGTCCGGGATTATCGCGTCATTTCTGCTCGCCATCGCCCGGGCGATTGGGGAAACAATGGCCGTGACCATCGCAGCCGGCCAAATGGCGACGGTGACTGCCAATCCATTTCGAAGCGTTGCCACGATGACGTC
>CAYSJO010000795.1:0-3981 GCA_964431285.1 uncultured Planctomycetaceae bacterium
CATACCAGCAACGGCTCGTAATGCCCGGCGAACTGTGCCACCGTAAAGCATTCGCGTTCGACCATGGCGACTTTGCGCTGCGTCCCATCTTCATGATGCGCGATGGGATGAATTTCGCCGTGAAGCTGGCCATGGTGAATCGCAGCCGCCATGACACCCTGTCGAGCATAACTCACGCCAGCGGCGCTGACGGCTCGCCCCCAGCCCAGTTCTGTGCCAACGGTAATCTTGCCCAGCCGTTCCGCTTCACTGGGCAACAGCCCGGGCGTCTGGTTCTGGTAAATCATAATCAATGGAGTGCCGAACCAGCGGGCCGTGTCTTCGATCACGCGCGACTGTTCCGGATCGTCCAGCGGATGAAAGCTGGCGCAGGGAGAAAACCTTGCGACATCGCCACCAGAATGTAAATCGATCACAACGTGCACTCGCGGCCAAATGAGCTCCCGCACAAAGGCCGCGATACGGTGTGTGATGCCCGCAAGTGCGGGAGTCACCCCCGCTCCGTCGACAAAGGCACGATTCAGATTGACGCCGTCATCGCTGCTTTCTCGCGTACCCGCGCGAAACGCCGACGGGTTGAGCACCGGCACCAGGATGATCCGGCCGCGCACATCGTTCACATCGATTTCACGCAGCAGATGTTTCAGGGCGACTGGGCCCTCGTATTCGTTGCCGTGGTTCGATCCGAATGCGACCAGGCCTTGATCAGACTTCGCTTCGGCACCGACGAACACGGTTAGCGGAAGTAAGTGATCGCCCCAGATACTGTCGTGTTCCAGTGCAATCCAATAATCGCGACGACCGGGTGAATCCAGATCAAGCGAATCCGGTCGAGTGACAATTCGTTCCATGCTGATTCTCCCCGAACGTTGCTGAGTTGCGACTCGTGCGCTGACACTCGTTATTGACCACCAATGGAAAACAAATGTGATTCCGTTCGAATCAGCAATGTTCCGTTGCTGACGGCAGGAGTCGCGCGGCTGGGGTGTCCCAGAGAGTTGCGGGCCAGCAGTTCATATTCGTCGGATGCGGCGATCACGACGACCTCGCCGTCCAGATCGACGCAGTACAGTTTTCCGTCAACGCAGATCGGAGAACCGAAGTAGTTGCCTCCGATACGTTTCTGCCACACGACCTCGCCCGATTCGTGTTCAACACACGTTACAAATCCACTGTCGCTCCACAGAAACATCCAGTCGCGATTAACGAGCGGCGTGGGGACATGCGGGGCTTGCCGAATCACGCGGTAAGCTTCTTCGACCTTAACGTCGTCGCCAGACAGTTGTGGTTTCACAACCACAACCTGCCGCTCGCCACCAACACCGCCGCTGCTGGCGACGACAAGATCGCCGGCGATCACCGGTGAGCCGAGGGCTCGCTGTGAGGCGCGTCCGAAGACGTCGATGTGCCAGTTCTGATGACCGGTCTCTGGGTCCAAACCGACGATACCTTCGTAGCAATGCGAGAAAATGACCTCGGCCGGCCGATCACCCGGCGAGTTGATACACGGTGTTCCGTAACACGCACGCTTGCCCAGACGATCGACTTTCCAGAGTTCTTTGCCGGTCATGCGATCGACGGCCAGCAGAAAACTGCCGGCCGACTGATCATTGGCAACGAGCACGATGTCTTCATACACGATTGGAGAAGTCGCTCCGCCCTGACCATGCCGGTAGGGACCAAGGTCGTATTCCCAGACCTTCTCGCCTTCATGCGTGTAGGCAGTCAGCGGCGAAGATGTCTTTGAATTCCACAGCACATAAACATGGTCCGCATCTGCAGCGGGCGTGCTGGAGGCGAAACTGTTGTTCTTGTGTTTCTTATACGGACCAAACGACACGTCCTTCCGCCAGACCTCGGACCCGTCTGCCACCTTCAGACACTGCACCGACCTTGTCTTCGCTTTCTCGTCGGCGCTGGTCACGAACAGTTTGTCGCCCCAGGCGATTGGCGACGAGTTGCCTTTGCCTGGCAACTCCACAATCCAATTGTAGTCGTCGGTATCCCACTCGATCGGGACGGTCGTAGCAGCACTGAACCCAGAACCATTTGGTCCACGAAACCGGTTCCACTCTTCAGCAGACATCGCTGGAGTGATGCAAATCGCTTCTGTGAGAGCAGCGACAATTGCGGCCCGTATCACTGTCGTGTGACTCATAGTCGATCCTGTTGTTCTTCGTCCGTTGTTGCAGATGCTGACGGCAATCATCCGATGCAGTGCATTCTCACGAATTCGCGTGCAAGTCGCGATGCACTGGATACATCGCTTCAGTCGCCACGGTGTGTTGGAAAATCGACCTTACAGTTTTCGTTGGCCGCGGCGTGATCGCCATGCCTCGACGAAGTCCAGAAACTGTCGAACTGGCTCCGCTGGCCGCGCAGGGTTACTGATGACATAGAGCTGTCGACGTGGTTGAAATCCCCGAACTTTCACGACGGCGAGGCCTCGATCATCCCCGGCGATTGCACTCGAAAGGAAGGCCACACCGACTCCTCGTTTGACGGCGGCGCGAATCGCGTCATTGCTGTTGGACTCCAGCGCGATCGTGAACTCAGCCGCCGAGTGCCGCTGTTCTTCCAGTGCCAACTCGACACAGCGGCGACTCGCCGAACCGGCTTCGCGAACAATCAGCGATTCGTTCCGCAGTTGCTTCAGTGTCGTCGTTCCTTTGGCTGCCAACGGGTGACCGATTGCAACGACAAGCTGCAGTTCGTCGTCAGTAACCGGACTGGCTTGCAGGGACGATGAACGGGGTTGGGCTCCCACGAAACCGATATCAGCCGCACCAGACACAACTGCGTCGGCGGCCTGCGTGCTGTCGGACACAGTCAGTGATTCACGGACGTGGGGGCAGAGTTCACGGAATCCTGACAGTAGTTCGGGCACGAGCCATTCGGCCGGGACAGTACTGGTCGCAATCCGCAGGTTCCCGGTGAGTGGACGCTCGCCGGCGCCGACTTCTCGTGTAGCCTTATCGACCAGATCGAGAATCTGTCGGGCGTACTCGTGCAACTGTTGTCCCGATCCAGCCAGCTTTACTGCCCGCCCTTTCCGATCGAACAGCTTCGTATCCAGTTCCGCTTCCAGCGCCGCAATCTGCTGACTGACAGCAGCCTGCGTGAGGTCCAGCCGCTCAGCAGCACGCGTGAAACTTCCCCGTTCGGCGGCCGCCACAAATGTCCGCAGATTACGAAGCTCCATGTTCCAACCCCGGTGAGATTCCCTGCACGTCACTGCAGTGGGTATCGGACGGCATCGCTAAACCGTCCTGTGATTGCCGACAAGCGATAGCAATGCTAATCTAAATTGCTCACGATATAAATGATTCTTATAGCTTAGGGCATCGCTCGTTCTGCTACTCAGTCGAGAACAAACTTGTGTGCAACACAGTCTCATCAACGACGCTGATCGTAATCGGTCTCGTTTGCATGCCTGCAGCGACATCGTTGGCTGGGGACACTGGAGCCGATCGTGGCGACGGGTCTGCGACGCGATCCTTCCAGTTGGACTACGGTGCGACACTGACGGATCTGCCAGCGGGCGCCAGAGTTCGCGTCTGGCTTCCCGTTCCTCAGTCGAGCGATCATCAGGACGTGAAGCCACTTGTGTCCGATCTCCCATCGAAGAGCACAGTCAACGTTGAGCCGGTTTACGGCAACCGAATTCTGCACTTCGAGAGTCGAGGAGCAGCCTCTGGAAAACTGTCGTTTTCGACGTCGTATCAGGTCCGTCGCCGAGAGGTCCGTGGTCTGGACGGGGAAACTGATTTGCGAAAGCTCAGCGTGATTGAGCGCAACCGTTTTCTTGCGGCAAACGCAAACGTGCCGTTGGAAGGCAAGCCACTGAACCTGTTGGAAGGAATTCGGTTTCCACGGGGACCGCTTGCTGTGGCCCGAACTCTGTACGACCGTGTGGGTGACCACGTGCGTTACGACAAGTCTCGTCCGGGATATGGCAACGGAGACGTGCTCTGGGTTTGT
>CAYSJO010000796.1:0-2508 GCA_964431285.1 uncultured Planctomycetaceae bacterium
GTTCAAAAGCCGCATTGATCACCTCAGCGCTGTCACGCTGCTCGTCCGGCGACGCGTTGAACATGGCGAAGCCGATCACACGCAGGTCCTTGACGTAGAATGGACCCACCGGGAATTCCGGACGCGCCGTTCGTCCGGCCATCAGGACGATACGACCACGTGGAGACATAATGGAAACCACACGTTCCAGGTTGGGATCACGTTGTGTTTCGAACCAGACGTGCAGGCCGCCACTTTCCGCAGCGAATTCTCCAATCTGCTCATCGATGTCTTCGTCGTGGTAATTGATTACGCAGTCGGCACCGAGGCCTTCACACCGAGCTTTTTTGTCGTCGCTGCCGACCGTTGCAATAACCTTCGCACCGGCTGACTTCGCCAACTGCACAACGGCCGCTCCCACGCCCCCAGTTCCACCGTTGACAAACACCGTTTCGCTGGGCTGCAGTCCCGCGTGCAGGAAGAGACCCAGGTGCGCGGTGAGTCCGACGAGCGCTCCTGCCGCAGCAACTTCATCTGACATCCCATCGGGAGTTGGATACAGCCACTCTTCGCCGACGGCCGCGTACTCGGCAAAAGTGCCCGTGCGCCCGAACAGGCTTTGATTGCTGCCCCAGACACGGTCACCCACCTTGAATTGCGTCACGTCTGGACCGACCGCCTCGACGGTTCCGGCAAGATCGCAGCCGACGATGTAAGGAAATTTGAGCTGCAACTGAAGCGTTGCACTACGGATGTACGTGTCGATCGGATTGATGGCGACCGCGCCGACTTTCACCAGTACCTGGCCCGACTCTGGAACTGGGTCCGGCAGGTCGCCGTATTCCAGAACATCCGGGGCTCCGGTCTGATTGATGTATGCCGCTTTCATGATGTTTCCTTGAAGGAGGAAGACCTCGAACGCTCAAACCTTCGCGCCTGTTTGTGACCCAAGAGTATTTTTTACAGAATCGTGCGGCGGAAGAATCCGGTCTGTGTTTTGAGCCTGGTTCAGAAGCCGTGTGAAGTCTGACCCGGTAACCTCTGTGCGTATTGTACGTAGCAATTCTCGCGAGTCAGGGCAATTCGAGGCCTTTCGGTGGTTCCGACTTCAGCAATAAGGGATCCAGCCAGCAGGCATGAGCGCCCCAGTGGCTGCCGAGAACGGAGACCCTCAATTCCAGCAGGCGAACACCACGGACATCGATATGGCAGGTCTGCACGACGTGTGTCCGATTGACTCGCCGCGACCACCATAGCAGCTTGCCGTCGCCGATTACCGAAAACTGAATGTCTCCGCGTGGGCCGGGGCCGATGACTGCACACGGCGTGACCAGCGTGCGGTACTTGCTGTCCAGAGCGTACTGCACCATTGCTGTGCCGTCTTTCTGTGGATGCGTTCCCAAGCCGCGAGGATACCTTTGCGCGTGACGATGATGGCGTCCTGCTTGACGCCGACCTGTCCGATGCCCAGCTTCCAGGTCTTGTGTAGTTCCCACCGACAGGTTGCAATTCCGAGAGCCACGTACGTTCGGACCCCAGAGCCTGTCTGTCGAGTTCGTCGATCTGATCGCTGACCTGCAGAGCGGACACTCCAGACATGAGTACCGACGCTTGATTCAACCAGTGCCGAGCTCTCATCTGAAATCGAGCCTGCGTGAGTCCGTCACGTGTCTCTGCCGCCTTTAACCAGGCTTCGGCGACCTTCGTGCGATCTTCTGAACTGAACGGATTCGACTGATCGCCGGCAACAGCCGCCTGCAGGTCCGTGTCATCAGAGCGGGCCAGATGTTGCAAGCCCACTCGCCAATCCTTCTGGGCGAAGCACAGCCATAGACCAAGTTGTTCGTGTGCGGCAGAGTCGTCTGACGTCAATTCGATTTTGGCTTGAGCCTCTTCAGCGACTTTCCAAGCCGCTTCGCGCTGAGCCACCTTCAGTTTCATCTGAGTGACGCCCAGTTTCAGTCCCGGGATTTTCGATTTTGTGGCGTTGGTCCCGGCAATGCGAATCAGTAAGGCGGCAACATCGTAGCGGCTGTCTTCCAGCGAGAATTCACTCAACATCATACAGGCTTCGGTGAGCTGCGCTGCATCCGCCGGAAGGCGGACATTTCCGGATGCTTCCCGAATGACGTCCAGCGCCATGTTGATGCGATCCACTTCGACTGCCAGCTCGATCGCCTCCTGCAGGAGCATATAACAGGCAGCGGGATTGTCGTCGGTTTCGATGCCCTGCTGAAACAGTTCGCGTGCCAGAGCATGCTTTGCCACCGAGGTCTTCGCTTCGGAAAACTGATCACGAAACAGCTCGCGAACCGTCTTGCGAGCAGACTCCAGCGCTTCCTCATCCGGCACAGGCTGCTGAGTAAAAACTGGTTCAACGGTCAAGGTCGTTCCAGATTCGGAATTGGTGCTGTCCGGAATATCCACGAGTCCCCCGGCCGGCTGGACTTCGGGCAGGATCGAACCTGATCCGCCTTGCGGGTTTGCTTCGAAGGTCTCTGCATTCACTTCGCCGACCGCGTCGAGCGG
>CAYSJO010000797.1:0-15174 GCA_964431285.1 uncultured Planctomycetaceae bacterium
TTCAACATCATCGCCGGCTGCTGGAGACTACTGGGTGCAAAGTGCCGCCCGCTGTTTCGCGCACCTCTACTGTCGAAAAGCCTGTCCGAGTTCTGGGGGCAGCGATGGAATCTGGCCTTTTCAGAGATGACGGCTATCGGCGTTTTCCGTCCACTGAAAGGTCGCATCGGCAGAGGCCCGGCAACTGCCGCCGCCTTCATCTTCTCCGGCCTTCTGCATGAGCTGGCCATCAGCGTTCCCGTCAAAGCCGGGTTCGGCCTGCCGTTGCTCTACTTCGCTCTGCACGCGGTAGCAATGTTCATTGAGCAGCACCTAGAACGTACAGGCCGGCCGATTCACCGCACAGCGTGGCTTGGCCGACTGTGGACAACCGGGTGGATTGTGATTCCGCTGCCGATCCTGTTTCACGGACCATTCCTGCGGGGCTGTGTCTGGCCGCTGATTGCTGGTGCCGTGGACTAATGCCACTCTGCGTTATCTGATGTCCATCAAGAATCAACGAGGATGATCTGATGAAGAATGGCCTTGTTGCTCATTACCGTCTTGCGAAGTCTGCACAGGTTTTGAGTGCCAACAATAACCACGGCACTGAGTGTGGCGCGCCACTGTCCGTGGCGAATCGGGATGGAGAACGGGAAGCCGCCATGGACTTCTGTTTTCCGGGCGGCCACATTGCAATTGATGACAGCCCATCGCATCAAGATGCGGGACGAACTGACCCTTGCTGCGTGGGTGAAAACCCGCTCGCTGCATATCGGGCGAATCGTCGGCACGGGCGACGGTGAGTGCTTCCTGTTTTCCGGAGCGGTCGACGACGTGCGGATTTACAACCGGGCGCTCAACGATGAGCAGGTCGCAGAACTGAGCCGCTAGCTGGCAACACCAGTCAGCGAATCGGATGATGGCCGCATTGGACAGAACTGCCAGGCCCATCCCGAAATCGGAGAATCTCCGTTGTCTTTCTACCCGGTCATCGCCCTTTCTATCTCAGGTTGACCCATGAACTCATTCGAGAAAGGTCTGCAATGATCCCCGTGCGATGTCTCATGCTTTGCCTCGTTTGCCTTCCCATTGGCTCCAATTCCGCCCCGCCGGAAACAAACCCCCCATCGGATTCCAACTCCACGTCGGACACGGAATCCACATCGGACATGAACACCGCGCTGGATTCGAGCGATACGAGCGACCCCGACCTGGCGGACGCGGACGCCGACGGACGTAAGCCACCAGTGCCAGAGACTCCCGAGGCAGCATTTCAATCCATCAAGCAGGCGCTCAAGAATGGAGACATCTACACGTTTGTGGCGTGCCTCTCCGATGACTCACAGGCCTCTCTTGTTTCCACTGTGCTGCCGACGTTGCACGCGATCCCCGACTTCAAACCTGACAGGAAAGACGAAGTGGCCGTATTCATGAAACGGCACGGAATCTCGCCATACGGGAAGCCGAAGGTCAGCAACAACATCGAAGAACACAATGCGATGATGGCAGACATGCACCGCCAGGCAGGGTTGGTCAAAGACAAGCCGCAGTTTCTCACTGACTTTGACAAATTCGCTCCGGGCACCACCGTCGGTCTATTTGGTCACTTCTCACTCGTAGAAGTCGTCGAAGTCACGATTAATAGAAACTCGGCATCGGCGCAGACGACCATCGGCAAGCGAGATGGCCCCATGAAGCTCAAACGCGAAAATGGTGGCTGGCGGGTGCACATCTACAACAAGGATGGATCGGCGGCGAATGCGAAGGGGGATTGAGTACAACTGCGCGAGACCGGGTAAGGTCTCCTGGTCAAGGGGTCGAAACGATAGCCTGCTTGACGGTCCTGATATGCAGCGTGAGGATTCTGAGAGACCGTTTCGCGTCCCCATGCAATGAGCAACGACCATGTGCACTTCGAGAATCTCAGGCGTTGCATGTCTGATCGTTCTACTCCTGGCAACCATTGCAGATGCCCAGGAGTCGAAGCTCATCACTCCTCAACCCGAGCACGCGTTGTTGAGACGCTTCGTGGGGGAATGGAGCTTCGTGAAGAAAGCCGTACCGGCGGACGGGAAATCTGCCATCGTTGGACGCGGAGAAATCTCGGCCAGAATGGTTGGAGATTTCTTCGCGCTGTGCCAATGGAAAGGCGACCTGTACGGCACCGACTTCGAGGCAGTTCAGACTCTTGGCTACAGCATCACGAAAAAGCAATACGTTGGCACCTGGATCGATTCGATTCTCAGCCATCTATGGCATTTCGAAGGAGAGGCCAACAAGGCAGGCAACAAAGTCGTTGTGATCGCAGAAGGGCCTGGACCTGGTGACGGGACTGCGGAGTTCAAAGAAACATATGACTTTCGGTCGCCGGATGAGATTGTGATAACTGGAGAGATGAAGCAGGGCAATCAGTGGATTCCGTTCATGACCACCGAACTCAAGCGGACGAAACGTCCGGCCGGCGGGCACAGCCAAGGGCGTGCTCCAAAGAAATAGAGTCGTCATCCCGCGACTCTGAAAACCGAAGATGGCCTGAACCTCGCCTGTAACACGCCACCGTTAGGGATGACCGTGGCCCGGGCGACTGGGAATCTTTGATGTCTTCCGTTTTCTGAAGGATGATGACCATGAAACTCCATTTCCAACGGACCGCATTACTCCTGACATTGGCCATCGGGCTGACACAAACTGCATTGGCTCAGGAAACGAACCGGGCTGTGTTCTGGTGTGTGACGACGTCGAGCAAAGCCAAATCGCTCGAAAAGGCCAGGGAAGCACACAAAGCGCTGCTGGATGGATTGCGCGAGCAGCAGGCCGTCCTGAAAGTCGACGACAAGGACATCTTCATCGACTCGCCGGAACTGCACCGCATCATGTACCGGACGCGACCGGGGGGATACGAATTCCGACAGTCGGTCTATCTTCGTCAACGTGACATTGCCCGCTTTGATGACTTCTTCGAGGCACTGGCTCCGAACGATTCGAACACCACTCGAATCAGTTTCAGTTTCAGGCCAGTGACGTGGGAACCGGCCGTTGTGTCGAACCCGGATGTGGTCGAATGGCGCGTGACAGTCGTGGGTGGCGGCAAGACGCTGGTGGAATCAAAGCAGAGATTTGACGAGCGGCTGGGGAAAATGCAGGCGTTGCTCGAAGAGTACGAGATTGCTGCCATCGAAACTGGCAACCCGATTATGTACACGGTCCCGGAGCAGCTACCCAAGTACGAGAAGCCGGATGAGTACACATTCGAGCGAGATCTCGCCTTTCGACAGAAGGATCTGGAGAAGTTCGACTTGCTGCTCGATGAGTTCTCCGATCTGGATTCAGAATATCTGCACGTTCGGTGTACGCTTGAAAAGGAAAAGAAGTAATTGCGGGATGGATGGCGATCACTGTCGCGAAGGGCAAAAAAATGACGTCATCTTTTTGTCCTTTTTGTTTCCGGGCGGGAGAGAATTGGGCGTGCTCCTGCCGCTCAACTGATTGCCACGTGCTGGATTTCGCATGTCGCGAAGACGATTAATTCGTGTAACGCTTACCCGTTATTCGGTGCAACAGGCAGGTTCAATCAAATCACCATCACCAGCAGGGAGTTTTTCGGGTGATCATCGTCAACCGCCAACACTCGTCCCGTCTGCTTGCAGTTCTGGCCCTGGCCGTCGTTGTGAGCGACTTTACATCCCAATTCGCCGTCGCCGCGGACGAGCCGACTCTCAGCGAACTGGCGGCCGCGAGTCGCGAGAAAGCCGCCCGGGAGCGGGAGGCGAAGCTGCGACACATCCTCTCCAAACAGACAGGCGCTCATATCGAGGTCTATCTGAAGGACTCGGACAGTATGTATATCAACGGCATCCCGGTCTCTTCACGTGATCTCGTAACGATTGTTCGCGAATCGGGTCTGGATCAGGCAGTCGTCACTGCCCATCCGGAAGTCCTGCCCGCCCGGATCACCGAGGTGAAGGAGCTCATTCAGAAAAACGGTCTGGATGATGTCGAGGCAGCTGCACCACTGACTCTGAGTGAGATCGCGGCCGCCAGTCGCGAGAAGGCAGCCCGCAGTCGGGAGAAGAATCTGCGTCAGGTTCTTGCCCGCCAGAAAGGCGATCAACTGAATGTCTATCTGAAGGGTGCGCTGGGCATCTACGTTAATGGCACGTCGGTTTCGCCCGGCGACCTCAAGACGATCGTCCGCGAATCGGGTCTGGATCACGTCGTCATCACGGCGGCTCTGGAAGTCCTGCCGGATCGGGTGACACAGGTGGAAGAATTTCTTGAGAAGAACGGCGTGGAAAACGTCGAGTCACGAGTCGCCAAACTGACCCTGCGAGAACTGACCGACGCGATCCGTGAGAGAGCGGACCGAAATCACCAGGCGAATCTGCGCGAGATTCTGTCCCGCCAGAGAGGCGATGAACTGAGGGTGTATCTCAGGAATGGCATCGCCATGTACGTCAACGGCAAACAGATTTCGCCGAAGACGCTCGCGACGATCGCCCGTGAATCGGGCCTCGAAAAGGCGGTCATCTCCGCCGAGCAACGGGTTTCGCAGAAGCGGCTGGACGAAATCCAGGCAGTGCTCAAGAAAAACGGCGCGACAGACATCACGGTGTCTATCAAAGACTGAGCTGAAGCCCGGACATCGTGGGTGGTCGCCCCGCCCACGATGTCGATAGGGCATCTCGATGCAGACGAACACGCGCCGTATGCTGCCGGGCAAAGTGTGGGACTATGACCCTGTCGCGAGAAAAGGCCCCGGGTTTCGTATTCGAAGAATTTGGTGACCGATGGGAAGCGGCAAAGAAACTCTACGCACTCGTTAAAGAGCATCCGTCGGCCGCTCCGATGTTCATCCAATCCGCACGCATCTGGATGAGTACCAAGGCAACCCTGGAAACGCACGAATACAAACTGCCGGCTGCGTTGTTTGAGGACGTTGGGCAGGTCAGCCCCGAATGGCGACCATATTCTGGCCGCTTCGGCCAAATGGCTGCACGGCAGTCAGAGTGAAGACAACCCCGCAGTCGCCGAGGCGCGAGAAGCTCTGTCGGTGTAGCGTGTCCTGGCCGCCGGATGCCGATTCGCAGTCCGAGATTACACAGCAACGAGGATCTCGCCTTTGCCGAGTTCCAGGAAGTCGCCGTGGAAACGCTGCCAGTTCAGATTGAGTGCGTTTTCCGGAACGGCAAATCCCAGTGACTCCAGGTGCCGCAGATACAGACGCATGAAGACCGGCTGACAGACTCCCCCACTGCGAAAAGTCGGCAGCATGTCGGGTGCGTTCTGACCGTCGAAAAATGCGATTGTGCCGCGTTTCATTCCCGGTCCTGGTCGGATGCCCGATTCACCGAATAGCAGAATCGTCCCTGCGATCATCGAGACTCCCGGCACATCGCCCGAAAGGCCGCCCACAGCGATCAGACCGCGACGCATCGAGTGACCAATCTCGTTCCCTGCGTTGCCATCGATCAGGATCTCACCACCGGTCATGCCGCGATGGCCACCGCGATAGACGGCTCCGATCAGGTGCCCTGCGTTGCCGTGAACGTGAATCCGCCCGCCGTGCATCTCGGCTCCGACCCAGTCGCCAGCATTGCCGTTGACGATGATCTCTCCGCCCGTCATTTCAGCGCCCAGATGCATGCCGGCATTGCCTTCGACTCGCACGCGCCCGCTGCTGAGGTGTGTGCCGATCAGCTTGACGTGAGAGCAGTCGCCTTCCCAGAGGATCTCGTCGTCCGATGCTGAGCCTTCGACGTCGAAGAACTCTCCCAGAGTCACCTGCTTGTTGCCGTACTGCACGATTGTCGCTTTGACTTCGTCAGGTGACTGCTCGCGGACAGTCTCGAGTTGGATCGAGTCGACCTCAACGGGGATGCTCGTCTTTTCTCGCAGGCGAATGGTCAGCGGCATTGTCGGCTCAATTCAAACGTTCGCGTGGACGCTCTCTACTCGGCGGACACGCCGGTGAAGTACTCGGGAGCGTCCTGCCATTTGATGTTGCAGCCAATGCTCGGTGTCTGCTCTGCGGGCACTTCTTCACCAGCGAGCACCAGATCGCAGGCGGCTCGCAGATCTGCTCCGGTGACTGGCTTCCCGTTGCAGGGACGGCTGTCGTCGAACTGTCCACGATAGGCCAGAGCTCCATCGGCGTCGAACAGGAAGAAGTCCGGAGTGCATGCCGCACGATACGCCTTGGCCACGCTCTGTGATTCGTCGTAAAGGTACGGGAACGTGTATCCGGCCGATTTGTGTTCTTCGACCATCTTTTCCGGACTGTCGTCGGGGTGCGTGCCCACGTCGTATGAGCTGAAGCCGACGATCGAAAGCCCTTTCTCCAGATCCTCACTGGCGAACTCGGCCAGGGCACTGCGAATGTGGACTACGAACGGGCAGTGATTGCACATGAAGACCACCACCAATCCCTTACCGTTCGACACATCCGCGAGCGACACCGAGGAACCATCGATGTTCGGCAGCGAGAAATCCGGAGCCTGAGTGCCCAGAGGGATCATTGTTGATGCGGTCTTGACCATGGTGCTGTCCGTATTCTGATTCGTGCGTCGTCAAACTGGATGTTGGAATCGCAATGCAAACGAGCCCGAAGCGCAAGTGAGTCAATCGTGCCTCGGGCAAAGAATTCACTCGCTTGCGCTTCGGGCTTGTATTTGCCGCTCAGACTAACGCTGATCGATCGGCACAAAGTCGCGCTGAGTGGAGCCTGTGTAAATCTGTCGCGGACGGTTGATGCGTGCCTTCGGATCCTCGCGGAGTTCTTTCCAGTGAGCGATCCAGCCAGGCAGCCGCCCGAGCGCGAACATCACCGTGAACAGGTTCGTCGGGATACCCATCGCGCGGTAAATGATGCCGCTGTAGAAGTCGACATTCGGGTACAGGTTGCGCTCGATGAAATACTCATCTTTGAGTGCGATCTGTTCCAGTTCCTGTGCAATATCCAGCAGCGGATCCTGGATACCGAGGCGGTTCAGCACGCCCTCGGCAGACTTCCGCAGAATCGTCGCCCGCGGGTCGAAGTTCTTGTAAACACGGTGGCCAAATCCAAACAGGCGAAACGAATCGTTCTTGTCCTTGGCCTTGTTGACGTATTTTTCGATGCCGCCGCCGTCTGCATGAATCTGTTCCAGCATTTCGATGACGGCCTGATTAGCTCCGCCGTGAAGTGGTCCCCACAAAGCACAAATGCCGGCGGAAATCGACGCGTACAGATTCGCCTGACTACTGCCGACCATACGAACTGTTGATGTGGAACAATTCTGCTCATGCTCAGCGTGCAGAATCAGCAGGACGTTCAGAGCGTCCTCCAGCACTGGGTCGACTTCGTAGGGTTCGCAGGGTACGGAATACATCATGTGCAGGAAGTTGGCGGCGTAGCCCAGCGAATTCTGCGGGTAAATGAATGGCTGCCCGATGGACTTCTTGTACGCATACGCGGCAATTGTCTTGGCCTTGGCCATCAGGCGAACAATGTTCGCGTCCATGTCGTTCTGGTCGGTTTCGGGGTAGTACGTCGACAGCGACGCGACCATTGACGACAGAATCGCCATCGGGTGAGCAGACGGCGGGTAACCCTCGAAGAGCTTCTTCATGTCTTCGTGGATCATGCTGTGGTAGGTCAGCTCTTCGCGGAATTTGGACAACTGTGTTTCTGTTGGCAGTTCTCCGTTGATGAGCAGCCACGAAACTTCCGGAAACTTCGCGTGTTCAGCGAGCTGCTCGATCGAGTAGCCGCGGTATCGCAGAATTCCCTTTTCGCCGTTGATGAAGCAGACGCTGCTGGCACAGGACCCGGTGTTTCCGTAGCCCGGATCGACAGTGATGGCTTTGGATGCGGACCGCAGCTTCGTGATGTCCACTCCGACTTCGTTTTCTGTTCCGACGACTACCGGAAGCTCGTGGTCCTGTCCGTTGAGTGTCAGTTTGGCCGTTGTGTCCATCGTCGAGGCTTCCTTCACAGAGTGACTCAGTGATCAGTACGTGTGCGCAACCGTATTCTTGATGACGGCACCCTGCTTGGCAACTGGCCTGAACCAGCCGCTCAAGGCCAGCAAACTCGCCTTGCACACACTGTGGCGGCGGCAAGGGATCGCGTCGACAGTTTCAGCCCCGTATCAGCGCGGCAATCGCGTCGCACAGCGTCTCGGCGTTGTCTGGAGTGATTCCAGCGACGTTGATTCGGCCGTCGCGGACAATGTAGATAGACGTTCGCTCACTCAACGTGTCGACCTGTTCGGCAGTCAGTCCCGAATACGAAAACATGCCGCACTGCTTTTCGATGAACGAGAAATCCTGGTCCGGAACGCGGGAGGACATCAGCTCGGTGAAGAGCCGACGCATTCCGTTGATTCGGTCCCGCATGCCGGCCAGTTCAGCTTCCCACTGACCACGAAGTTCGGAGTCGGAAAGGATCGTCTGCACGATTGCACCGCCGTGTGACGGTGGATTCGAGTAGTTCGTGCGAATTGTCGTCTTGATCTGGCTGGCAACGGCTTTTGCCGTGTCGGCCGAGTCGGTCACGACCAGCAATGCTCCAATTCGTTCGCGATAGAGGCCGAAGTTCTTTGAGTAACTGGACGCAATCAGAAGTTCCTTGCCGGGCCTCGCGAATTCCCTCAGTGCGACGGCGTCGGCCTGAAGACTCTGGCCAAAGCCGAGATACGCGAAATCGAGTAGTGGCAGCAGGCCTCGGTCATAGACTGCGTCGGCGATCTGCTTCCACTGCTCCGTAGTGGGGTCCGCTCCAGTGGGGTTGTGGCAGCAGGCGTGCAGGCAGATCACGTCTCCCGACGGAATTTCGTTGATGCCAGCCAGCAAAGCGTCAAAGTTGATCCCGTGTGACTGGGAATCGAACCAGGGATATTGCCCGACGTGCAGTCCAGCGGCCGAAAATACCTTAGGGTGATTGGGCCAGGTCGGCGTGCTGACATGAATCGAGGAAGACGGCAGGTTTCGGCTGACGAATTCGGAGGCCACTCGCAGTGCCCCGGTTCCGCCAGGACATTGTGCCGTCACGATGCGACCGGACGTGACGATTTCGTGATCCGCTCCCAGATACAGCTCACGAGTGAGCCGGCAGAATTCGGCGTTACCGTCAATCGGCAGGTATCCCTTACTCGTCTCCGATTCAAGCACTCGAGCTTCAGCAGCTTTGACGGACTCCAATACCGGCGTCTGGCCGGATTCGTCCTTGAAAACTCCTACAGTCAGATTGATTTTGTTCGGATTCGCGTCGTTCCGGAACGCCTCAGCCAGCCCCAGAATGGCATCTGGTGGCGCGGCCTGCAGAGACTCAAACATGACATATCGCCTTTAGTTTATGCGTTTGTAACTGGGGACTGGGGACTGTTCGCGAAGGCGGGAGTCTCGCGACTTCAATCGTGTCGTCAAGGAATCGCGGCGTCCGCACGCCCCGCCGATTTCGTGTTTCGTCCCGATGGCCGACGCGCAGAACGACGTCGGTTGGACCGCCTGGGCGGCAATCAATGCGAAGCCTCCCCCGTGGCCACCTCTCAGCAACATCGTCCCATGAATTCCGAACACATACGTGGTCGGCAGCGTGAACACTGCTGAAACACGTTGCCAGAACGCACTGTTCTATTCGCGGTCAAGTGCCCGCTTCAGCTCTTCGAGCAGCAGTGCGTCCACGGTGCGTTGTGGCTTTTCTTCCGAGTCGCGAAGCAGCGATCGGTAGCCACGGCCTTTCTTTCCGTAACGGACCAGGGCAATCACACCAGTCCGCTCGCCCTGTGTATTCAGGAAAACAAAATTCACCAACCCGCGCAGAGTCTCCACGGGCGGCTGATCAAGGTCGTCCGACAATCGAGTCAGCTCTTTGGACGTCAGCTGCTCAACTGAAAAGTAGCGGAGTAGATCGGCCAGTTCGGGGTCTTTGCGTGGCGCATCCAGATCTACCGCCAGAACCAGGAGAGTTGGTTGTCCCTGGTCGATACTGTCGCGGACGGACTTCAACAACTCGTCATTTCGTCCAGATCGGGGTTCGAATTTCTGTCGGGCGAGGTCTTCGAAGATCGGTTTCCGGAGCGATTCAAGTGAGACCAGGGGCAGATCGGCAAGGACCATATGTGAAAGGTCGGCTCGAACAGCGTTCCGAGCGCGGCTCGCTTCGGCTCGAATCTGCGGGCTGCTGAACATCCCGGCTTTGACCAGCATGCTGATCTGTTGCGAAACCGCTGCCTGGGTTCGGCTGCGCGTGCCCTTCGCGAGTGAGAAGACACGCGCGACGTCGTCATCGTCGAAACGACCTTCATCCTTCGAATCGAAACTCGTCCAGGCCCGCATTCCTTGTCGATTGAGTGGTTGAAGTTCAGACAGGAAGTGTTCTCGAATCTTCTCCCGCTGCTTCACGGCATCCCACTTTGACCAGAGCTTCAGAACCTTGCTTGCTTTGAGCGCCTGGTTTCCCGCGGAGATGACTTCTTCCGCAGCAACAGGCCCGACGACCCAGCCAAGGACCTGTTGATCGGGCGTGCAGAAAAATGTGACCACATTGCCACCTCGCTTGGCCACACGTTCATACGTCTTGTCTTGAAACGTGGTGACTGTCCCGCTCGAAACAAACTGGCCAACCTGCTGGTAGGCTGGAATGAATCCATTCGCGACGAGTTCGCCGACCGCCGAGTCTGACAGAGCACCTGCTCTGTATTTTTCGGCGTTGTTTCAGGTGAATGCACTCTTGGCCAGATTGCCGGACAGGTGCATGACGAACAGCAGTTTGTTGGTCGACTTCGCTTCGTCAGCCGCCTGCTGCAAGTCGTTCCGCCACGCGATGGCGGTGTCGAATGTGGGATACTCCGCTGCTGACAGCGTGCCACTCAGAAGGACGAGGCTGGCGAGAATTCAGTGTTTCGGGCCCGACATGTTGCTCTCCGTGAGAATATGGCCACCGCGCTCGCAGTGGGGCTGTCATCATGAATACTCAATTTGGCTGAACTCAACAGTTCCACGATTGGAATAGCTGGATTGGCAAGAATTAAGCCGGGCACAAATGTGGCTGAATTCTTGCCAATCCAGCTACGACCAACTCGCCTATGGGAGAAGCGAGACGCCTGCATTATCGACGCGTATACCGACCTCTGCTAAAGAACGACACACGGTCGACCTCCTCAACAAACGTTTTCAGAATTGCCCGGAGAGCCACTCGATGTCCACCAGGTTACGCTGGATTGCCGCTGTCGCTATCGCCGCGTTCTGCCTGCCTGCAGTGTTGATGGCAGCAGACGCGGGAGCGAAGCCGAACATTCTTTTCATTGCCATCGACGACCAGAACGACTGGTTCGGCTGCCTGGGCGGACATCCTCAGGTCAAGACTCCGAACATCGACGCCCTAGCGGCAAGAGGGACGCTGTTTACGAACGCTCAGTGTCAGTCGCCGCTATGCAATCCGTCGCGGACGAGTCTGATGACCGGACTGCGTCCGTCGACCACGGGCATCTACGGGCTGGCTCCGTGGTTTCGGACACTGCCACGATTCAAGGATCACGTCACTCTGCCGCAGTATCTGACGAAGCACGGGTACCGGACCTACACGACCGGCAAGATTTATCACGGCGGCTACGGTCGCAGGAAAACCGACAGCGAGTTTCACGTGGTCGGCCCTCCACCGGGTGTGGGTGTGCGGCCCAAAGAAAAGCTTGTGAAGACGCCGGCGGCGCACCCACTTGTCGACTGGGGCGTCTTTCCGCACAAAGACGAAGACAAGGGCGACTGGAAGGTCGCGAGCTGGGCGGTCGATCAACTTGGACAAATGGGCGACGAGCCGTTCTTTCTGTCGTGCGGTTTCTTTCTGCCACACGTGCCGTGCTATGCGACTCAGAAGTGGTTCGATCTGTATCCCGAAGAAACTCTCAAACTGCCGCCACTGCAGCGGAACGATCGTGACGACACACCGCTGTTTTCGTGGTATCTGCACTGGAAACTGCCTGAGCCACGGTTCAAGTTCCTTGAAGAAGCCAACCAATGGAAGAACCTCGTGCGGTCGTATCTGGCGTGCACCAGCTTTGTGGACAGTCAGGTTGGACGCGTGTTGAAAGCGCTTGAGGCGAGCGGAAAGGCCGACAACACCATCATCGTGCTGTGGTCGGATCACGGCTGGCATCTGGGTGAGAAGCTGATCACCGGCAAGAACACTCTGTGGGACCGCTCGGCTCGTGTCCCCCTGATGTTCGCAGGACCCGGCGTCAGCAGCGGCGCAAAGTGCAGCCAGCCGGCCGAACTGCTGGACATGTACCCGACGCTGCTCGAGCTGTGTGGGCTGCCGAAGAATGACACACTGGAAGGCCTGAGCCTGGTTCCTCAATTGCGGGACGCCAATACATCGCGGGCACGCATGGCAGTCACCACACACAATCACGACAACCACGGAGTACGTTCAGAGAACTGGCGGTACATCGTTTACGCCGATGGTTCTCAGGAACTGTACGACATGCGCAACGACCCCAACGAATGGACGAATCTTGCCGGTGAAGCAAAGTATGCGTCGATCATTCGCGAGCATCGCAAATGGCTGCCGAAGGTGAATGAGAAACCTGCACCTGGCAGCAGGGCTCGCATCCTGATCTACAAGGACGGGAAGGTAAACTGGGAAAAGCAGGACATCGGCAAAGACGATCCGATTCCGGAGTTGTGAGTCGAACGCGGGGTCAGAATGCCAGACGCAGCTCGACGCGAAACATGTCTTCGTAAATCTGTTCGTCCGTCAGTGCCCAGCCGTGGCCAAGGTACAGGTCCATTGAATCGGTCAGATTCAGGCGCGTGCCGATCCTGGCATTGATGATCGTAGTCCCGTCAGCGTCTTCCCGTACTCCGAGTCCGGAGGCCTCCCGGTAACTGGTTTCTCCGTCCAGGAACGACCAGCCGAACAGTTCGACAACTGGCCGGATGTCCGGAAGCCCCCACGGTGCCAGATTTGTACTGGCTCCCAGGCCGTACTGGATGAGAGTGCCTTGAAACGGGTCAGTCCCATCAATTGCCGTCCACTGCTTCAGCTCACCCTCCAGGATGAACCAATCGTACTGGCGAAGAAACAGGAGTCCCGGCTCGATGCTGAAATGTCCCGTCCCTAACCCGCGATCAGCGTCACCGTTGTCCGCGTAGAACTTCATCTGGAACGTGACGAGGGTGTCCGACTCCTGAACGAGTCCATACTTGAAGCCAACCCGTACGTCTCCAAAGCCGGACGCGTTCAAGTTATTTCTCGGATTGACTGCCAGAAATCCGCCCTGTACGAAGATCGAGAATTCGCTGGACAGTGCATACTCGAGATACGTCGAGACACTCTGGTAATTGACGTTGGATTCGATGTTGCTCGGACCATTACTGACGGCCGCTGGCGAGGCCCATATGTACTCACCCCGATTGATTCTGTCGGCCCCGTAAGTGGCATCGAATCGAGACCGAATCTGATATCCGATCGTCGCTGAGTCGATCTCACCGACACCGCTGTCGCTGATCGCGATTTGTGACTGCGCGACTGCTGCGGAAGAGAAACAGCAAATGCACGCAATCAGAGACAGGCGTTTGACTGACTGTGCCGCTGGCGTCATCAGAGTGAGCATTGCAACCTCGGCAGATTGGTCGAACCCTCTCTGTTAATCGGACGATGAATCACCCCGCTGAATCGAGATAACCGTTACAGAGCAACTTTGTGTCGATCGCGGACGATAATCTGCGGCACAAGGCCGGATTTGCCTCAGGTTGCCGACCTGGAGCAGTGGAGAAGATCACTCGGCGAGCTTCTGCTCAAGCAGCCATTTGTAGAGTTCTGGATTGTCGTAGGTCTCGGTCCATGAATCGTGACCGGCATCGGGATAGATCGTGAGCTTCGGATCACCGCCCTGCTTCCTGAGCGCATCCACCATGATCTGCGATCGTTCCAGAGGAACGACGGTGTCTTTGGCACCATGAAATACCCAGACGGGCATGGGAGCGAACTGCTTCGCCCAGTACTTCTCACCACCGCCGCAGATCGGCGCGATGGCCGCCAGCCGATGCGGGATGTAGGTCGCCAGTTCCCATGCGCCAAACCCGCCCATGCTGAGCCCGGTCACGGTGACTCGCCGGTCATCGACCTTGTACTTCTTTCCGAGATCATTCAGAAGCGCCACCAGTTCGATGGGTTCCCACCTGCGATCCTTCGCGCATTGAGGTGACGCGACGATGAACGGAAAGTCCTTGCCCGCGGCGATCAGCTTCGGCGGACCATGCACTTTCACCAGTTCCAGGTCATCGCCTCGCTCCCCGGCACCGTGCAGGAACAGAACGAGCGGCCAGGAATCCTGCTTTTCGTAACCTTTCGGCAGATAAAGCAGGTAGTCCATCTGGACTCGAACCTGCGCATCGAGTTTTACCGACTGCTGCCCCCCTGTCGGCGGGTCAGCGACCGCTGTGTCGGTTGTGATGGCAATAGTCGACAGCATCAGAAGTAAGAGCCACAGACGTTTCATCGGGTAGCCTCGTTTGTTGTAGGCCGGGTGGTTCCTGAGTGACTCTGCGAGGACGGGTGCGCGACCATCACTCGACGGGATCGATTCCAGGGTCATCCCCTGAGTCACGAGTACTCAGACGATCCAGGACTTTGGGGGATGTCCGATTCGGAAAGAACCGGACGCTGCCGTCTGCCATCAAAAAGTGGGCCCCGGTTCCGTCGGCGTTGCCGAATCCGGCGACTTCCTGGTTCAGTCCTCGTCCGGTCTGGCGCCAGTTACTGGGATTTCCCCAGGCTGGAAAGGCGCGATTGATCTCGCCTGCGATCATCGTCTGCGAAAGGCCGTCAGTAATGTCAAAGCGCGTCACATGCGAATCGCGTCCGAACACTCCCAGACTGACCCGCCCGTCATCGGTCAGAATCTCGCCACCGACGCCCGAGTAGTGCGTCGTTGCGTATCCCTGCCCGTTGGGAACGCGTTCGACGTCCGGGACGAGAAACACGGGCACTGGCTGACTCATGGCCGGAAAGTTGACTGGATCGTTCCATGGCTTCGTGCGATCGATCGCACCGACCAGCACGCGTTGATTCAGATACGGCAGCAACGCCGTCATCAAGCCGTGCAGACCGGTTTCGACTACCGAGCCAACATCATCCCAATCTACGCCCGCCGGCTACCGCCCGTGATCCGCGAGGTATCGATTCAGAGCATCACCAATGTCCACCAGGTT
>CAYSJO010000798.1:0-5899 GCA_964431285.1 uncultured Planctomycetaceae bacterium
GCGATATACGTTGCATCTGCTCCGGCGCCGACGATGGTCAGCGTGTCGGTGATATCCAGATCGCCGGTAATTGCACCGTCCTCGTCCGCTCCCGTGATCGACAATTGGAAGACTCCGGCCGGCAGTTCGATCCGGGACGCGCCACGTTCGTCATTGATCGTCTCGGCGATTGAGGCCATCAATTTGGCGACATCCGACTGATTCCCGCCGAGCCCGCTTGCCAGGCGACAATCCCGCTCTGATTCGTCCGTGCGTCCGGATTCCAGATGTTACTGCCCACGAGCCACCAGAGCAGCCGTCAACCGCGAGAGCAATTTCTGCCCGTCGTGATGCTGGCGGACATCGGCGCGGGTCGCCAGCTCCGCCGCTTCTTCAAAGCGACCTTCGCTCAACGCCGCTTCAGCTTGTCGCAGATGCAGATTGAACACGCTTCGCATCCTGGTGAAGAGGGTTGGCCGGGCTCGTTTCAGTTCAGTCACAAAAGAACCTCGCTCCAGCTCTGCGCTGGAACGAGGTACGGGCATTACTCTTCGATTGCTGCAACTTCGGAACCTGATTGGGCTGACTCCAGGTGAGCGTCGACTTCCGCCAACAGGTCCGCTTCGTTGATCGCTTCTTCCAGTATGAGTTCCGGCACGACATCGTGGGCAAGCACGCGTTCGGAAACGTCGAGCCGTTTCTGAATATCACTCAAAAGCTGATCCGCCTTTGACAGTTTAGTGTCGTTGATCTTCACGCGAGAGCCGGAGCCGACCGCCGACGCCCGCAGCAGCCGATGCTGAGCAACCAACGATTCGACTTTCTCCTCGAGTTCCCGTTTGCGATTGCGGGCTCCGTCGAGCATCTGCGTGGCGGCGGCCAGCGAACTCTGTCGTGATTCGAGCAGACGCTGCTTACTGGAGAGAATCATCTCGTCATCCTTCAGACGGGCCAGACGATGCGCCAGCGTTTCGGTGACCTGTTCGCGAGTGACCATTCGGCCGGAGATTTCCAACTTCGAGCCTGACTCGTCCAGCTTTGACCGCAGACGAGCCAGTCCCATCCGGTCGGTTTCGACCTGTTCCTCGGACCGCTCGATGTCCTTCTCAAGCGCTGCGATCTCGACTTCATCCTCGGCGATGAGCCGGACGTTTGCATGAATCTCCGGCAGAATCTCGTCGATCAGATTGCGAGCTCGCTGCAATTCGAATTCGACGGGGACGGAATCTCGAACCGTCGCACGCAATTCTCCGGTCGACGTGCTGACATAGCTGAGCAGGTCCGTTCCAAACATTAGCCCGCCAAGACACAGCATACCGGCCGCTCCCGCCAGCCCGTAATGCAGGGGCTTCAAAGTCATTGTCATTCTCCTCATGTTCTCAGGTTAAACAACGCGGTATAGCCGCGAATGGGGGTTTCGAGGGCCCGACCTTGTTTCCCCGTTATCCGCATCTGTTCAGATGGCAGACTTGGACGAATGGGCTCACAAAGGTGGTCGCGTGTGACGACTGTTTGTTTCAGAATTCGATTGAAAAATGTCCCGACAACTGCGACAGACGCTCGAACCCGGACAGGCCGCGAGCTTTTCCGTGCCGCGACGACACGCCCGGATTCGTGGCCAACAGTGCTGCGTTGGGAATCGCCACTTGGGATGCGACACACGTCACGTGTAGAATCACGGGACGCTGTCAACCTCAATCCGAGGCAGGGATCGCCTGATTCTTTCGACCTGCGGAGTGCCGTTATGTTTCGGAAGTCACTCGTTGTCTGTCTCACGTTGAGCGCACTGGCTGTCAGCTCAACCGCCTTCGCTCAGAGTCGCACCTACAGTCAGGCGCTGAGCGCCTACTTTGCCGGTGACCATGAGATCGCTGAGGCTTTGCTGACAGTGGCCATTGGCGATGGCAGCAAAGATGCCCG
This sequence comes from uncultured Planctomycetaceae bacterium, assembly GCA_964431285.1. Taxonomy (GTDB): domain Bacteria; phylum Planctomycetota; class Planctomycetia; order Planctomycetales; family Planctomycetaceae; genus CAUZFZ01. The sequence goes on from CAYSJO010000798.1 coordinate 1,900, forward strand.
GCAGTATTACTTCCGCGGCCTGGCACGACTGGGGAACGGTCAACCCGACGAGGCTGCCGCCGACTTCACCTTTGCCGCTGAGCTGGAAGCATCTGGACTCAGTCGTGGAGGCGACGTGAATCGGGCTCTGGAGAAGGTTCAGGGAAGTGCCCGGCGAACTGTCGAGAAGTACCGTCGAGAAGCTCGACGCACGGCCGCCATCAACGCCGGTTATCAGAAAAAAGCCAGGGCTCTTGACGGGATGTATACGGAAGCGCGTGGGGCATACTTTTCCGGCGATTACCAGCGTGCGGGGTTGCTGCTTGATCAGATCATTGAGCATCAGACGCGAGACCCCCGCGTCTACTACTTTCGAGGGCTGTGTCTGGAGCAACTCAAGCGGCACGAAGACGCCGCCGAGGACTTCGCGGCAGCCGTGCAACTGGAATTGTCACCGAGCAACCGCATCAACGTGGACGCGTCTCTGGAAAAAGTGCAGGGTGATGTTCGCATTGCTCTGGAATCGCATCGCCGGGAATTACTTTCCACGCTTCGTCGGCAGAAGCGACTTGAGCGGCAGCAGATGATCGCAAAGCTTGTGGAGTCGCGCCTCGGAAGCGTCGGCGCGGGTTCGACGATCCCGGCGACGCCGGCCCCGGGAACAGTCGCATCCACATCACCCATGCCCACACCGGGTACTGTGACACCACCCGCAGCTGGACCAACAACACCGACGCCTCCGACACCAGCAACGACGCCTGCCACGCCAGCGACGACGGTCAACGTGGCGAGTGGGCCGGCGATCGATTTAGCCTGGATTCCGTCAGACGCAGAACTGCTCGTCAATGTGCGAGTCTTCGACGCATGGAATTCCGAATTGCTGATGCCGTTTCACGACAATGAAGATGTACAGAGCACGTTCGCAATGATGAAAGCTGCGACGGGACTGACGGTGGCGGACATCGACAATGTGACGGCTGGGGTGAGCGACGTGACAGAACTGGCTCAGATGACCGCCGTGGCCGGGCCGGCTGCGCTCGAAAACCCGAAAGACAAACTGGTCGCTGTCGTCCGATTGCGACTTCCGTTCGATACACAGTTTCTGGACGTTCAGGCCGAACTGTTCGAAAAAGCCAACCACAGCAGTAAGAGCTACTACCGGGCACTCGCTGCAGGCGAAACACCCTGCATCTACATGCCTGATCTGAAAACGCTCGTGCTGGCTGACGAACCAGTTCTGACGGCATTGATGGACCAAGGCCCCAATGCACCGCCGCGACCGGAACTTGCATTCGTTGACGCCACAAATCAAATGGTCATCGCGTTCGTGCCGGCTGATCCGACCGGACTGACCGATCAGATTCCTGAAGAGTCAACCGGGTCACCCGGTGGAGACGCGCTGCTGGCCGCAATCAAAGGCCAGTTGAATGGGTTTTCGGTGGGATTCGGCCTGACCGACAGTTTCGCGCTGGAAATTCGACTGCTAGGTGCCGACGCGACCGCGGCTGGCGCAATGGGAACCGCACTGGGTCAGGTCGCTCAGGAACTGGCCGGCATGTGGCAATTCACCAAAGCCCTGGCTCCCGAGCCCGTGCAGCCAATCGTTGACACGCTGCTGCGATCACTCAAGACGTCATCGCAGGGCAATGTCGCGATGGTCTCCACCCGCATGTCCGCTCAGTCAGTCCAGCGAGCCGTGGCTGAAGTGGGAGAGATGATTCCCATGCTGGCAGGTGGATTGATGGCGGGTGGCGGTCCAACGGGACTCGGGCCTGGCGACTTGAACGACTTCGGAATTCCGAAACCCGATCCCCCTATGGCGACACGTCCGGCGATGCCGGTTCAGATCACCTCAAAAGCCGGTATCAGCGAGGAACTCGATTTCGATAACGAAGGCAATGAGCAGCCTAAAGCCATCGAGCTCGTTCTCGATATCGTTGGCGACGACGCAAAGGCGGCCAACGCCTGGGGATTCCCAATGTTAACGGCTGCGAAGGACAACAACGGCACAGACCTCACGCTGCGTGACCGCAGCCTGTTCGCGTCAGGTGGCGGGTTCTTTCAGATCGATCATGATGACTTCTTCGTCGAGCATCCGGAAGACGGCTGCCAGGTGGCGATCGCATTCGATCCGCCCGCGAACATGCCCGACTCCATCGCATCAGCCGACGGCATGATAAAGCTGCGCGTGCTGGCTGATTCTGAATCATTCGAAGTTGCAGACGCTGCCAGTTTCATCGGTAAGAAACTGACAGACAACAAACTGACGGAAGCCGGTTTCATGCTGTCGATGTCGGAAGGCGAAGAGGATCTGGGCGGTGGCCTCAAGTTCAAGTTCTGGAAGCTGACCTGGGACAACCCGGATCCCAAACTGGTCAGCCAAATGACCGACGGTGGAGGCCTCGGCCTGCAATCCCCCGAACTCGTTGATGCGACCGGTGACGTGGTGCAGGAATTCGACGGTGTGGAATCCATGGAGGCATTCGGAGGAGGGGCTGGCAGTTTTGCCTGGACAATGACTCTCGATCCCGACAACCCGCCCCCAGCCGACGCAAAGCTCCGTTTTACGCTGAACAAGAAAGTCGACTACATCGACGTGAAGTTCAGCGTCCAGGACGTCGACATCGCCGCCGCATCCAATTGAAGATGGTTGGCGGGGCGCGTCTCGACGAACCATTCCGACTTTTTTCACGCGCGGGCGAACGGTCCGTAGGGGAGTGTCGCGAACTGTCCAACCCCCTGCTGAACGCACTCACGAATCGCGTCAGCTGCCTGCAGGACCTGCTCGCGAGTGACATCCAGATGCGTGCACGCTCGCATTCGGTGTGGGCCCATCGCTCCGATGCGAACGCCCTTCTCTCGTAGTGCAGCTGACATCTGCCCGGCGTCGCCGATGTCGGGATCAACGTGGAAGAACACCATGTTGGACTGGACGGCGGACAGATCGACGTTGATCCCGTCAATGCCGACAATCACCTTAGCGAAAGCTTGAGCGTTGGCGTGGTCGTCGGCCATACGTTCGACGTGGTTTTCCAGAGCATAAACCGCCGCCGCCGCAACAATGCCCGCCTGACGCAGGGCGCCGCCCATCATTTTACGAATGCGTCGGGCTCGCACGATGTCGTCTGCCGAGCCGACCAGAATGGAACCCATCGGACAGCCGAGTCCTTTTGAAAAGCAGATCGATACCGTATCGAGGCCAGCGCAGACATCACGTGCTGTGTGTCCCGATGCGACGACGGCGTTGAACAACCTGGCTCCATCCAGATGTGTCTTCAGCCCGTTTCCATGCGCCCAGTCGCAGACTCGATTGAGATGCTCCAGCGGCCAGGGTCGACCACCGCCTCCGCCGGCTGTGTTTTCAACACACAGTAGCTTCGTCACGCACAGATGCTGATTATCGGCCCGGATACGACCTTCCAGATCAGGGACGTCCAACATCGCGCTGTCACTTCGCGCGCGAATCGTGCGGCAGGTGACTCCACTCAGTGCGGCCGGTGCCCCGCCCTCAAAGTTTGCGATGTGACCGCGTTCGTCAATCAACAGTTCATCGCCAGGCAGGCAATGGGTCCGGACGCCCATCTGATTCGATTGCGTCCCCGAGCACGCGTAAACCGCCGATTCCTTACCGAGTAATTCGGCGATCATAGCTTCGAGCCGATTGACGGTCGGGTCGTCGGCATTCATATCATCGCCGCATTCGGCGTTGAAAATGGCCTCACGCATTCCGGCAGTCGGCTGCGTGACCGTGTCGCTGAACATATTGATCATGGAGTGATGCACCCTGGGGCAGAACAAAGAACGCAGACTGTCACGACTCCCTGAGAAACAGGGAGACCACATGGTGAAGCATCGTTCTTTTCAACGCATCCTGGAACTCAACTCGGATGTTGCGAACACGTCCCCGATCCACCGTCCGGTGTGTCGTGTCCCCGATACCCACTCAACGTACTGTTCCGGGAAGCAAAGTTTGGGAACAAGCCCCGCTGCGCTACACTCCGCGCGGCGACGAGCGCCACCC
>CAYSJO010000799.1:0-25667 GCA_964431285.1 uncultured Planctomycetaceae bacterium
ACCAAACATCATCCCGGCCAGAGCCGTGAATGGCAGTTTCCGTTCGCGCGCCCGTCGGCGTTCTCCCATCGCCTGGTAACCGAACACCAAAGCCGCCACTCCAGACACGGTGCTCGGGAATTTCACCCAGAACCACGGCAGAATTGTGAGCCCCGCCAGAAGCGTTGCCGCGATTCCGGCCGCCAGTGCAGCGACACCCTTGCGTGCACCCGGTGGCGGACCTTCCACGGGAGTCGGTTCCGGTGGCGGCAGCAACGAATCGAGATCATCCAGATCTGCCTGAGGGTCTTCGACATCCCATCCGTCTTCCTCGTCCTCGTCTGTCAGCGACCACTCATCGTCGTCGTCGAGGTCAGACTCTTCCTCATCCTGCTCGGGCGAGGACGACGGCGCATGTTTTTCGCCGACTTCGGAATCGACTTCAGAGTCACTCTTGTCTGTGCCTCGTCCGTCGTCGCCCGCGTCCTCGGCAGAGTCATCAGTTTGAACGTCGGCGGACTCTAAATGGCTCTCTGTCGCCGGCGATGCAGGTGCTCCCATCATCGCCCACAGACCGCGAGGGCGTTCTGATTCCGATTCGCTCGAAGTGGTCTTGCCTTCTCCAGCGTTGGCCTCGTCCGGGTCCCGCTCGGGGGCAGAGTCGTCAGTCCCGGAGTCTTCCGTGGCCTCAATCGGTTTGACAGTTTTCTTGACGAACGATGGCTTCGGCGGTTCGACGACCGGCGACTTTTCTGGAGGATGCTCATCTTCCGTGGACGACTGCGGATCGGACTCTTTCGATGTCGGCTCCGTCTTTTCGTCCGCCGGTTGGGACGCTGGATCCCCCTGCCCCATGACCGCCCACAGACTGCGGCCTCGGCCGACGGATCCGGCAGCCGCATTGTCGCCCGGTTCAACCAGAACGTCCGCGTCGCACTCGGGACAATTCACGCTGCTGGGCGCTTTCTCAGAGTCCGGCATGTCAAAGCGGTGTCCGTTGGGACACGTCAATTGCCTCGTCTCTGACTGGCTCATCCGATGTGCGACTCAGCAGTGCGTTTGGAAGGGTGTCGTTTCGACGCAGTCGCAGACTATTCGGCGGCCCGAAAGTCGTAGCAGATCAGCCGAGGGCCCTTCCGGCTGATCAGGTCCCGTTGATTCTGCGTCATATAGAGTAAACCGCGGCTGATAACGGGTGGGGCCCAGGTTTCGCGAGATGCGAAGAGCCACGACCGTTGCAGTTCCTTATATCCATCCGGACTCAGGTTCAGCCACAGCAGGTGCCCGAGTTCTCCGATGCACAGAAACTGACCGTCAACATGCATGAGTGAGCCGCGCAACGTGCTGAGAGTCAGCTTCTGTGTTTCGCCGTTGAGTTCCAGCGACTCTTCCCATTCCGGCTCCTCGCGCCACACGACCTTGCCGGTCTTTGTGTTCACGCAGACCAATGACGCGTCCGGCTCATTCCGGCCATCAAAAGCGTACAGATAGCCGTCTTTGTAAATCGGCGTGTTCCAGTGAAGCCCGAGCTGATCATCGTCGGTGTTACGTTCACGATCCGACATGGTCCACAACGTCTCATGCGAGAAGTCTGGCTTGATGTGCAGCAATGCGCTGCCTTTGCGATACGTCGCCGAGACAAACACGCGATCGTCACCGATCACGACCGGGCACGACGCATTAACGGATTCATACTTTGAGCTTCGCCAGGGAAACTCAAAATCGACGGCGCCGTTGGTCGGATTGATCGAAAGCAGCCCACCGGTCGCGGGATCACTGTCTCCGCCAGCAAAAACGAACACGCGCGGCTGACCGTGGATCGTCCCGGGAATCGGCGAGGCGTAACTGGGCCCCCATTTGTTTTTTCCAGCCGTCCAGACGGCTCGGCCCGTCATTTTGTTGAACGCGACAACGCACGGGCCCTGGCGACCTCCCACATTCAGGATCAGCAAATCCCCCTGCAGCAGCGGTGTGCCAACCGTCCCGAAAAAGTCCTGCGACACGCCGAAGTCGCGATTGACGTTGCGTTCCCAGATGACGCGTCCGGTCTTCAGTTGCAGACAGAAAAACTCGCCTTCAACGCCGAGAATATAAACACGATCGTCATCAATGACGGCGCTCGCTCGTGGACCGCTTCCATACCCGTACCGGTCGCGATATTCCGACGGATACTTGAACTGCCAGTACTGCTGTCCGGTTGCGGGATGCAGACATTCGACCAGCACTTCGTCATCAACCCGATGCGAAAACACCAGGTACTTGCCCTGAATCGACGGCGACGTGTAGGCGATGCCCTTGCTCAATTCCCAGACAGGTTTCGGTCCACCCTCTGGCCATTTCTTGAGCAGCTTCGTTTCCGTGGAGATGCCATTGTGAGTGGGCCCCAGAAACGTCTTCCAGTCATGCGTGACGGCTCCAGCCGGCAGCGACTTTGCTGCAGAGTGAAAAGTGACGCGGTCATACTTGCTGGGACCTGGTTCCTTCACCGTCGGCAAAGTGTTCACGCGCGGAGGAGCCGGATCGACGTCGTCTGCGCGTGTCGAGACAACCAGGGCCAGCAGGATCAAGGCACTATTGAGAGTGTGTCGCATCTAAGGCTCCGGTCCGCATTTTTTGAGGCAGTTCCAGCCTGCAGATTGGAGTCGTTGCCATGCACTGATGCAACCAGGTCAGCCTGCTCGTCTGGATTCCCGGTGCGTCATCCAGATGTACGAGGGCACGTGGATGGAAACGGGTCAGCGAAGCGTCCCGTCACCTCAACCGATGGACATCACAGCAGCAAACAGTTGCCAGATGACCGCCAGTGTCCCGGCCGCGACACAGTAGAACACGAACCAGTGCAGCCGTCCCTTCGCGATAAAGCCTACCAGCCACCGTAGTGCGAGCAGCCCGACAACGAACGCTGTCAGACCTCCGGCGATGAGGGCCATGGGCGATTCGACGACCACTTCACCCGACAGGACTGACAGGCTTTCAACCAGAGCCGCGCCACCGATCACCGGGATCGCCATCAGAAACGAGAACGCGGCGGCGGACTCCCGCTTCAGGCCACAGATCAGACCGGCTGAGATCGTGCTTCCGCTGCGTGAGATGCCCGGCATCAGAGCGGCCGCCTGGCACACACCAATCAGTATGGCCTGTCGGGAAGTGAGCTGCTCGTAAGTAATCTCGCCCCGTTCCAGCCGATGGCCGGCGAACAGCAGGCCCGCCGTTGCGAACAGTGCGACTCCCGCAACAAGCGGTGTGGCAAAGACAGTTTCGAAGAGCTCGTGAAACGCGACGCCGGCGACTCCAGCGGGAATCGAAGCAACCACGAGCAGCATGCAGACGCCGAGTTGAATCCGGAGTTTCCAGATCGCTTCGCGGTACACAATCAGAATGGCACACAGCGTGCCCGCGTGCAGCGTGACATTCAGCAGCAGTTTCTCAGAATTGCTCGTCGTTGTTTTGAAAACTTTGTCCAGCAACTCACCCGCAATGACCAGATGTCCCGACGAGCTGATCGGCAGGAATTCACCGACGCCCTGGACAATTCCCAGAATGATTGCCTGAAGGATTTCCATATCCGCCCGGTCGATCCCTGACGCTGGCTGAGAAGACAAACTTAAGCGAGCGGCGGCAGGCTAGCCATTTGCCAGTTGCTCGGCCATATCGGCTGCTACTGCACCCGGTGACGCGGCTCCACAGATCGCGGCACTCACCGCTACACGTCGCGCACCGGCCGCCTGGACATCTGCCAGGTTCTCCGAACTGATTCCGCCAATCGCGAACCATGGCAATGTGATCTCGTCAGCAACCTGACGTACGTATTCCAGGCCGGCAAATTCGTCGAACGACTTCGTCTTTGAGGAGAACACTGGACCGACACCAAGGTAATCGGCACCGTCCAGAACAGCCTGCCGGGCCTGCTTGATTGAGTGTGTTGATGCTCCGATCAGTCGTTCTGGTCCGACGATCCGTCGGACGTCCCGCACGGAGAGTTCATCCTGGCCGACATGCACGCCGTCCGCCCCACATAGCACTGCTAGGTCCGGACGATCATTCATGATGAGCAGTGTGTCAGTCTGCGACGTCAGCTCACGAATACGACGGGCTTGAACCAATAGCTCTTGATCGGCCAGAGATTTCTCTCGTAGCTGTACAATCCGCACGCCGTGACTGGTCGCTTCGCCCAGGACATTTTCGAGTCCGTCGGGACATAGATCCGCAGTCAACAGCAGATACAGCGAGCAGTGTTCGAGTCGCTCGTTCGACCCTGCCGTCGTTAGGATCGCCTTTTCCAGCGAATACAGGTCGTACCGCAATCGACCGAACCGCTCCGGCACACTGACCTCGCCCGGCGGGACCGTTCCAGTGACCACCTTGGAGAACTCTTCCAGTGTGCGGGCCGCTTCCTGAGCACGCTTCAGACTGGCTTGAGCGACGTCCAGAGGAGTCGCACGAGTCATTTCGGATTGCGTATGGAGCTCCGTTCCTACATCCGCTTCTGTATCGCGTGACGCAATCAGACCCTGCGAGTCCAGGATCTGTGTGATCGCACTCAGCTGGTGACGGGTCAGTTTCAGCAGGCGACTGAGATGCGCATCATCGAGTGTGAATCGGACGTAGTCCTCGACAACTCGCAGACCTTCTCGGGCTCGGTTGGCAGCCGCGTCGATAATTCGGCACGCTGCTGTCTGGTCACTGTCCGTGTCGGCTCCGAAATCGATCTCGAACGTGACGGGCATCGGTTCAGCGAGCTCTGCTTCATCGGCACTGGCGGTTGCAAGTGTTTCACTGGCGAGGCCGTATCGCTGAAGCATCGTGGAGACCGGTGACTCAACTGCCACCAGCCCGGCCAGCAAATGTTCGGTACCGACTTCCGAATCGTCAGTTCGAGCCTCCCATCTGGCATGAAACTGCACTTGCTGAAACGACTCGGTTTCGATGGGATCGGCGACGACGATGGACAGTGCGGCCGAAACGTCACGGGTCAAAGCATCCAGAGTCTCGTCATCATCAATTGACTCGTCGCCAACGGGTGGATGTGCCCCGCTCCAGATATCGGCAGCCAGCACCATCTGGAGAGTCACGCCGGCCCGTTCGAGCGATTCGCAGGCGATCGATTCTTCTTCGAGAAGCGACCAGAGCAGGTGAGCGGGACGCACGATGGTGTGCATCCACTCAGTCGCGGCGTCGACAGCTCGCTCGACCGCGCGGCGAGCGCCTTCGGTCAGACTCTGCTCATTCATTGATCAACCAGCGTCTCGGGATGCTGCGGCTACGATCAGTCCCTGCAGCGGCAGATACGGGCAGTGAATTGCGCCGGAAAACTGTGGCGCCAGCAAACGGGAACCGCCCCCGGTCAACACAATATCGAACGGCCCAGCCAATGGCTCGCCGATACGTTGAATCAGCTCGCGAATCGCGCCCACCTGTCCCCAGAAGACCCCACTAATCATCGCTGCTTCGGTATTGCGGCCAAGTGGTGGATGGGCACCTGTTTCAACATCGACATCCACGATCTGGCCGATCGAGATGAGCGGCAGCCGCTCGGTGTAATGATGCATCGCCGTCGCGCTAAGCGCAAATCCCGGAAGAATTGCACCGCCACCAAACGTTCCGTCCGCAGTGACGAGGTCAATCGTGGTGGCTGTGCCGCAGTCGACGACGATCGCCGCGTGTGTCGGATTGCGAATGACGTTGACGGCTACAGCATTCAAGAGCCGATCAAACCCGACGCGGTCCGGGAAGTCGACATCAACCGAGATCGGAAACTGCCGCGAATCACGGACGACAAGCAACTCGACTTCCGACTGCTGTGACCATTCGGTGGCGACTCGATCAACACCCTGCTGGTTGGAACCAACGACAACCCCTCGAAAATCCATACCGTTCTGAACGGTCAGCAGTTCGTCCCAGGGGAGTCCGTCTTCCAGTGGCGTATTGAAGGAGGCTTTGCAGTCGGGCAGGATTTGCTCCGTCATGTCGAGATCCGACACAAACAACCCGGCCTTGACGCGGCTGTTACCGACATCGACAGCCAGCCATGAGCGCGCGCTGGAATGGGGCACTGTCGAACTCGATCAAATCAGTTTCGCGATCGGTTTTCCGCCGTTTCCGATCGTGAATGGTCGGCCATCCGGTGAGTGGATTTCCTGGTCATGACGAATCCCCAGAGCCGTGGCGATGGTCGCGTTCAATTCCTCGACGGACACCTGATCATCCTCGACATGGAAGGCGTCCGCATCCGTTTTGCCGTAGACCTGCCCGCCCTTGATTCCACCTCCTGCCAGCACGCTTGAGAACGCAGCCGGATGGTGGTCGCGACCATTGCGCTCGTTGATCTTCGGCTTACGACCAAATTCCGTTCCGATGACAACCAGCGTGTCTTTCAGGAGGCCTTTCTGCTGTAGGTCGGACAGAAGCTGTCCGGCGACATTGTCGAGTTCCGCAGCCTTGCCCGGCAGAGTATTCCACAACTCATAGTGGTTGTCCCAACTGCCCAGCGAGACCTCAACGTACCTCACGCCATGTTCGACGAGTCGTCGAGACAGAAGCGCACCACGGCCGAATTTCGAGGCACCATACGCATTACGAGTGGCTGCCGGTTCTTTCATGATGTCGAACGCAGCAAGGTCTTTGCTGCGGAGCAGGCCGATTGCTTCCGTATACAGGTCGTCGTATCCACGGACCTTGCTGTTAGAAGCGGCCCGGCGACGGAAGGACGAGTCAAACGCGGTGGACAGACTCATACGTTTGTCGAATGCGCTGTCTTTCAGGTATGGGGGCTGTTTCGTGTTCTCAAGCCCTTTGGACGGGTCGCCCAGCGGTACCGGTGCGAATTCAGCACCCATGTAACCGGGCCCGACACCGCCTCCGATCTGCACGGCAGCAGGTAATTCCTTGTGGATGCGACCAAGCTTCTTGTGCATCCACGAACCCAGCCCGGGATGCTTTGTCGTTGCGATCGGGCTGTAACTGGTCCGCAGCAGATAGCGGGCAGGTCCGTGAGCACCGGTGGAAGTACTGAGCGACCGCACAACGGCCAGTTGCCTCGCCCGCTTTGCCAGCTTCGGCAGGTACTCAGAAAACTGCACGCCAGGGATTGCCGTGCTGACAACGCCCGTGTCGCCCTGCACATCACTTTTTGGCTTTGGATCGAACGTGTCCACCTGGCTCATTGCCCCGGACATGTAGAGGTAAATCACGTGCTTAGCCTTACCACCCGCACGTGACTGAGCCAGTGTCTCGTTCAGACCAGCCGGCAGAAGACTGACGCCCAGTGAGCACTTTGCGACATTCGCCATGAACTGTCGGCGTGAAAGGTCGTCAAGCTGTTTGAGTTCGGCGGGGAGCATGAGTTGGAGATCCTTCTGGGTGGTTGAATTCAGTTCTGCCGGAAGAAAAGTATCACCTTCTGTCTCGTCGATGAACATCACGACTCCATTCGGGTCGTCAAGAGGTTGCGAGTCATGTGCTGTGAAACCGAACGCATCGAAGCCTTTCTGAAAGCGCAGATACCGTATCAGCTCACGGTGGAAGCCACGATCGGATACGAGTGGTTTGCCGGACTGGCCGGGCAGTCCGCCGAACGGGTCGTGCTCGCTCACGCGGGCGAGCTGCGGGTGATTGCCGAAAGCACTCGCAAGACCGACAAAATTAATGCGTATGTGCTGGCGCCTCTTTCCCATACTTTGGGCCTACGATGTCAGTCCAGAAACTCGTCGGCGGGATCAAACTTCGGGATGACGATGTTGATGATCTTCATCTCGCCGACCGCCCGGTGTCTGACTCCGGGCGGGATCATGATGCACATCCCCGGACGCAACGGGACGAATTCATCGTCGACCTGCATCTGAGCGTCCGGGCCACATTCGAGAATGAAATAGGTCTCCGTCAGACGCTTGTGGTAGTGGCGTTCCGCATCCGCCTTGATTTCGGTCACGTGAATGGTGGCGGGGTAATCCTCGATGTCGGCGAAGGCTCGCCTGGCCGTTCCGCAGGGGCACGGCGTTCCGGGGAGTTCCTCAAAGTCGACGACGCGCCAGCGGGGCTCTATGGTACTCATTGTTCAGACTTCCGAGTTTCAGATTTGACGACTATTGAAAGGCACTCAATGACAGCTAATCGACGAGCTGAAGTGGATGCGGCTCTCGCCGATGTTGATTTCGAGAAGAACGAATATCAGGTAGAGTTTGAAACCACGAAGGGGACCATCCTGCTGGAGATGTATCCGGACATCGCCCCCGGCCACTGTCGGAACATCATTGGACTGACGAAGATCGGATACTACAACGACATCGTCTTCCATCGTGTGATCAAGGACTTCGTTGTGCAGGTCGGTTGTCCTTTGGGTAACGGCACGGGCGGACCGGGATACAAGATCGAAGCCGAGTTTAACGAACGGCTGCACGAAGCGGGCGTTCTCTCGATGGCTCGCACGAGTGACCCGAATTCTGCCGGTTCGCAGTTCTTCATCTGCATGGGACGTGTGCCGCATCTGGATCGCCAGTACACGGTCTTCGGCAAGACTGCGGACGACGACAGCCTGAAAAATGCGCTGAGCATCGGCGCCGTCGACACCGACCGTAATGATCGCCCGCTGGACGAGGTCAAGATTACGTCGACTCGCGTCATTGAGACGCCGAAGTAGTTTTCGCCTCTCGGAATGGAGTCCGCACAGGCTGATGGAGAGAGATAGCGTCGCAGCTCGCGCAACATACGCTGACCGCAGGCTAGGAGTCTCATGGAAACACTTGTCGCCAGACTGCTCGGACACGAAGACGTCGATTCCATCGACCGGATTCAACTGTCGTTCGGAGCCGACTGGGCTCATGACGGGCCGGCATGGGTCATGTTCGGTTGCCTCGGTCTGGCGTTTCTGGCCGCGTTCTTTTACCTGAAATACCAGCCGCGAGCGTCGCGCCCGAAGCGCGTGGTGCTTGGTTTTCTTCGCGGGATTCTGTTGTGCCTGCTGCTGCTGATCCTGGCCGACCCGATTCTGGAAGTGGCTTTCACGTCACATCCTCGGCCAGTGCTGTGGGTCCTGTTCGATGGGACCGACAGTATGAACATCGAGGATCAACTCACCAGCGACGATCGCGACGGTCTGAAGGATTTACTGGACTGGTCCGATGTCACTGCTGATACGGCGGCGACGCCCGAGGACGAGGAACCAGCGGCGGACCAATCCACCGCTTCGAGCGAGACCACACCGGCATCTGCCGACGGTCCCCAGTCCGCGTCACGTGCTGCATTGGTCAAAGGGTGGCTGAAAGGCGACGGCGGGGAACTGCTCAATGAGTTTGATGACCGATTCCGGCTGCAGATGTTCCAGTTTCGGCGGTCGGATGAGGTGACAGGCTTTGAACTTTCGGTCGACGCCACTGCAGAGGATTCGGTCGAGGCGGATCACCTGATCTCTCAGTATGCACCCGATGGTCCGGTCACGTCGTTGAGTGCCGCACTTGATGATCTGCGACGGCGGCATGCTTCAACAAACCTGACCGGAGTCGTGGTGGTCAGCGACTTTGATCACAACTCCGGAGCGCCACCGCTGGAATCTGCTCGGCGGCTGGGAGTGCCGGTCTACACAGTCGGAGTGGGCGCGACGCACGCCGTCGACCTGGGCGTCGATATTCAGACATCGCTGAAAATGAAGAAGGCGGAGACATCGACCGTGACCGTCATGCTGCGTCAACAGGAGCTGGATGGTGCGACTGTCACAGTACGAGTCATCGCCCAGCCGATCGAAGCTGGTACTGACGAGACCACGATGCGAGCCATCGACGTCGGCGAAAGAACAGTCACGCTGGCGGGACCATCAATGTTTCTGGAGTTTCCCTTCACTCCGGAAGAAGCCGGCCGATTCATTTTTTCGGCTGAAGTGGACGCTCAGGAAGGCGAAGTCGTCGATCAGAACAACCGGGCCGAACGCGAAGTCACGGTCATCGATGACTTCCTGCGGCTGCTGTACGTTGAATACGAACCCACCTGGGAATGGCGGTTCGTCAAGGAGGTCTTTCACCGGGACAAGCTGGTCGGACTGCGAGGTTTTCGCACGTATCTGCGTTCCAGCGACCCGATCGTGCGGGAAACCAACGACCTGTTTCTGCCCACACTCACGCTGCCGCGAAATGAGTTCTTTGAGTACGACGTGATCTTCCTGGGCGACATGCCGACATCGACACTCAGCAGCCGCTTCGGAGAGATGGTCAAGGAGTTTGTGGGCAAATTCGGTGGTGGTCTGGTTGTTATGGCGGGACCGCGGTTTGGCCCGGGGCAACTGCACAACACACCCATCGCCGACATGCTGCCGGTGGTCGTCGACCCGGACGGTCAGATGCGGGACGACCGCGAGATACCGGTGCAGCTTTCGCCGCTGGCTTCGCAGTTCGACTTCATGCGGCTGGGCGCATCCGATTCCGAGAACGAACGAGCCTGGGCAAATCTTGGTCGCATCCCGTGGTATCAGCCCGTGCGTCGCATTGAGACCAGCGCGACAACCGTGCTGGCCGAACATCCGACGGAATTCTGTATCGACGGCCGCACGCCGCAGCCGCTGATCGCCATTCGCCGTTATGGGCGTGGCGAAGTGGTCTACGTCGCATTCAACGAGATGTGGCGTCTGCGTCGGCGGTATGGCGAGCTGTACTATCGCCAGTATTGGGGGCAGCTCATTCACCGTCTGGGGCTCAGTCACGCGCTCGGCAGCCAGAAGCGATTCGTCGTGCGGACGGAACGCCAGCAGTATCAACCAGACGAAACAGTCCTCGTGACAGTGGAAGCCTACGACGAGAACTTTGAGCCGCTCACCGGAGACACACTGGACGAGCACCATTTGTCGGGCGAGTTGTGGTTGCCCGGCCGCTCGACCGACGCTCCCGGTGATGTCCGCTCGCTGACACTGACTGAATACAGACCAGGCGTTTTCGAATCGCGCATTCCGGTCAGCGATGCCGGCGACTATGTCGCGCGGGTCAACGACCCCGTCACACTCGAACCGGTCGACGTGTATTTTCAGGTGGCCGACCTGTCTGTCGAACGCCGCAGCGCGACACGGAATCGTTCGCTGCAGGAAAACATCGCTGCCGAGACGGGTGGGCAGAGCTGTGAACTCGACTCTGTCCGTGAGACGCTGGCAGACTTCTCGCCGCCTCGGTTGACCGAATCGTCCGTCGAAGTCTTTCCGCTGTGGAGCACCTGGATGAGCTTCGGCGCAGTCATCGGCCTGATGCTAATCGAATGGTTGTACCGCAAGTTCGCCAACCTGACGTGATCGCGCTGTCGATGACAATCAGGGTCAGGCTACACGTCCGCGTGCGTTGTGCCAGGGAGAATCCCTGTCGAATGTCCACAAGGAATTATTGGTCTTCCAGCACCGGGATAATTGTCGGATCTGGAGAGCGCTCCCGCTGCGCGAAAAATCCTGACTATCTCGCATCCCCGTTCGATTCCTCTTCGATCCGAGCTGCCCGCGGCACGTCAGGTTGAGACGAGTGCAGCTTCGCATTGCCGTCCAGATGCAATAGCAGCGCCGTGTGCGTATCGAGTTCAAAAGGTTTCTCCGGGGAATCGAATCGCGACGGATTGAAGACCTGCTGTCCGCCCAGTTGGACATTCACATCGGCATATCGTGGAATCGTCGATACGCGAATTTCGTCGATGACGTACGGAGCATTCGGTTGAGCCTCGGTCACGAACTCTCGTCGCCACTTCGTGTTTTGTGGCAGAATCAGCGGCTTCTGGCTGTAGCCTTCCCACCACGTGCTTCGATAGTTTCGTCGATCCAGACCATCCACATAGACGTGCAGGGCGATACGCGAAGCATCACGCTTCAGCGGCCGCCACTCAAAAGCGACATGAGTCCATTTTCGGACTGGCAATTGCCGTTGGTTCCACGCGTCCACAAAACCGTTCGACACAAAATGCGCCGTTTGTTTTCCACTGAGACGTTCATCCCAGAGTTGTTTGACAAAGAACTCGACCGTTCCCTGCCGCGAGTTGAATAGCTGCCGAAGCTCGTCCCCTTTCATTACATGGTCCGGGATGTGAAGCGTCCGCCCTGACCGAATCAGCAATCCGCGACCGAATCGACCGGACACAAAAGGCTTGTCTGGCAATCGAACCAGTCGCTCATCATTCGGTAACGCAGCAATTGTCGTGGCCGAGGATGGTGGCTGAATCGCGTCGCGATTGTTGACGCTCACCCAGCAGTCTTCGCGAGCCAGGTCTGCGAATCGAAACCAGACCGGCGACCTGTTTGATGTTGCCGATTCGACACGCCTGATTCCGATCCTCGCCCCAGCTTTGAGCGTTGTCGTGTCCACCGTCAGTCGCCCGTTGCTGACAGTCGGCTGCAATGTCTGTGAATCAGTAGCCACTACACTCAACGAACTGGCGTCCGCTGATTCTATTGTTAACAACTTCGCTCCCGTCGTAACCGTATAGTAAAACGATTCGCCTCCGCTGACTGCGATGGGTTTCGCGGCATTGAGCATCAGGCGACCATGCCGGTTGGATTTAGCAGATTCTCCGACACTTAGGACGGCAAGCTCCAGTGACGGAGACAGCACATAGAAGCCTTCGGGTTGGCTGGCAGCGATTTTGAGTTCGTGCAGATACACCTCGAATTGTGGCACGACTCGGTCGAATGGTTGTATCTTCGACGCGGCGCGAGTTGTGCTGACCGTGAATTCACACGGCTGTCCACGTGGATCCATCAATGCCAGCTTCTGATCGTATCCCCACAGTGTGGCGTTCAGCGCGCGGCCGCGCGACTTGAAGATGGCGATGGCCGTGCGCTGTGGTGACAGCAGCGGCGCCGGGGGAATCGCGATTCCTTCACGTTTGGCATCATCCAGCGCCCACAGCAAGCGCGGGACGGCGGTGAACGATTGGATTGGGACATAGGGATTGTAGAGGCGGCGGCCGATGTCCTGCGGACGGGCCAGTGGTTCAGCGTTTGGCAATAGCTGATCAAGTGCCAGCAGTGCGGGACGCAGGTGTCTGGGATTGCGAGTGAAATACCACGCGTATCCAATATGGACGTTCGAGTATCGGCCCACGTTTTCCCGAAACGGGTCGGCCAGGTAGCACGCGGCAAAGTACTTCTTGAAAACGTCCGGCATCTGCGGGTCCTGTGTCGCCCGCGCATATTTCCACAGTGCCGGTACCCAGTAGTGTGCCAGTTCCGGTGCATCGGCATACAAAGGCAGACCGTTCTCCTGTGTTCGCCACACACCGATCCGATGCCTTGGATCCAGATACGCATCCGCGCACTCACGCAACACCTGGCCGATCTCCGGATCCCACGTGTGTTCATACAACGTGGCCAGGCTGAAGAAGTACGTCATCTGATGCCGCAGGCCCGATGTGAACGGGCAATAGTCGCGGACCATCTCCGCCCATGTCTTCACCGGTTCACCAGCCGCAGTTGGCTGATACCACGGCTGCTCTCGAATCCACTCTGGCATGTCCGGCGAACCGCTCGTCTTCCCGGCCAGGTCTTTCCAGTATTCTCGCCAGAATTCGATGACGTCGTTAAAGCGTTCGTCACCGGTGATGTAATAAGCGAGTGAAGTCGTCTCCAGCGTGCGATGGTATGACGCCTGAAACTGTGAGCATCCGCGCAGCCATGCCTCAGCGGAGTCTCGCTGCCGGACATAAAACAAAGCACTGTCGATCGACCAGTCGCCTGGCCGCATCTGCAATGTCTGCTTCTTCAGGAATCCGCCGCGCCAGTCACATTGATACTTAAGTGGAACGTGTGTGACTGCGATATCCACCCAGTGGTTTTCAGACGGGATCGCCCAGTCGTAAAACTTGCGTTCGCCGGTGCGAAAGTAATTCCACCACAGTTGTGTTTCTTTCTGGTATGTGTGGTATTCGAAGCGGCGTGGGTCGGCGTAGTGACGCTGCGATTCTTCGTCCCACTGATAGCTGTAGTGCGGACCGCTGCCAAAGATCCACCAGCCATAATCGCCAAACGCGTCCTGTGCATAACGCCCAAGATCAAACAATCGGTCGACAATGGCTTCGTACCGGGAAGGACCGTCATAGTCGTCTCGTCCAGCGGTGTCAGTTGTCTTAGACCTCGACTTCGGTTGGACGTCGTGTGGTTGTGCTGGCGTGTTCCGCGGCATCAATGGACCGAACACATCAGTCGAGCAATTCCACTTCCCTGTGGCGAGAGCCAGCGGCTGAAGAGCGGCCAGGCTTCCGTACTCCATTCCTTCGTGGGCTCGGTCGGTGTCTGAGAAATGTAACCAAAACTCGTGGTGCTTATTAATTCCTTTGCCGTCCACGTCTCCGCGAGCGAGTGCGGAATGTCCGGCACGATAGAAGAAGTTGGAAATGGCGTTCAGATTCTTTGGTTGTCCCTTCCATTCGAGCAGGTCTCGCGGCCCGCCCTCTCCGAAAACAGAACGAATTCCGTCAGCTCCGAAATCCAGTTCTCCACCACGGGGACTCCATAAATGCAGGGTCAACTGGTCATTGGTGACGTCCCACTCCTTAGGAAACTGCTGCCACATCCAGCGCAGCGATCCAGTGATGGAAACGTCGTCGTTTTGAATCTGCATCCATTCACCGACGTAGTCGGATTCGCTGACGATGTGCTCATTGGAGCCGCGCTGTTCGACGACCGCTCCCCGGCATTCCGGATTTCCGAAATGGCGATATGTCGCCTGATGTGAGGACACACTGGTCGTCTCGGGCTGCCAGGCCACACGCTGGAGTTGATTACCCAGTTCCCCGGACGCGTCGACAACAACAGTCCGGTTGCCAGATTTCTTTGAAAGCTGCAACTGAAAACCGATGTCACGAAACCGAGTTTCGCGAGTGGAGCCGACGACGCGGAACTCGTGCGTGACTTTGATCAACGTGAGACCCGCGAACATGTGATAGCGCGTTCGCACGGCGACGACGCTGGTGTTATCCGGACCAACATATTGACCGTCGACTCGGACGCAGGCACGTACTGGTCCGGCGGATTCAAGCACAACACTGGCGGCTTCTCCGCTGCGCGAGTTCGAGAATCTCTGGCCGGCGTGGTCGATGTAGTAGTGCTCGCCATCGGCCGGGCCAGCGGCAACCTCTTCGTTGGCCGTGAATTGCCCGTCTTGATTCATGTCGAGACTGATCCGTGCGATTGCGGTCTGCACATCGGTTGAAAACTGCATTCTGAGTGGACCGGTTACGACGTGTTCTGCGGTGGCCTGCAAGTTCGATTGCGTTGATTCGCGTGAGACATCCGCGCCAAATTCCAGTGCATAACTGCGGCCTGGCTGAGCGATGAAATCGATGGTCAGCCAGCGGACGCTGGAGCGGTCGGCATCCCACATTGCAGCAACACGGGATTGCAGCAGTTGTTCCTTGCCACTATCGTCGATCAGTCGACAGTGCTTCTGATCCGCCAGTGCTCCACGCGGAAATGGCACGCCGGTCGTGATCGGCCACGGGACCATGCGTCCTTTGAACGGCTCGTTGATGACCAGGTCAACTCGGGTCGCCGCACGCGTCGGCAGGGTGGACAGACTGAGCAAACCCGGGAGCACAATCAACGTGAGGGTGAATCGCATCGGAATCTCACAAGCGGGCGTGTGTTGAGTGCCCGGCATCATTGAGTGGAGTCGTGAAAGTGGCAAGGATCCCAAGTTCACACGTCCACAATCGCGTCTGGACACACGCCGGCTCACGAACGGCGGCACACGGTCTGTCACATCTGTGTGGTTATTCGGACTCCAGTTGATGCCAATTTTAATGGGCTTTCCCCGTATCCGATTCGCTCTGCCCGTTCTTTCGCGCGAGCTGTTTGAAATATCCGCCCGTCGGCGGACGTTCATTCAGCGGAGCGCGTTTGCCGGTGCGTTTCTGGGAATCGTGTTCTGGAACCAGTCTCGTCGTCTGAGTTTCTCGGGCGGTGCGTTTTTCGACGTACTCGGCAGCGGACGGTGGATGTTTGAAGAACTGGTGTGGTGGCAGTTCGCTGCAGTGGTTGTCGTGATGCCATTGATCAGTTGCGGCGCGATCGTCCAGGAAAAACAGCGTGACACGCTGGCGTTGCTGCTGACGACTAAAACGACACCAGCCGGCATCATTGTCCAGAAGCTGATCAGCCGGGTGTGTCTGATGCTCACGCTGGTGCTGGTGGCACTGCCGCTGGTGGCCTTTGCTATTCACTGGGTGGCGTGCAGATCGACTGGATGGTCGGCAGCTTCGTCGGGCTGGTCGTATTAACCATCGTGATTGGCAGTCTTTCCATCATGTGGTCAGTCATCTGCAGCTCGGCGGTTGGCGCATTCGTTGCCACGGTACTCAGTGGGATGTTGATGGCCGTGCCGGCCGCCTGTCTGATGGCGGGCGTTTTATCAGGAAGGACAACCAAAGGTGGCGGGGCGCTGATTGTTCTGCTGCCATTGCTGGGCGCGTTACCAAGTGTCGCTTGTGTCGCTATCGCTGCTGATCGCCTGCGGGGTTCAGCTCTCCAACCACCGAAGAACCACCTGGCGATTCTGTTTCGAGGCATCGACGCCTTCTTCGAAACGATCAATCACGTCACGGGCGGCATTCGACTGGTACAACCGCGTGACACGCTGCCGGCAGATGAACCAATCACGTGGCGGGAAACGGAAAGGAAATCGCTCGGCCAGCTCCATCATCTGATTCGCGTGATCATGGTGCTGGAGATTCCGGTCATCGTGGTCCTGGCCACGATACTGGCCGGCCGCACCGCGAGACTGGAGCCGTTGATAATAATGCTGTGGATGGTCTCCATTGCCCTGATCATCATTCGCACGTCGGGAGTCATCGTGACCGAGCGGACGCGGCAAACGCTCGATGTGCTGCTGACAACTCCTATGTCCGGACGCTCCATTCTGCAGCAGTATCAGGCTGGAACACGTCGACTGATGTACGCATTGAGTGTCCCGTTTGCCACAATCTTTGTGACGTCGGTATTCTTGCGACCTTTGTCAGTTGAGACGGTGTACTACATTGCGGGATCGGCGCTGACGGCAATCATCTACTTGCCGTTGTGTGCGTGGATCACGGTGTGGGTCGGACTGAAGACACGCAGCCAGATATCAGAAGTGATGATCAGCCTTCTGATCATACTTGTCTGGAGCCTGGCCCCGCTCCTGCTCGAGTCGCATGGCGTTCCCGATTCCGTTGCATGCCTGACACCAGTGCCGGTTGTGATGCACCTGGCACGGCAGGCGAGCAGCAACGTTTCCCTCGGCTGGCCGTCCCACCGTGCGATTTGGATGGTTCAGTGCTTCGCACCTTACGCCGCCATCCTGTGGGCGATCCGGTGGCGATGCCTCAACGTGGCGGATTCGCGTCTGGGTCGATGTGAGTCAACGCGCGCGTCAGAAACTCGTTGATCGCCTGCGAGTACTGGTCCGGGGACGTCGCAAAGATGTCGTTGTGGTCCGAGTTGGGCAGCTCAAGAAACTGCTTAGCGACACCCGATGACGACTCTTCAGGGGCGTGTTCTGATAACCGACGGCCAAGTTCCAGTGGAACAATGCCGTCACGAGTTCCGTGAATATGCAGTAACGGACAGGTGAC
This sequence comes from uncultured Planctomycetaceae bacterium, assembly GCA_964431285.1. GTDB lineage: Bacteria > Planctomycetota > Planctomycetia > Planctomycetales > Planctomycetaceae > CAUZFZ01. The sequence goes on from CAYSJO010000799.1 coordinate 17,533, forward strand.
CTTTCCGATTCGACCGGCTGACTCGAAACGATCCACCAGAAGCCAGTTGATCGGTATGAAGGGATAGTGGTGCTTCGCCGCGTCAACCATTGACGAGAACGTCGCCACTGTGATCAATCCCGCCGGGGATACACCGTCCGCAATTAGCTCTGATGCAATTCGCACGCCGACCCCGCCACCCAGAGACTGCCCGTAGACAACGATATCCTCTGGGGCGATCCCGTGATCAGTCGTGAGATGATTCCAGACCGAGCGGGCGTCTTTCGCGAAGTCTTCTTCCGTGGGCGACCCGGCGTTTTCGCCGTAGCCGCGGTAGTCGATGAGCCACACTTCGCAGCCCTGTTCGCTGAGCAACGACAGCGGCTCGACACGCCATTGCCTGTTACCAGCATTACCGGGAAAGAACACGACAGAGCAGCGTGATTCGGCTCGTTGAGCGGCAACCCGCCAGCCGTTCAGGATGACCCCATCGTGCGCCGTGATCTGCACGTGCTCGACTAACGGGGAGAGCGGACCAGCGGCAGAAACCGGAATCTGCTCCTCGCGATGCGGCTGATAGATCAGCTTCCTTTGCAGCAGTGTCAACATCCCTGTAAGCACCAGATAGAACAACAGGACTCGGATGAGAATTCGACGCCAGCGTGACGCTGGCTCAGGTTTGCCGTCTTGTGACGTCACGATCGCGATTTCCAATAGTCGGTATGCCAGTTTACCTGCGTAGCAAAGTCTTCCTTGCAGCTTTCATGACATCTTCGTGTGCGATCGATGACACGACACCTGTAGCCAACTCATCTGCACGCCGTTGTGCAAGTCCGACTACCGTCGCAGCTGTTTCGTTGGTTTCCGACGCTGGTGATTCACCCGGGTTCTTAGGGGACGGATCGTGCGTTGACACGAGATGTCTCTCCAGTCGAGTGGCGAATCCATCTGGCCGGTTGAAAAGTGTGCTACTGGCTTCGCTAGTGCGAATCACGTCGGGGAGAGGGGTTTCGAGTCGGATAGGTCTACTGCAGACCAACTCTGGAAATGCTCTAATATAGCCGCATCCATGTGGCTTTGAGGTAGTCAGATTCCAGGCAGTTCGTGGCGACCGGATGGTCTTCCCCCGGGCCGGTGCGGTCGATGATCTGTACGTCTCGTGGGCCGCGGCGCGGGAACTCGTTCTCGGGCGTTGCTTCCGTCACTGGCGTTCCGGATTGTCGCGACGCTGAGCAGAGCAGTCGGTCGAATTCCTCGCGGGAGAGAAGTCCCGAGCATGTGAAGCTCACCATCAGGCCGCCATGTTTGACGAGCTGCATGGCCAGGCGGTTCATGTCGAAGTGAGCTCGTTTGCCTTCCTCCAGTTCGTCGCGAGAATGAATCAGCTTGGGAGGGTCGAGCACCACGACGTCGAATTGCCGATCGTTGCGAATCATGTCTCGCATCCACGGGAAGATGTCGGCACACACAAAGTTGATGCGCACCTGATTCAGGTTGGCGTTCGTTTTGGCAAGTTCCAGTGGGTTCCGATCCAGTTCGACTCCAGTGACGTCGGCCGCCTGACCAAGTTTCTTCGCCTGGACCGCGAAGCCACCGGTGTACGAGCACAGATCGAGCACGGACTTGCCCTCACATTCCAGCGCCAGCCTGTGTCGGTTGTCTCGCTGATCGCAGAAGAAGCCGGTCTTGTGTCCGCCTTCGAATGCAACTCGAAATCGTGTTTCGAATTCCTGCACATTGACAGTGGCTGGCAATCCGTCCGATGCCAGCAGATCGGCATCAAAACCTTCGTGCGTCTGTGATGACGGGCTAGTTCGAATAATCGTGTGCCGGGTACCTACGATGCTGGCAAGCCGCTCTGCGATCGCTTCGGACCGCTGGAACATGGCCAGCGAAAACGCCTCGACGGACAGCACGTCGTCGTAGCGATCGACGACGAGACCAGGCAGAAAATCTCCTTCACCATTAATCAGCCGACAGGCATTGGTGACTTCGTCGAGCTTCAGTGTCTCTTTGCGCAGCCGGACGGCGCGTTCCAGCAGGCGATCCCAGTATGCCACGTCCGGTGGTTCGGACTGCGTCGAGATCATTCGCAACGCAATCGACGAGTGCAAGTTGCAATAGCCGAATCCCACATGCGAACCGTCCGGCAAACGAACGGCGACACAACTTCCGGGTCGTACATCGCCCGGGATGTCCTGGATGCGTTTACGAAAGATGTTGGGATGCGGCGTGGGCGTTTTCAGCGTGACGACTGGCAGCGCTGCGACATCGGCTTCAATCAGCGGCCTTTGCTCGATCGAGATGCGAGTCCGGTCGCCCAAGCGATGTCTGCGTCTGCCGCTGGTTCCACTCATATCGTGCGATGCAATTCATTCGTGTCGCGATTCACACCGCATCAGGCAGGGGCACCAGACCGCGTCTCTTATGGCAAATCCGGGGCGAGCTTCGTCTGTTGACGGTCAACGTTCCACCAGCGCAGCCACGCTTTTTCGTTGAACGCAAAATCCTGCTTCGTGAGGCTGCGGAGCGTGGTCAGCACTTCCCGGTTCTGCTGCTGCACCGAGACCGGCACAACTTTGGGCGCTCCGCGGGCACCCAGCAGTGGAACGGTTTGGACGCTGTCATACACGCCCGTTTTGAGTCCGGCGATAATGTCTGGAGGCAACGAAACGCGCGGTGCTCCAACGGAACCGTCCGATCCGAACGCTCCGCCGTAGCTCTGCACGGGAACGGTGACTTTGTACGTATGCGTCGTGACCAGGGCTCGCATCAAAGCTGGGACAGCGGCCTCATCGCCCATGCGCCCCAATGCAGCGCCGGCGCGTCGCACGATCAGGTTGCGTTTGTCCTGAAGCGCCCGGATGAAAATCGACTGTGCTGCCTTGTGTCCCTCTTCTGGAATGGACGCCATGGCCTGATCGCGCAGCGTGCGCACGTCTTCATAGATGCCCAGCTGCGCCAGTGGTGGCACGATCGCTGGCGAGTCCATCTGCGCGATCGTTGTGATGAACAGGCCGCGAACATCCGCGTGTTCACTCTTGCCGAGGAATTGAGTCAACGCGCTGATGGCATCGGGATCGCGGATCGTTTTGAGGTTGGCCAGTCCATCGGCCTGGCGGCGAGCATCGCGGCCACCGGCCCAGTTAAGCCACACTCGGACTTTTCGAAACCATTCGGCTTCCGCTTTGGAGCTTTTGGAACTGGCCTGCAACTGGTCGAGCTTCTCGGCCGGGATCCACTTGCCCTCGAATTTGACGAAACCCGCCGCTCGCTTGCTGGCTTCGAATTCTTCGCGGGTCAGCCACTCACCGTCCTTCTGAGTGTGGCCGAGTCCATAATGCGCCTTCCGATGCTCGGGGTCGTACTCAAGGACTCGTTCGAGGTGATAGTCACGCTGGGCATCGAGATTCTTCTCGCGGCACCACTCAGCCATGTCCCAGTGTGCCGGGGCTGTTGTGTCCACGTGTCTTGCCCGGGCTTCGTATTCCTCAAACTTCAGGGGGCGGCGCACGACTTCCCTGATCAGCGAGGACGGGATGCGGACCTCGGCACCGGTCAGCAATGTGATCTGCAGGATTTCTGCGTCGTCGGCCGTCTCGGCGGCGAGCGTGCCGGCGAGTCGCCCCCCGCCCGTCAGCTCAAGCACATCGGCGTGACACAGTCCCGACGCCGTCAGCACGAACAGTGAGCAAAAAAGAAGCGATTGAGTGAACTGCATGATCTGTGTCTCCATCAGGCCCGACACGATAGTGACGAGTTTCGCAGCCGGTTTTCAACCGCGATCCGGTCGCATAATGTGTTCGGACAGTTTGATCACCACTCTCCGAGCGGTGATTAGCGGCGACACAGCCACCAGGCGGTTCAACCAGCCCACAACTGTGAAGTTCTTTTTTCGCTTCATTGCCCGCAATGTCGCACCCACAACATCTGCCGGCGTGTGAGACAGTTTCGTATACCAGCCGTCCATCCCCGCGAGATCGAAGAACTCGGACTTCGTCGGCCCGGGGCACACGGCCAGAACGTGCACGCCTCGGTCACGCACCTCCGCCCACAGTGATTCCGAGAAGTGCAGAACGAACGCCTTTGTGGCGGCGTACACGGGCATGTAGACAACGGGTGAAACGCGGCGACGGACGCGACATTAACCACTGTGCCACTGCCGCGAGCTAGCAAGTCGGGCAGCAGCTCGTACGTCAATGCTGCCAGAACCTTGACGTTCAGCGCGATCATCTCAGTGGCCTGGGCAGGTTCTGTCTCGGCAACTCGCGAAAGGAACCCAAACCCGGCATTGTTAATCAGGACCTCGATCGGGTGACCAAGCTGTTGCACCTGTTCGAGCAAACCCGCAGGCTGTCCATCTGCCAGCAGATCGACTGGAAACACGGAAACCGTGACGGAGTACCGGTCCTGCAACTCGGCGGCGAGCACGTTCAGACGATCTTCTCGTCGAGCCGCAATCATCAGATTCATACGCGTCGCCGCGAACTGCCGCGCATATTCCTCACTAACCCCGGAAGACGCCCCGGTGATCAGTGCCCATTTGCCTGACAGGTCCTGCACAGTGAGATTCCAAACGGCAGATGTTGTTCCCGGCCAGCTCATTGGCCACTTGTTCCGTGGTCGGACGGTAGCGGAGGGTGGCGAACGGCGTAAGGAACGATTTTCGAAATCGCGCCACGAAACGGAGTCAGATGCCTGTTTCGTATTCACAGACGGATGAATGGGGCATCATGGCCGCGTCTTGATTCTGTTGAACGGAGTGAAATCATGAGTTCTGCCCGTGCCTGCATGACCATCGTATTTGTCGCGTTCTCGATGCCTGCCTTCGCTGACGCACTGGACGACGCGCGCGAGCATTTGCAGAAAGGACGATACGAAGAGGCAGCCGCGGACTACGCGGCAATCCTCGAAACTGAGTCCGACAGCGTGCCAGCAGCAATTGGACTGAGTCGGTCGCTGGAAGCTCAGGGACAGTACACCGAAGCCATTGCAAAGCTCGCCGCGGCTGACCAGGAAGCCCCGGACATTCTGGCCCGGCTGGCAGAACTGCACTTCGCCATCGGACGACTGGAAGAAGCCGCGGCAGCCTGTCAGGCCGCTCTGGAGCAGGATGCCGATCACGCGCGAGCCCGAATGGTTCAAACGAGACTGCAGGTGGAGCTGGGGCAACTCGAAGAAGCCGACACGGGATTTCGCTGGTTCGTCCGCTACTACAACCGCAAACAGCCGACGGATGCGGAAACACTCATGCTGGTCGCCGAAGGTTCGGCGGAATACGCGCGGTGGCACAGCGTCTCGCAGATCTTCGGTTTCGTGATCAACACGCTGTGTACCGACGCACTGAAGGACGATGAGCTGTCCTGGCAGACGCACCTCACGTCCGGCGCGCTGTTGCTGGAAAAATACAATCGAGCCCAGGCGATTCCCGACCTGAAGAAAGCGCTCGCCATCAACCCGCGGGCCGTCGAGGCCATCGTCGCGCTGGGAGCTGCCGCGCTACAGAAACATGACCTCGATCAGGCGGCGTTATTCGCGAAGCAGGCCGTCGCAGTTCAGGAAAACTCAGTGATTGCCTTGCAGCTCAAAGCGGATGTCGAGCTGACGAAGGGCGAAATCAGTGCGGCACTGGAAAGTCTGCAGAAGGCCGAACAGGTCAACTCAGTTAATCAGGGCACGCTGGGACGAATTGCCGCCTGTTATTACCTGATCGACGCAAAAGCGGATGCGGACGATGAACGACTGAAGCAGTTGCTCACCAACCTGGACGCAATCGATGACGACGTTCCCGAACGGCCAACTCGACTGGATGAACTGGTTATTGGTGTCGCTCGGCGGAACCCAAAGCCGGGCGTTTTCCTGGCGACCTTCGGCAAAGGCCTGGAGACGAAGCGCAAATTCGACATGGTGGAAAAGCTATACCAGCACGCGATCCGCCTGATGCCGCAGTTGTCACAGCCAAAGACGGCGCTGGGCATGCTCTACATGCAGATGGGCCGCAACGAGAAGGCGAAAGAACTTCTGGACGCGGCATTCAAAGCGGACCCGTATCACGTACGCGTGAGCAACATGCGCAAGGTGCTGGGCGTCCTAGGCGGGTACGAGACGATCTCCACCGATCACTTTGTGATCCGAGTCGATTCACAGGCCGACCGCATCCTCGGCGAATACATGGCCGAATACCTCGAAGAGGTCTACGCGGAACTGGTCGAGCTGTATCAGTTCGAACCGCCGAACCGCACGACGTTTGAGATTTATCACAACGCGAAGGGCCTGTCGGCTCATCAGTGGTTCAGCGCCCGGATGATCGGGCTGCCGTGGATTCAAACGATTGGAGCATCGACGGGTATGATGGTCGCGCTGTCGTCGCCGACAGCGGTCGAGAAGCCGTACAACTGGGCAAGGGTCATCAAGCACGAGTTCGTACACGTGGTCACGCTCCAGCAGACGCGATTCAACATCCCGCACTGGTTTACCGAAGCACTGGCCGTCACCAGCGAGAACATCGAACGGCCGGCCGTGTGGAACAGATTATTGTTGGAACGCGTGCCGCGCGGTGACCTGTGGAGCCTCGACGAACTGACGCAGATATTTATCCGGCCACCCACACCGCTCGACTGGCAGTTCGCCTACTGCCAGAGCCGCTTGTACGCGCAGTACATGATCGAAACCTATGGAGAAGAAACCATTGCCTCGCTGCTGGACTCGTACCGAAGAAATGTCCCGACAAACACGGGTATCGAGCAGGTCTTCAAAGTGTCCGTCGAAGAATTCGAAGCGGGCTATCACGCATTCCTGAAGCGGATTGTGGAAGAAGAACTCGGTGGTTCGGCCGTCGAGGCGCCGAAGTCGCTGGCCGACCTTGAGAAGGACTTCAACGCAAATCCGGATGACCCATCCGCGATGGCGGGCTTCGCAGCGGCCATGTTGAAAGCCAACCGTCGCCGTCAGGCCCGCGAACTGGCGGAAGCCGCTCTCGAGAAGAACGCCCGTGAGCCGCTGGCGGCCGTCGTGCTGGCTCAACTCGAACTGCTCGCACAGGACATCGACGATGCCGAGGAGTTTTTGCAGACGGCGCTTGATGAAGAGAAACCGGATCGACGAGTGCTCGGGATGCTGGCTCGCGTCCGACTGCTGCAGGGAGAGGCCGCAGACGCCGCCCGTCTTTACGAACTCGGACGCGACAAACTGGGCATCGGCAAGTCGTATCTGCCCGGCACGGACGAATGGCTGAAGGGACAGGCCGCCGCCTACGTAAAGCTTGGCGAGACTGAAAAGCTGCAAAGCGCGCTCGAGTCAATCGCCCGACTCGATGGAGACAATGCAGTCGTCCGAAAAAAGCTGGCGCAAATGGCTGTCGAACGTGACGATCTGGCTGCAGCCGGTAAATGGGCCGGCGAGGCCCTGTTCATCGACGTCATGGATGCCGACATCCACACAGTCCTGGCGAAAGTGTACGAGTCGCGAGGCGACAAAGACCGAGCAGCCCGAGAACAACGCTTCGCCGAACAGTTGAAAAACGACGAGTAATTATGAGCAATTACCCGTCCAAGACAGGGAGACTTAGCGATGCCGCCGCAGCAAATGTCGTACTTCGGATTTCTGCTCCGCGCTGGTGGGTTGTCGTTCTTCCTGTTGGGGCTGGCCCTGTCCGTGGTCGGCGTCGTGCTGATCGCCAAACCGAAGTTCCGGGCGGGCGTAACGATTTATGCCTGCCTTTCTCCACTTCCGGGACTTGCCGCGTTGGTCGCCAGCTATTCGACGTACGGGCAATTCTCTGCCATGGCAACGTCCAGCGTGGCACCGAAACCAGCAGAAATTGCGGCGGTGACCGGGTATGCCATGTCGAGCGGATTCTTCGGAATCCTCGGCACGATACTGCCCATGGCCGTCGCAATTCTCGCGATGTCACGTTCGCAGAGGGGGCGCAGCTGAAGCCAAGCCAGAGCACTTTAATCGGTCTTCAGTACAAACCCCTCTCCCTGACCCTCTCGAGGGAACCAGTCAGACGAGTACCCTCTCCCCCGTGGGAACTTTATTCATGGGCGTGTAGAGGGGGAGTCGCTCTATCTGTAAATAAAGAAACAGTTTGCAATCCATGGTTGTGACAGAACTTCCCTTTCGAGGAAAGAAGCCATGGATGGCAAACTGTGGAA
>CAYSJO010000800.1:0-9712 GCA_964431285.1 uncultured Planctomycetaceae bacterium
CTTCATAGCCCTCTTCACGCAGCGATTTGCAGGCCTGCGCTCCGGAATAGTCGAACTCACAGGCCTGACCGATGACGATGGGTCCAGAGCCGATGATGAGGATTTTTTTGAGGTCTTCGCGACGTGGCACGGGAGCGTGTCCTGTGTTGCGCAGGTATGGCGCGATTCAGTGGTAGTTCGACTGGTCCCCCAGCTGAGGGACGGCGGAATGCTGGTTCTTCGGGCCAACCTGCGCTGTGGGGCGCAAATCTCGCCAACGGTAGCAAGTGCGTGGACAGAATCAAGCAGCGACCATTGGAGTCTGTCAGTCAAAGACCCGGGTCAGCGAGTCCCGCCTGCTCGAACGCGTTCATTCTGTCTCGACAGGTGGCACACTGGCCGCAAGGTGATTCCCCTCCCGCGTAGCAGCTCCAGGTCAGTTCGAACGGCACTCCCAGTTCCTGGCCATGTCGAACGATGTCGCTCTTGTCCCACGAAACAAACGGGCTTAGAACCTCGATCGCCCGGTCGTCACACAATTGAGTCGCACAATTCATGGCGGCCGCGAACTCAGGTCGGCAATCCGGATACGGCGTGTATTCACCCGAATGGGCACCGAATGCAACAGCGTCAAATTCGCACGCGATAGCCCATGCGGTCGCGATCGCGAGCAGGATCATATTGCGATTCGGCACGGTCGTGACTGCCATGGTGGATGGTCCGTATTCACCAGCCGGAATCTGCGTCGCATGCTCAGTCAGCGCGTTATCCCCGAAGATGGAAGCCAGTCCGGAGAGATGGACGATTCGATGTTCCACAGCGGCGACTTCACAGATTCGCGCCGCCGCCTGTAATTCGCGCGAGTGTCGCTGGCCATAGTCGACCGACAGCGCTTTCACTTTGTGACCAGCAGATGTCAGGTGGTACAGCAGCGTCGTCGAATCGAGCCCTCCAGAGAAAATGACGACGATTCGCTTTACGTTCTGCATGCATGACCTCCGGACCTTGCCACGACATCCACCAGGCTGGACGCAATGAGCTGCGATCAACGAATGCCGATCAGCTTGTGCGTCTGAGCACTGAGCTTCCACTGCGGATGACTCAGACAATACTCGATCGTGGCACGCTGATTCGCTTCCAAATGCGGGCCATCCATTGGCTGCAGAAAGAAGTGGTCGAAATCCAAGGTCTCGTACGACTCAGGCCAGGCGTTCTCCTGAGGATACACGAGTTTCAGTTCATCGCCGGCCGGCACAACGATCTCGGTGTCGGCTTTGGGACTGACACAAACCCAGTCGACACCGGTCGGAACAGGAAGTGTGCCGTTTGTTTCCACCGCGATTTCGAATCCCAAAGCGTGAAGCGCCTCGACCAGATCGACGTCCATTTGCAGCAGTGGTTCGCCGCCCGTGCAGACGACAAAAGGCGTCTCCTCACCGACCCAGATTGAGTCGATCGCCTGTGCGAGGTCATGCGCGGATTCGAACTGTCCGCCACCGTCTCCGTCCGTGCCGACAAAGTCGGTGTCGCAGAACTGGCAAATCGCCGTCGCTCGATCCTCTTCACGGCCTGACCACAGATTGCATCCCGAGAATCGACAGAACACGGCCGGGCGCCCGGTGTGCAAACCTTCGCCCTGCACGGTCAGATACAACTCCTTGATCGAATACTTCACGGGATCGAATTCTCTACTGGCCCGTCTGGGGTCTGGTACTCGACGGGATCGACAGCACCAAGTTCTTCAAAGCCCTGTCGGCGAAGCCGACACGCGTCGCAACGGCCACAGGCCAAACCGTTGTCGGAGGGGTCGTAGCAGGAACTCGACAACGCGTAATCGACTCCCAGTTCGAGTCCCCGAGCGATGATTTCGGACTTAGTCAAGCCAATGACCGGGGTATGAATCTTCAGAGCTCGCTCAGATTCCACAACCTGCTTTGTAGCCAGATTCGCCATGGCCTCAAACGCGGCAATGTACTCGGGACGGCAATCCGGGTAACCGGCGTAGTCCAGTGCGTTCATTCCTGCAAAGACATCAAACGTCTGGCGGACTTCCGCCAGAGCGAGTGCGTAAGAAAAGAAAATCGTGTTTCGGGCCGGGACATACGTCAGCGGGATCCCGTTCGACATCTCGTCCATTGATCGATCACGCGGCACGTCAAGCTCGGTGGTCAACGCCGATCCGCCAAACGAACGAAGGTCGATATCAATAATCACATGATCCTGAACGCCAGCGTGCTGAGCGATCCGCTCTGCTGCGGCGACTTCAATCGCGTGTCGCTGGCCATATCGAAACGTGAGGGCACAAATCTGGAAACCGTCATTCCGGGCGATCGCAAGTGTCGTGGCTGAATCGAGCCCGCCGCTCAACAGGACCACTGCACGTTTCTCCCGCATGACCTCGCTCCGAACCTCCACGGAATATTGAGTGTGCACTGAGTGCAGGACGACCTCGACGCTTCAGGACGAGTATTACCCGCACCACGTCAATCTGCCACTCAGGCCGGAAGTGATGTGAATTCCCGCAAATATCGGTCTGAGCGACCCCGATCAGCCATTGCATGGATACCGAATGCCCCGAATCTGCTGTACGCTGGACGGACACATTTACCAGTCGCCTGTGTCTGTCCGATTGCCCGAAATGCTCCCCAAGCCTCTCTATATCACGCTGCGAGTGATTGTCCCGATTCTGATTATCGGTGCCGGCCTGCTGGGCTTTCAGGTACTGGCAAATCTCAAACAGGATCCGGATCGGTCGCCACCCGAGACGCCTGTGCCTCTTGTACAGACGACATCGGCCGAGCATCACGTGGGAGAACTGAAAATCCACGTCGATGGAACGGTCGTACCATTTCGCGACGTGAGTCTCTCAGCGGAAGTCGCCGGTCAGATTGTGACCAAAGGTAAAAACTGTCTCGCCGGCCGCTACGTGCAGGCGGGAGAACTGCTGTTCGAAATTGATGCCGAGGAATATCAGCTCGAGATCGATCGGCTGACGCTCCTTAAGGATCAATCCGAGGCGTCACGGGATGAGCTGGGCATTGAGATTGAGAATGAAGTCACGCTCGTCGAACTGGCAAGAACCGATCTCGCACGTGCGATTCGCGAACACAATCGCACAAAGGAGCTGTTCGCGGGTGATGCGACTACCGATGCGCAGCTCGATGAGTCTGAAAAGATGGAACAGTCGGCCCGCCGAGTTGCTGTTCAGCACGACAACGCATTGCGGCTGAAGACGGCGCAGCGAAACCGGCTGGACAAGGGGATCGATCTCGTTTCCGCTCAGCTCAAACGCGCGAAACTGGACCTTGCCAGAACTCGAGTCACATCACCCGTCAACGGCGTGGTGGTGGCTGACCATGTCGAAGAATCCGCATACGTCCAGAAGGGCATCGAACTGGTCACGATCGAAGACACGTCGGCCGTTGATGTGCGGTGCAGCCTGCGGATGGAAGAGCTGTACTGGCTCTGGCAGCATGTTGAACCGGATACCGATACGACGACCAATACGGAACCAACTGCGGTCATACAGACTCAGTCACTGGCCAATCGAGGAGTTCCACCCGTCGATGCAACAGTTGTTTATGAACTGACGGGTCAACGATTTGTGTGGCAGGGGAAACTGGTCCGATACGACGGAGCCGGCTTGGACGAGTTCACTCGGACGGCAGCGTGCCGAGTGAACGTCCCTGATCCTGCCGCCGGGTCTTTACGAGCCTCGCCGGACGGACCACCTGCCCATGTTCCACCAGCGCTGTTTCGTGGAATGTTTGTGGAGGTTGAGTTTCACACACGGCCCAGCACACCACTGCTGCGAATTCCCGAACGTGCCGTGCGACCCGGCAGCATCGTCTGGCGCGTAACCGACGGCCGCCTTGAGCGTGTCGGTGTGCATGTTGTGCGAGTCGTCGACGGGGTGGCGCTGGTGCTCGGTGTCGGATCGGCGTTAAGCGAGGGTGATCGAATCGTTGTCTCGCCACTATCCACGGAAACGTCAGGCCAGACCGTTCGAGAACAGCCGGTCGACAACAGGTAGACGCGCGGTTGTTGGGCGTAACGCAGTCCCATCAATAACGGCTGATATCGTTTCCGGAAATTCACCGGGGGCTTGATTGCGGAGCCAGTGGCCAATCGTAGAATCGCAGCGATTGCCAACTCCGATTCTCCTCACACACGTCAATCCTCATGTCCAAGAATGTGATCTGCCTGATCCTCGGCGGCGGACGCGGGACTCGTCTCTATCCCCTGACCGAACACCGTTCAAAGCCTGCGGTACCACTGGCAGGTAATTACCGACTGATCGACATCCCGATCTCGAACTGCCTGAACAGCGGCATCAATCGGGTTTATCTGCTGACGCAGTTCAACTCGTTAAGTCTGCATCGGCACATTCGGCAGACGTACCGCTTCGATCGCTTTCACGGCGGCTTCGTTGAGATACTTGCCGCTCAGCAGACCATGGAAGGCGAAATGTGGTACCAGGGTACGGCCGACGCCGTGCGTCAGAACATGAACGTTCTGCAACAGCCGGATGTCGATCATGTAATGGTGTTGTCAGGCGATCAGCTTTACCGCATGGACCTGCAACAGATGCTTGCGACGCACTGCGAGGCGGATGCGGATGCCACGATCGCGGCCCTGCCCGTCACTGATGAAGCGGCCAGCGGATTCGGCGTTATGCAGCTCGATGACACCGGGCGCATTCGCAGCTTTCTGGAAAAACCGCAGACAACTGAAGCCATGGACCCGATGCGGACTGCTCCCGAGTGGATCGACGGTCGCGGTATCGACAGCAACGGTCGCAGTCTGCTGGCCAGCATGGGCATTTACGCATTCAAGCGAGACGTCCTCATTGAACTGCTGCAGAATCGAGAGCAGATCGATTTCGGCAAAGAGATCTTTCCTTCGTCGATCGAGACTCGAAACGTGCATGCTCATCTGTTCGATGGCTACTGGGAGGACATCGGCACGATACGCTCGTTCTTCGATGCCAATCTGGCGCTGGCCAGTGCCGAGCCACCATTCGAAATGGCCAGCACCTCGTCGCCTATCCACACGCGAGCCCGCTCACTCGCTCCCCCGAGAATCCTGGGCGCTCAGATGACGAACACGTTGATTTCCCATGGTGCATTCGTGGAGTCGGATACGACGATCGAAAACAGCATCGTCGGAATCCGCTGTCACGTCGGGCGAGGGGCAACCATTCGGAACTCGATTCTGATGGGCGCCGACTACTACGAAGACGTCGACACACGCCCGAACGGTGTACCGCGAGTTGGCATTGGTGAGGGGACGATCATTGAAGGTGCGATCATCGACAAAGACTGCCGCATCGGTCGCAATGTCAGTATTCGCCCGCGGCCGGACCTGAATCCGAATTGCGATGTGAAAGGCGTCTATGTCCGGGACGGGATCATCGTCGTCCCGAAAAGTGCAATCGTCCCGGACGGCTGGGAGCTGTAACTCGCCTTAGCAGGCTGCAAGCCACGCGTCGGTCCCTGCTTCTCAATCTTACTCAGACGGCTTTGGCTGTACTCGAATCCTGAGTCTCCGGGCCGCTCTTCAGTAGAGGATCAAGATTAAGAGTAGGATTAAGATCAAGACTTGATGCGTCGGCTATCAGCGGCCGTTGCTGGCAACCGGCAGATGGCCCCAAAGCGTCTCATCACCTCGCAGCACGTAGAACTTCAGAGGCGAGAAACTGCGGAGTTGGGGATGCCCGATGACGTAGTCAACATTCTCAATGTTGACCGTTTCCCAGATGTGCAGTCCAACCAGAATGTCGTCCTGCTGAATCCCGTTCAGAGCGGCCGGGCTGTTGAGACGCACGTCGGTCACTCGCATTCCACCACGGTATCGCGGTCCCACCAGCGGGCGATCCTTCACGTCTAGGGTATCGAGCTGGATGCCGAACTGACGCCAGAACCGGCTGGACGGACTGGCGGCCTTCTCACCTTTGTTGGTTCGCACAATCGCTCCGTAGGACCTGGCCGGCTTGTCGGACGCATGCGCGAGTGACATGTTCAACGTGCGGGTCGCATCATCGCGCCGGACGACCAGTTCCAGCTTGACCGCTGGCTTGCGTCCCAGGCAGGCCCGTTCAAAGTCGGCACCATCCTGCACTTTGACTCGCCCAACCCGTTCAATGATGTCACCGGGCTGAAGTCCTGCCAGTGCTGCGGGGCTGTCGGGAATTGTCGAGTCGACTGAGAGCTGACGTACCTTGCCGGCTTTGATGTCAGTTCCTACCAGGCCGTGCCACGTGTGACTGAGCTTCTCGACGTTCAGCAGTTGAGCGATCACCTGACGGGCATCATCGATCGGAATCGCAAATCCAATCCGCTGGGCACCAGCTCGAATCGCCACGTTAATGCCGATGACTTCGCCTTCGAGATTGATCAGTGGGCCGCCGCTGTTGCCCGGGTTAATACTCGCGTCGGTCTGGATGAGGTTCCGATAGGACAGCTTTTCGTTGACTTCCACGTAGCGAGCCAGAGCACTGACCAGACCACCGGTCATGGTGTGCTCGTATCCATAAGCATTCCCGACCGCGATGACGGTTTCGCCCAGCATCACGTCGGACGACGTGCCCAAAGGCATCACCATAAGTGGTCGGGTGGCATTGACTTTGATAATCGCCAGGTCGTGCTTGCGGTCGTAGGAAACGACGCTGGCGGTGTAGGCCGAACCTTCGCGGGTTGTCACGCGTAACGAGTCGACGCCATCAACAACATGGTGATTGGTCACGATGTAACCGCGTTCGTCGATGACGATCCCGGTTCCCATGCCGTTGATCTTGCGGCCTTTGTCGACCGAGAACAGCGAGCCCTGATCGTCGGCTGTTTTCTCGCTGTGGATGTTGACGACGGCTCCTTGGGCTCGGCGAATCGCCTTGACCACAGGAGTCTCCCGTATCGACGACACAGCCACTGCGTCGACGGCTGAAACAGCGAGAACAAGAGCGCACAGTCCGAGCTGGATGAATCGCGTCATAATGGTGCGTAGCGATTGCCGTGATAGGTCGATCTCCGACGCGGACGCTCCGTGATCCATCACGAGGGGTCGGAATGTGGTCCGTCTGTTCTCCGCGAGGCTCTGAATCGGCCAGATAGTTGCGAGTGCTTGAACGACCACACCGGACAGCGCACAAACTGCACGAACGGACCTGAAGCAGTGCAGAGACGGGCTCTAACGATTGCGCCGGTCGAGTTGGCGTTTTCGTGGCCGCCCTGATGCAACCGGACTCAAGAACCGGATGGAGGACGCATAGCTGACTGCACGAGGGAATGACTGCGAACAGGCCCACTGCGTGAGAATCCGCAAAACTGCGAGCGTTGCGTTGCCCGGGAAATTCTGTATGACACAATTTCCAAATCACTAAAGCTGCAACTTGGATTTCAGCAACTCGTGCAACCGTCACAGCTTCACACAATCGCCAGATTCAGAGAGCTTCGATGTCCCGCCGAGAACAGCTTGAGCAGATGCTTGTGAACAGCCCCGACGACGTTTTCCTGAAATATGCATTGGCGATGACGCTCGCTGGTGAAGGTGAGGAAGAGGCGGCGACGGCCCAGCTCGCTGTCGTTAACAAAGAGCATCCCGATCATGTGGCTGCCTGGTTTCAGCGCGCCCAGATCCTGGCCCGCCTTGGAGAGGTGGACGAATCGCGTGAAGTGGTTACTGCCGGCATCGTGGCGGCTCAGCAGGCGGGCGACGATCACGCGGAAGGCGAGATGCGAAGCTTCCTGGAGATGCTGGACTGAACGCGCCAATCGCGCCAGACCGAATGGACCGCAGATTTTCGCGCGGGCTTCACACTGCGCTGGCGGCGTTGTCCGTACTCGTATGGCAGATTTGTCTGCTTGTATCGCCGTTCGTAGTAACCGCATTTATGTGGTTCAGTCGTTCGATCGACCCGGTCCACTTCGCGGCCAAATGATCCGGTGAACGACGGAAGGCGGACTCCGCACATACGAGGAACAAACATGATCCGCGCATTGACCGACTCAGATCTTCCCCGCCTGAACGAACTGCACTCGCGCGGCGTGAACACCTCGCTACAACAACGGCAGCGCGGCGAACTCGTGTACCAGCAGTTGTTCCCGCAGCTCTACGAGCAGCATCCCTGGCAGGACGACCGATACCCGAGCCTCGTTGCGGAAGATCGCACTGGTGCATTGACGGGTGTGCTGGGCGTCATGAATCGACCGTTCGAGCACAATGGTCGGCAGGTTACGGCGGCCATCAGCGCAGAGTTGTTCGTCGACCGGTCATCCCGAGCGAGTCTGGCCGGGATTCAACTGCTGAAGAAATTCCTCGGCGGCCCGCAGGACTTTTCACTGGCCGACGTCGCCAATAACGCAACTCGGCAAATCTGGACGCGGCTCGGAGGACGCATGCTTCCGACATATGGGCTGAGCTGGATGGCTGTGCTGTCTCCATGCCGCTTCGGCCTGACTCTGGGAGCGGGGCGATCGCCTCTGGCCCGTATGGCAATTCCATTTGCCCGCATGGCCGATTCCATCGCCCGGAAGTACATGCAGATTCAATCTGATACGAGTCTCGCGCGCCTGCAGTCAGAACCTCTGACACCTGTCAGTTTTGCCCGACTCTTGCCGGAACTCCTGGACCAGCACTCGCTGCGACCTGTGGTCGACGAGACCGCCGCTGCATGGCTGTGGAACCGACTCAATTATGTCTCGCCTGGTGCTGGTCCCAGTCGGCAGACACTGGTACTCAGCCAGAATGGTGAGCCACTGGGCTGGTACATCTATCAGTGGAAACCGGGTCGAGTCGCACGAGTCACGCAACTCGTCGCGCGACCGGATGCTCAGAGTGAAGTCTTCGGCCATCTGCTTCGTATATTGAGACAGTCCAACATTCCAGGTGCAGTGGGACGTCTGCAACCTGAGTTCCTGCAGGTCCTTTCGGATAGCGGCTGCCTGTTTCGCCGACGCAGCCGGCGCGTGCTGATTCACTCGCGAAACGCGGAGATCCTCGACGCGTTCCAGTCGAGTGATGCCTTCCTTTCGCTGCTTGATGGCGAAGGTGCAGTGCAACTGTGGAACGACCCGCTCGACGCCCTGCGTCTGGCCACGACAACAGGCACTGCGAAGTCCAGCATGTTTCGCAGTAGACCGACCGGAGCCAGGTCGCACTCCGTGTAGATCCAAAGCCGCCTCAAGACCTCAGTTCTTCGACCGAGGGAATGCGCGAACGCAATACGGATCGCGGCGAACGCTACCACCCTGGCCCCTCGTGTCCCGGTGTCTGAATTTGGCCCCGTGATGCATCATCGGAGGCGGCGTACACCTGCACTCGTGCTGAATTCCGGCAATCCTGGTAAATTGAGCGCGACGGGCCGCGTTCGATTTCGCATTCCCTGGTAGGAACACTCTTCGGAATGGTGGATTCCTCGGACAGACTCCTTCAGCGACTGACACAGGCACGGAACGGTGACAGCACAGCACTTGGTGAGTTGCTGGATGAGTTTCGGCCGTACCTTCGATTGCTCGCTGAGCGGGCAATGGATGGGCGACTGGCTGGACGCATCGATGCGTCTGATGTCGTCCAGCAGACTTATCTATCGGCGGCTAGTGGTCCGTCATGTCTCAATTTTCTGTAGGCTGTGGTCCCGTACCTGATCAAGGATGATCACATGGCGGTCAAGTACATCATCACGCTCACGGAAGAGGAGCTGTAACAGGTCGAAGCGGTTGCTCGTGGAAAGAAGGGG
>CAYSJO010000801.1:0-9199 GCA_964431285.1 uncultured Planctomycetaceae bacterium
GACCTGCCCGAACTTGGGGTCGTCGACGAGATCATTTCTGAATCACTTGTCGGCGCCCACCGCGACCACCGCAGGATGGCCACCACGCTCAAAGGCTCGCTGATCAGCTCCATCCGCTCACTCAAGTCGGTGCCGCGCGACGAACTCGTTGACCGCCGCTATGAGAAGTTTCGAGCGATTGGTGTCTTTGACCAGGTCGAAGTCTGAGACCGCACTCCATACAGATTTCTCGGATTTCTGGCCGCCGGCGCGCATCCGACTGAACCATTGAAATCGTCTGGGCGTCAGCAACCGCCAACGTCCGATAATGTCTGTTATGTTAAGTTCTGGCGTACGACTTTTCCGGGAAAACAAGGGTGGTCCCGCGAACCTGCGGCGCACGAACACGCAATTCCAACTCGCGAATTCGACGTTCCGACAGGATCAACTGAACTGCCATCGAGAGCCTGGCGAGTCGCCTTAGCGGACCCCTCACAGCGTCAGTTCAAACGGCTCGGGCCCACCGAACGGAATCGTCGGCATGGGCAACACAGGCTCGTCTTTGAAAGCCTGCTGCAATCCGAACACCACTCGTTCGGGCAGGAGATGAGCAATGCGTGTGACGACAATCTGCGTGGCACCGCCGGTCCAGGAATCGCGAATCGGAGCGCGTGACTGTGGCATCAGAATCACAAGCAGACACGTCAGCGCGAGCACCAGCCCACCGCCCTTCACCAGCCCGAGAATGGCGCCCCAGTGGCGGTCGTATTCAACGAACTTCACCTTCTCCAGCCACGCTCGAAGATGCCGCGCTACCAGAAACGTCAGCAGCGACAGCGCCAGGTAAACGATTCCCACGGCAGCCCAGTGCCGAAACGGCATCTCCAGCGGGATGTGCGGCTCGAGGACAGGCGTTAACTGTCCCGCGAAAATCGCGCACAGCACGATCGCCCCGATGACCGCAAGCTGCCACACCGCTCCGCGCGCAGCCCCCCGCCAGGCAAACAGACCGATCACCAGTACTGCGAAGGCATCATACCACATGACCGAAACTTAGTGGCACGGGCCAACGAGAGTCCATGCCAACGGCCCTTTTGGAATCGCACTCCGGCCGACGGAATCAAAACAGTTTCCGGCTGTCAAGCAGCAAAGTCACAGGGCCGTCATTGACCAGCGAAACGTCCATGTGCTTCTGAAATCGGCCGGTCTCGACTCCGATTCCATGACCGCGCAGTTCGGCCACGAAGCACTCGTAAAGGTGTTCCGCAGTTTCCGGCCGAGCCGCATCGACGAAGCTGGGACGTCGCCCTTTGCGACAATCGCCAAACAGCGTGAACTGGCTGACGGCCAGAACACCCCCGCCGACTTCGGCCAGCGCCAAATTCATTTTCCCGCTGGAGTCCTCGAAGACACGCAGCCCTGCCACCTTTTGAGCCAGATGAACGGCATCGTCCTCGTGGTCCTCGACGCCGACCCCCAGCAACACCAGAAAACCACAATCAATGCATCCGACAACGTCCCCATCTACTGTGACGCTTGCCGACGAAACCCTCTGCACAACTGCACGCACATCAGCCTCCCAGTTCGTGAACAGAGCTGAGTCCTGGCCTGAGCGACGTCACGCCACATTTCAGAACCGCCCCTTCCGCCGTTCTTTGCCGGGCAACACTTCCAGGCACGTCGTCCACCAACCAGACCGGACTGTCTCGATGAATTCCTCTGGTAGTTTCTCATCGGCCATTTCGCGAGCCAGCCGTTCGTGATCGTATTCCAAGGAAACGAATTCGACATCGACAGCTGCAAGAGGTGAGCCCTGCCCCACCCTGCTCTGCCCTGCTCTACCAGTGTCCACGAGCGTGTACCAGACGCTCGTTCGCCCATCATTTTCGGGCCGACCGAGGACACCCACGTTGATGAACTGGCGACCGCCGCTGAGCCGCCGTTGCCAGTGAATTCCCGAGTGCGTTCCCAGAATCAGGTCCGACTCAAACTGGTCTGCGAGTCGCTCGATAAAATGCGTGCTCGTCGTGGACTCCCACAGGAACTCGTTGGTTTGCCGTGGGCTTCCATGACATAGCAGAAACCGGATGCCGTCCACTTCGAACCGGATTTCAGTCGGCAGCTGACACATCCATTCGCGGTTTACCGACGAGGTGTTGGCATACGTGTAATCGTAGCTGATTTGAGCAAACCAGTTGTCGCGCGGGTCCGCGTATCCGCACTGACAATCGTGCAGGTCGTTGCCAATGCTGTGGTCGTAGTTGCCCTGCACACATTCGATGTCGTGTACGTAGAGCAGGGGAAACACTCGATCGGGATGCGGTCCAAAGGCTCCCAGGTCACCAAGGCAGTACATGCGTTCGACGCCTCGCTGCTGCGCGTTGTGGATCGCAGCTTCGAGGGCCAGGTAGTTGTTGTAGACTCCGCCAAAGAAGGCGAGTTTCACGGCTGGTCATTCCCTTCAAGCTTCTACCGGCTTTGATGACGGGTTGGTGCAGATTGCTCCGTATTGATAACACGTGTAGCAGGCGCCGTGAGCCAGCGGAAACTCTCGATTCGCATCGCACAGCGATTTGCCCATGAGTGCGCTGGGTTCATCAAGCAGGATTGGGCAGACAGCCACGCCGCGATCCGTGATCACACGGCTATGGCTGCACACAA
The DNA here is from genome assembly GCA_964431285.1 of uncultured Planctomycetaceae bacterium. Lineage (GTDB taxonomy): Bacteria > Planctomycetota > Planctomycetia > Planctomycetales > Planctomycetaceae > CAUZFZ01. The sequence goes on from CAYSJO010000801.1 coordinate 2,641, forward strand.
GCTGTCCCGTGTCGAAGCCATCCAGCAATTCCGGAGTCACTCGTTCGAACTGCCCATAACCTTCCGTGCGACACGACTCGGCGCCAATCTTCAATCGTGGCAACACCTTCAATCGAGGACGCGTGTAGCCATGCTCACGCAGAACGCCGCGAAATTGCCCAAGAACTTCCTGGTCGTTCTCTTCTTCCCAAACGCGAGTCATCGTGATGATCGGCAGGAATCCATGATGAACCAGTAATTCAACGCCCTTCATCGCCCGAACGAATGTCCCCTCACCTCTTACCGGATCGTTTGTCTTCGGTGACGGACCATCAATAGAAACCCGAAATTCCAGACAGTACGGCGTCGCTTCCTCAGCTCGTCGAAGACGCTCGACCCAATCACTCTTCAATACGGTCGCATTTGTAAGAACCGTTGCCGGGCCATATTGAAGCGCCAGTTCCAATATCGGCACCATGTCACGATTCAGAAATGGCTCACCACCTGTGAAGTAATACTCTTTCACGCCCCACTCAACAGATTCGTCAAGTCGTTCCTTGACGGCGTCAAGTGACAGAAACCCATAGGAGTCGTTGTGAGGGCTGCAACTGATAAAGCAGTGCGTGCACTCAAGATTGCAGCGAGTTCCTGCCACCTGGAACCAAAGCGTGTCCAGCGATTCGAGGGCAACTGACGGAGCGTTTTCCATCGAGCAGTACCAGTTTGTTTCCAGTTAGAAGAGACACATCACGCTGCGGTGGTCGCTACACTATTTCATTGGACATTGCATCAATCACAGTCTCCACCTGTGCGATTCCCGTCCTCATAAGGAATCGCGAATCGCGTCCGTAGCTTTTCGCGCCGAGTATGTAGAAGTCGGGCTCTGGATTCCTGAGCGTGTCAATGCCTGGTTCGGACTGGGCGAGACAATCACTCGAGGATTCCCCCAGTAACGATGCGGCCAAACGTATTGGCCCTTGAGTGGCGTAGCACTCATGAACCTGTAACTCCTCATAGAGTGACCGGTCCGGCCGATAGCCGATGAGTGCAATGACACGATCAACTGCTAGTGACTCAACTTCGCCACTGGCATTTTGTACGGACACTATAAGGCTGGCATCAGCGTCACGATCAATCGAAGTGATTGAGGAACCAGTCAGCCGGCGCACTGCCCTGCCCTGTCCTGCGGCAATCGCATTTGCAGACTCCGTCAGCCGGGCACGTTCCAGGAGTGGATCGTCCGCCACCAACGTCAGTGGCTGCGCTGCATCCGACCGCGTCAACCAGATGACTTGAGTGTTCAGCGATAATTCCGCGAGTGCGACGACAGCAGTTGCAGCTGAATACCCACTGCCGGCGACAAGAACTGTCTTATTCTCGAAGCGGTCACGGCTGGTACCTGTGAAGTCGCACAGTTCGTAGTCGATCTGGTCTGCCGCGTCGCGTTCACCCGGGGCCGGAAGTCCACCTGCTCCGATCCAGTTGTGGTTCCCGTATGTTCCGGAACAATCGAGTACGACATCGGCTTCCAGCGTCGACTCTGCTCCAGCGTCCGACTGCATGAGAATTCGAAACGGCGATGCAACCCTGGACGACTTGCCGATCTGGTCCGTCTTCCACAAACGTGCGCGACTGATACCCAATACGCGACTCGATTCCCGCACACAGCCATTCAGTAATGAGTGTTGGCTTAGCGGCAGCAGATAGCGTTCGACGAAGTCCGCCCCGGTGAGGCATTCGTCGTCGGCTGGCAATGCGGATTCCGCCAAAGCTCGCCGACCCCAGGACGACGTGTTCATTGCAAACGGGCTGAAGAGTCGGACATGTCCCCACGATCGCACGTTCTCTGCCACGTGTCCGCGTTCGAGGACAACCACGTCTAAGCCTCGGGTTTTGGCCAGGATGGCGGCCTCAAGGCCAATCGGGCCCGCCCCAATGATTGCAATCCGTTTGCACGCCATGTCCTCACTCCGTTCTGCAACGTCAAACAGATACCGATTCGATGAAATCGACTTCGGCACGGTTTGCCTGTTTTGAGGGTGCGATCGCGTACGGCGTGACAGAGATCGTCGTCTCCTGACCCAGCAGAATCTGCCGCATCAGGACTGCTGTACCTGGCGACATTTGAAGCCCCGACCGAAAATGTCCGGTAGCCACGAACAGATTATCCGTGCCTGGAAACGCTCCGATGTACGGGACATCGCCTCGGCCTGCGGGACGAAGTCCCGACCAGCAGCGCTCCAATTCGGCGTCACGCAAATTCGGGACGACCTTCGCCGCGAATTCCAACAGACTTCGCACACCTCCGACTGTGTTGTGTTTCACGAAGCCGACGCGTTCTTCAGTGGAACCGATCAGCGTCCGTCCGTCGGAACGAGGGACGAGATACCGCGATCCGACCTGCAGAACGTGGCGAAACAATGGCCGTTCTGTCTTTAGTAAAGCGATCTGCCCCCTTAGTGGCTCGATACAGACGTCGCATCCGATTTCTGAGAGCACCTGGCCCGACCACGCTCCGCATGCGGTCACGAACTGATCGGCCGCAATTCGTCCGGAACCAGTCCTGGCAGCAACAATCTGGCCTCTCCCCCCTGCTCTTTCCCAGCCAAGCAGCGGAGTTCCCTCTATCAACTCGACACCGTGCTCCAGACATGACGCGGTCAGAGCCTTGAGCTGTCGGGGATTCCGTACCTGCCCGAATTCCGGAATGAGAAACGCTTCAGTCGCGTCCGGACTGACAGCCGCTTCCAGCTGCGCCAACTGCTGATGCGACAATGCCTGAACATTGTTTCCTTCGCGACTCCACGCCTCGCGTTCGGATGCCAGATCACGATCGAAGCTAAGATTGATCCCCCCACAGACACGGTAGCCGTTGTCGATGCCAGTCAGTTGACGCAATTCATCGCTCCACTGGCACCACAGCGAATGACTGAAGGCCCGCAACTGTGCTTCGCCGTCAATCGCACCTTCAAGTGAGCCCGGCGGCAGCATGCCGGCTCCCGCCCAGGAAGCCTCGCGGCCGATTCGCCCCTGGTCGATCAGAGACACCGATACGCCGTGCGAAGCCAGCTCCCAGGCAATGGACAGGCCGATCACACCTCCACCGGCGATCAGAACATCTGGCATCGATTCGCAGCTTTCCTGGGTAAGGGTCGCACGGAGGGGAAATTATAGAGAGGGCGTCTTCAGCCTGACAGCAGCCTCGAAGCCCGGTTCCCGAAGTGCAAACGAAAACAGGCGGGATCCGATATCGAATCCCGCCTGTCGACGCGCTTGCTGTTGCAGGTCGCTACTTTGGACTGAGGCTTTGCAGATAACTGGACCCCAGCGTCTTCAAATCAGCCGGCGGGTACACCGCTTTGACGGATGCCGCGACGTTGCCCCCAGACTGAAGTTGCGCCACGAATCGACCGAACTTGGAAGCTCCGCCAGCCTTGATCATAAAATTGACCAGCGTGTACCCGATTGGCCCGATGTCGCCGGGTCCGAATCGTCCGTCCGTGAAAACGTCTTCCGGCTTCTCAATCCCCTGCAGAGAATCGACGGCCCCATCCTGCAGTCCGTCGATGTACTGATTACCCCCAACGGCCTGCCGGGCAAGTGCCAGGCCTGTCCCTCGAATGACCCAGTCCGGCAAACTCGTGCCCGGCTTCTTGAGCCAGGCGCCGGAAATGTGCTCCAGCAGACTGACCTGCAGTCCTCCGTGGGTCGAGCCTGGATCATCTCCGATGTCTTCCAGTACGACGTACGCGTCTTCGTAACCAGTTGTCACTGTCGAATGACCATGCACATCGCGGGCCGTGCTGCGGCGGTGAATCACCTGATTGAATTCGGTGTAGCCGAAGCGATCTTTCATCACGAAAATCGCAAGCCGCCCAAGAAACATCGGCGTAGCCTTTGCGCCGAACAAAGACTTCAGTTTCTTCGCGTGCGCCTCTGCCCAGTCACTCACCTGCTTCAGACGTTCTTCGGAAACATCGCCGTAGATGAAGAATTCGGGGCTGCTGCTGACATATCGAGCTGTCACGCGCGGTGAAACTCGCTTCCACTGATCCTGAGTCCGCTCATCACGGAACGACCGAAACTCTGCAGGAGATAGAGCAGCCAGTCGGGCAGCGAGCAATTCCTCATCCGTTGGGACCAACTGCCGCAGCGGAAGGTTGGCGTTGTCGCCGTCAAACTTTGCACCTTCTTCGATCCATGTTCTGAGGTTGGCGTGGAATGTTCGGGTAATGCGTGCCTGTCCCTGCGGCATTCGCGGCTGGTCCCCTGCTCCGACGAGACGCCACAATCGACTGCCTTCAAGATTCCCGGGAATCACAACACGTCCGCTGTCGCCACCCTTCATCATGCCGGCGAACGTCGCCAGCGACAGTCCGCTACGGGGATTGTTGCCACCGTGACACCGTCCGCAGAGATTGACAATCGTCGGGGCGATATCCTTCACGAATGACACCTTTTCATTGCCCGTCGCGACGCTGATGGTCGGAGCCGGCTGCGACGGTCCACCGGCCACAGGCTTCGTCAGGCTCTTACCGAGATCGGCAAGAGCCGTCTGCGGATTGTCACCGTCAAACGGAGCCCCCTGCAAAATCCACTTGTTGATCGTCAGCAGCTGTTGGTTGGTGAGGGGCTGCCCATTCCGTGGCATACGATTCTGCGGATTCACCAGCCGAGCCATCAGCAGACTCCGCTGGGGGTTCTTCGGAATCAGCAGGGCGCCGGATTTTCCGCCGCGTCCCATGGCCGCATACGAATTCAGACTGAGATTGCCGCTGTTTCCGTTACCGACGTGGCAGTTCCCACAGCGTGCCTGAAAAATCGGAGCAACGTCCTTCGTGAAACTGACCAGTGTGGGGTCCGGCTTGCCCTGTGCCTTTGCGACTCGCTGACGGTTGGAATCGATGAGACGTCGCAGCGAGACCACAGAGCGCTCAGATTCCGAAAACTGACCAGCCTTGATGACCTTCTCAGCTTCCTCCATCAGCTTTTTCAACGTCTCCTCGGCCTCTTCATACTGCTTCTTTCGGAGCAGTGACGCGACCCCGCTGACCTGCTTCTGAATCGCAGCGAGTTCCTTGCGTTGCGTCGGAGTCGGAGCTGCGTCGATCTGACCGGAGCTGACGACGAGCAGAGTCGCAATGAGACTGCAGATTGCTATCGGCCGATACATGGGACAATTCCTCAAGGGGAGGTTGCGAGGGGGCGAAGTGACTGAAGAGTATAAATGGCGTGGTCTGACGGAAAAACCCTGACATTGGGCGGACGGCAATTACGCCCCAAGTGTAGCGCCAGACATCAGTTAACCAGTCCGCATGATCTCATGTTCGTCACGATTCTCGGATTCGCCGTACTCAACGCCCACGATGAACGGATCGGACATTGGAGGAACGCGGGAAATAACGTCTTCTCAACACGACAAAACCCGGCTCTCTGTTGGTGAGAGCCGGGTTGAAAACTGTGCCCGCTGGCGTTAGCAGCTGCGTGCTACTGGCTGCTTACTGAACAGCCGCCAGCGCCGCGTCGTAATCCGCGTGATCGGTGATTTCACGCACGTATTCCACGTGAGTCAGTTTGCCTTCGGCATCCGCCACGAACACGGCCCGAGCCAGAATCCGATTCAACGGACCGCCTTGGATCAGGACACCGTACTGTTCACCGAACCCGTTGCACTGATGAGCACTGACGGCATTGATGTTTTCAGCCGATTCCGCCCCGCACCACCGACCTTGAGCGAATGGCAGGTCCATGCTGACGACCAGCACTTCAACATCGCTCAGGTCGCCAGCTGCATCGTTAAATTTCTTCGAGTCTTGGGCACACACGGGTGTATCGAGTGACGGTACGGTCACGATAATCCGCTTCTTACCGGCACTGCTGGCCAGCGTGACCTCACTCAGGTCGTTTGCCTGCAACGTGAAGTCAGGAGCTGCATCGCCCACTTTGAGTTCCGGACCGGCCAGATCAACGGGTCCGCCTTTTAGTGTCACAGCTCCAGTACGAATGTCGGCCATCGGGGAGTCTCCTCAAGTGTGAAAGTTCAGAGGCCGGCCAGGCCTCTTCGGGGACATTTTTCGCTACGCGCCGCGAGTATTGCGGATTCGGACGTGGAATCAACCGACCGAGTCATCCCCCCTGCCCTACTTATGCCAGGCCCCAACATCAGCTTCGAGGTTGCCCGTGCGAAACGATGTTTCCTGCAATCACCGTGACAGAACTGCGGTCAAACGCCAGATACACGTCAGGACAGCGCTTCATCAGCAAATTCGGTTCGGTTACCCACCTGTCGTTCGAATCCGATTCCATTTGTGAGGTAGCGTAGAGGTAGGACGACGGCACGTGTGGAGGCGGGCCGTCGAATGTTGACACAGCCACCAACGGAAAGAGAGCCACTGGCCGGTATGATTGGATCACTGCTGACTTCGCTGCGACGCTCAAGCCGAACTGCTGCCCCGAAGACACTTGCGGCGATTCCGCACAGTCAGCGTCGCCTACTGGACGTATGGTTCGACATGCAGATCGCCGCCGCGACCGCGGAAACTGTACTTCAGGCATATCTGAATGGCCGGTTTCCGCTGCC
>CAYSJO010000802.1:0-5946 GCA_964431285.1 uncultured Planctomycetaceae bacterium
TTGATACTTATCTCCTTAATCTTGGTATCACACCGGTCATCCCGTCGAAAGCGAACGAGGATCGCGATGCACGACAGGTTGACTTTGATTCTGAACGCTATCGTCAACGAAACATCGTCGAACGCGTCATTGGCTGGCTCATGGAGTTCCGGCGTGTGTTTTCACGGTATGAAAAGACCGCATTGAACTTCGGTGGTATGGTTCGCCTGGCGTTCATTCAGCGGTACATGCGAGCCATTTTCTAATACGCGTCGTTTTCAAACAGAGCCTAGTTGTTTGAGACAACAGTCGGGCTCCGTGTTCCGGCAATCCGGCCAGGTGCGATGTCCGCGAACGACGACAATCAAACACGAGCTGAGCGATTGGCGGCTTCCAGACGCAGACGGTCGCTGGTGCTTCGGCGGCTCGGTACTGGTTTGCTTGTTGGCGTTGTCGTCGCGATTCTGTGGTGGAATCGAACGCCACAACCAACGAGCGAGGATCTCCTGGCACGTGCCGTGTCGGCATTTGTAGAAAATGATTTCAAGACCGCGCGTCGCCGGACATCGCTGATCCTGAAGCAGGACCCGCAGAATCTTGGTGCACTCTTACTGCAAGGCAAGTGTCTGGAAGCAGACGGACTGGCGGCGGCGGCGGCGGACGTTTTTGCAAACGTACCGTCAGGGCACCCGCCCAACAACAGCGAAGCGGCATGTAGTGGCGGGCACATTCAGTTGATGTCACTGGGACAGCCAACGGAAGCGGAGTGGTCCTATCTGCGTGCCCTGCAGGACGACCCTGCGTTTACCGAGGCACATTCGGGACTGGCCGTCGTCTACGGTTTGTCCGGTCAATGGTGGCGCCAGATACCTCACCGGCTGGCCATGATTCGAGCGGGACTGCATCGTCAGGTTGACTTGTTTTCCATGGTGCTCGCGGAGAACTCGCTGGAAGTTTCACTCGACGTGGCCCACATGCTGCAGGTCTCTCCGAACGACCCGCTGGTCCTGCTTGCTGCGGCACGGCTTGCCGTCGAAGAGGAAGATTATCAAACCGCAATCACGATGCTGAATTCCAGCATTCGCATCACACCTGAACTGCTGCAGGCCCACGTTCGATTGGGTGAGGTTTACTACGAATCACGTCAGGGGCCGGAGTTTCGTGCGTGGAGTCGCAATCTGCCCGCCGACGCAATCGATCATCCGACGACCTGGGTGTTGCGCGGAAAGTGGTCGCTCGCTCACTCAACTCCGGAAACCGCATTGCGCTGTTTTTGTGAGGCGATTGAACGGGACGCGAATCAGCCGGACGCACTGTATCAGGCGGGCCAGATTCTCACGGGGATGGGTCGCGATGAGGAGGCGGGCCCATTTCTGCAAAGGTCCCGAATGCTGCAGGACTTGCGGAATGCCTCAAAGGTTACCGACACCGACCACGACTTGCAGGTGACAAAACGTGTCGCACAGTTGGCCGAGTCGCTTGGTAACACCGTGGAAGCGTACGGTTGGGCCGCACTGGCAATGTCGCAGCCTCAACAAACCATCTGGGCCCAACAGATGATCGCTCGGCTGCAGCCACGATTAGAGTCAAGCGGCCAGAATCGGACCGAAGCAGAATTCAATCCGGCGCTGAGTTTTGATTACCAGTCCCTTCCCCTTCCGTCGATTTCCATTCGCAAAGCCAACATCGTCGAGAATGAGTCACTGGATGGTCTGTTGAACGGCTTCGCATTTGACGAGCAGGGAACGGAGGCCGGTATCACGTTTCAGTATTTCAACGGGTCGCAGACCGTTCAGGACGGAACGCAGTACATGTACGAAGTCACGGGTGGCGGCATCGCTGTACTCGATGTCAACGGCGATTTATGGCCGGATCTGTATTTGGCTCAGGGATGTGACTGGCCCGTCGATGAAACGCGATTTGAGCATCTCGATCGACTGTATGTGAATCAGTCCGGCAACGGATTCGTTGATGTCACACAGTCGTGCGGGATTCGTGAAAACGGATATAGCCAGGGAGTTTCCACGGGCGACTTTGATTCGGACGGTTTCCCCGATCTACTGGTGGCCAACATCGGTCAAAACCGTTTCTACAGCAATAACGGAGACGGAACGTTTTCCGATACCAGTGCTGAATCCGGACTCACTCGAAGCGACTGGACGACTAGTTGTGCAATCGCCGATTTGACTGGGGACGGGGATCCGGAACTGTATCTGGTCAACTATCTGGCAGGGGCCGATGTCTTTACTCGGACCTGCGGGGAACAGGGCAGTGGAGTTTGCCTGCCGCAGCATTTTGATGCGGCGATCGACCGCCTGCTCTGGAATACCGGTGACGGAAGTTTTCAGGACGTCACCGAAAGCTCCGGCGTCAATGTCGCACACGGCAAGGGCCTGGGCATCGTTGTCGCGTCGATCGACGGCTCCGCTCTGCCCCATGTTTTCATTGCAAATGACACTGTGATGAATGCTTACTTCGCCAATCAGACAGCCCGTCCCAACGACCCGCCTCAGTTCCATGAACAGGCATTGATCTCCGGGCTTGCAATGAACGCCAAAGGCCGCACCCAGGCGTGCATGGGTGTTGCCGCGGGAGATGCTGACGGTGACGGAGAAAACGAACTGTTTGTTACCAACTTTCACGGCGAGGCAAACGCATTCTACAAGTTCACGAGCGGTGCGTTTCAGGAAATGGCCATGTCAAGTGGTCTGCGGCGGCCGAGCATGTCCAAGCTCGGATTTGGAACTCAGTTCCTGGACGCGAACCTGGACGGATGGCTAGACCTGGTGATTGCAAATGGACATATCGATAACTTCAGTGGAGACGGTCGGACGGAATATCAGATGCAGCCACAGTTTATGGCCAACGACGGAAAGGGACAATTTCACGAAGTTGCTTCGTCGACACTCGGCCGTTACTTCGAACGCCGCTTTCTTGGGCGTGCGCTGGCGCGGATCGATTGGAATGGTGACGGGTGTGAAGAAGCCGTCGTGTCTCACCTGGACGCTCCGGTCGCCCTGCTGACGAACACCGTGCCGGAACACGGCGGTTTTTTGACACTCCATGTGCGGGGCGTCCAATCGAGCCGCGACGCAATCGGGTGCATTGTTGAGGTACAACTGAAGGATCGTACGATCACGCGTCAGCTGATGGCCGGTGACGGTTTTCACGCTTCGAATGAGCGAGTACTGGTTTTTGGACTCGATGATGAAAAGGTCGTGCGAAAGCTGACAGTGCGCTGGCCGTCCGGGCGACATGAGGACTTCCCCGAACGGCCTGCGAACACGCGATGGATGGCAATTGAGGGAGCCGGTCAGTTGTTTCAAGTGGATTTGCAATAACACAATGTCCACAAACGCGAGGCCCGAATCGCTATGAGCGAGGCGGCTGAAAACGGCCGAAGCCGGCATCGTTTACACGCCATCATTTCATTCCTTGCGATGGTCGCGCTCGGGATGTACTGGCTTCTGCGTCCCGATGTCGCAACCCTCATTCAACGCAGCCGGCAGCACTTTGATCTGGGTACCTATTCCGAGTCGCTCGAATTGTCTGAAGCGGCGCTGGCACGCGACTCGGAGTCCCATGCAGCCCTTGTGCTCGCGGGCGACGCATGTTTCGCATTGGAAGAGTACGACCGCGCGCTGGTGTATTATCGTCGTGTTCCAACTGGCCCATCGGCAGCCGCCATTCACGCTCGTTTTCGGTGTGGCCGGATTGAATTTCATCACGTTGCCGATAGCGCCTCGGCCGAATCGAGCTTCCGTGCAGCGCTGACCCATGAACCGGATAACCCCAACGGCTTGTTTCAACTGGTCAGTCTGCTGGGTATTCAGGCACGCCGGGCAGAAGCCGTTCCATTTGTATTGCGACTGTTCCGTCAGGGAGTGTTCCATCGGGACCTGGCCGGGCTGCTGGAGTCGCCCGGCTCGGCACTGTTCAATCTCGATGAACTCAATCGGTACCAGCGAGTCACGCCAAATCACTCCGGGGTGCTGGTCGGTCTGGCCTGGCACGCGAGGAATTCTGTTCAGAATGGCGAGGCGATCGAACTGCTGAAAGAATCGCTTCAGTCAGAGCCGCAAATTCCTGAATCGCGAATCGCTTTGGCGACACTCCTGTGGGAGACGGAGCAGTTCGAAAGCCTGAAATCGCTGTTGGCTGAAGAACGCACGGGTGTGCTCCGCGATCCACGTTTGTGGGTTGTCCAGGGAAAGCTGGCCGAACGCACTGGCCAGTCGCTCGCTGCCGTTCGATGTTTCTGGGAGGCCTGGCAGCAGAGTCCGACCAACCGAACTGCCACCTACCAGCTCTATCAGTATTTGATTCAGTCGGGCGACGACGCGAATGCGCAACTGTTACAGAATCGTCTAAAGCAACTGCAGACATTACGCGAGCAACGCGACCTGGTTGTTTCTACCGTACATTCTACGAGCCAGCCGATAAGACGGCTTGTCGAGACTCTGGAACACGTCGATCGGCTGTGGGAAGCATGGGCATGGTGCGTACTTGCGACGGAGCAGTTCCCTGAAGCTGTCTGGGCCACACAGCGGGCTGCCGTGCTCAATGCGTTATTGCAGTCAGCTCCGCTCACTGTTGATTGCCGCACCAGGCCAGCACCACCAATTGACTTGTCTCATTTTCCCTTGCCGGAGTGGTATTCGAAGTCTAAGAGCGGCCTTCCGTCTCCTGAAAGGGCAAACACAAACGTGTCCTTTCGGGACGACTCGGATTCGGCGGGGATTCATTTTCAGTATTACAACAGCCCTTCGACACCTGGCGAAGGGCAGTGCATGTACGAATTCAATGGTGGCGGATGCGGTGTCCTGGACTACGACATGGATGGCTGGCCTGACCTGTACTTGACGCAGGGATGCCAATGGGAAAAGCGTGATGGTTCTGCCGAACACATCGACCGGCTGTTCCGGAATCGTGGCAGTGGTCAGTTCGACGACGTGACCGGGCTGGCAGGCATTTCTGAGAGTCGCTTCAGCACGGGAATCAACATCGGCGACTTCGCCAACGACGGCTTTCCGGACATCTACATCGCGAATATCGGACGGAATCGACTGTATCAAAACAACGGCGACGGGACCTTTGAAGACGTTACGGACGAAGCTGGCGTGGATGACGCTCGCTGGTCAACCAGTTGTGTCATGGCGGATCTTAATGGAGATTCGCTGCCCGATCTTTACTCGGTCAATTACCTGACCGGTGAATCGATATTTGGGCGCGTCTGCCAGCACGCGGACGGCAACCCGCGAATGTGCCTTCCGTTTCACTTTCCCGCTGCGCAGGATCAATTGTTTCTAAATCTGGGTGACGGACAATTCTTGAACATAACCGAAGAGTGCGGCGTTCAGGTTCCGAATGGAAAAGGCCTGGGCGTCGTGGCTGCCGATTGGAAGGGCAACGGCCGCCTGAGTCTGTTTGTGGCTAATGACACGGTTGGAAACTTCCTGTTTGTTAACGAAGGTTCGGCCGAGAATGGAATCCCGCAATTCGTGGACATCGGGCTGTTTTCGGGAGTGGCCGTAAATCGGGATGGTAAGGCAGAAGGCTGCATGGGAATCGCTGTCGGCGACGCGAATGATGACGGCGGGCTGGACCTGTTCGTTACGAATTTTCTGCGTGAAACGAACACGCTTTACCAATCTCTGCGAGACACAGCGTTTGACGACGTCACACGACCTGCGGGGCTTGCGGAACCCGGTCGCAACCTACTCGGGTTCGGGACGCAGTTCCTGGATGCTGATCTCGACGGTCATCTTGATCTGTTAGTCGCGAACGGACACATTGATGACTATCGGAAATACGGTCGGCCCTACCGGATGCCCGCACAGTGTTTTGCGAACAACGGGAATGGCCGATTCACCAAACAGCCGGCGAACCAACTGGGCCCATATTTCAGCCGCAAACTCCTTGGTCGCGGGTTGGCTCGCATCGACTGGAACCGGGACGGCCGGGAGG
>CAYSJO010000803.1:0-3635 GCA_964431285.1 uncultured Planctomycetaceae bacterium
GTAGTCGTTGAGCAGATCGGCGTTTCGGGGTGACTCATTCAGTGCCCGCTGATACTCGCGATCGGCGGCGTCGAAGCGCCCTTGTCGGTCGTAGAGCACGGCCAGCGGATGGCTGACTCCTTCCATCTGCGAATCGATCTCGCGAGCTTTCTGGAGCTGTTCGATCGCGTGTTCGTCGCGGTTGTGCTGAGCGAGTTCGAGTCCCGTGCGTCGACATGCTTCCGCAGTTCGGGATTCGGTCGCCGTTGCCAGAAGCCGGCCCGGTGTGACCGCTTGTCCCTGCGGCGATTCCCGTTTCGTCAACTCACGCACTGACTGACATCCGGTCAGTAGCAGCAGTCCCGCGACCAGTTGTGCTCCGACAAGCAACCGGTTGGATTGTCGAGGATGCGAACGACTCATCAGAAGATCCCTCCGCCGCCACCGAATCCGCCGCCACCAGCACCGCCACCGCCGAATCCGCCCTGACCACCCCCGGCTCCGAGTCAGCCGCCGCCTCGGCCACCTTGACCACGACCGCCACTGACTCCACGCAGGAAGACGCCGGGCGCTTCGATGCCCCTTACACCAACGCGCTTCAGCGGTTGGACCACGACCCGCCATTCCGCATCAGCGACGCCCAGTGTTGTCAGCTGTGCCGCGACCAGACTTCGTCGTCGTTCGTTCAATTCGGTCGTTGACTGCACGGCTTCCTCGTACGGCTGTTCGCCGTCGTCGAATCTGAGTGGCTCGGCCTCAACGATGAGCCGCTCCTCGGTGGCTGGCAGTTGCGCCGCCAGCTGTTGAAGATGCTCGCGTCCGTCCGGACCGAGCTGGTCGCCGCCGGAAAACCATTCGGATCGCTCGATTACGAACTGGTGCTTCCCGGCCGTCGCAGTCATCGCGTCGTTCCACCCCGAGACGTACGTCCCTGGCGGAGCGGCAATGGCTCGGCCAGGGATATCCTCGCCGCGGTCGCAGCTTAAGTCTGGAGGGCACTCGGCAAAGCCCGGTGGTCGCTGCACGCTGACAAGTTGACCACCCGGTCCCGCTGAGAAACTGGCGGAGGAAGTCGGTTCGCACGATTGGCAGGATGTCTCTGTACTCTGGCATCCGCAGAGCGAGCACAGCGAGACCACGGCAAGCATCAGCGTGCAGAATCCAGTCTGGCTGTTCATGTCGGAAGTTCCCGTTTCTGGTTTCAAGCTCATGGCCGCCAGCAAAATGAAGTTGGTTTGCGAATGGTTGCCGTCAACGCGGGACGAAAACGGCGTTCGAATGTCCCGGGTGTCCAATGAAATACTGCTGTTCGAGCTTGCGGAAGGCTCTGATCCGTTCGAGGTCCGTGCGTGCGGGAGACCGGAAATCCTCGGCGCGGTGGCCTTCGAGCCGTCCCTGCAGGAAGAATTCGAAGTCGTCCGGCTCGAAGTAGTCCGACCCCGGGAGCGGCAGAGACTCCGGGCCGTCTTCAACAGGTGCGACCAGATACGGCGTCACCAGTACGATGAGTTCCTGCTCGTCGTACGCCGTGGTGTCCGACGAGAACACGCGGCCCAGGAACGGGACATCACCTGCCAACGGAATGCGGCTCGACGTTCCCCCAAGGTTGCTTTGAATGAGACCGCCGACCGCCAGAGTTGTTCCCTCACGAAGTTCTACAGTGGTTGTGAAATTGCGTGTATTCAGCCCGGCCACATTGGAGTTGCCGACCATGGTGCCGGTCGACTCGTCGCGCGTGCTGACCGTGGCCTGCACATTGAGTCGAATGCGGTCCCGGTCGGTAACCGTCGGGAGAAACCGCATCTGGACGCCGAACGGTTGAAACTGGACTCCCTGCAGTCCGGTCGCGGTTGCCCCCGTGATCTGCGGAATGGGAAACGAACCGCCGACCTGAATCTGTGCCGGCTGACCATTGAGTGCGGTCAGTTGCGGCTCGGCGAGAGTTCGGGCGAGGTTCAACGTCTTGAGTGCGTTAATTGCGAGATCAAAGTCAGTTCGGTCAGCAAGCAGCGTTGCTCCATTGCCGATCGTTCCCAGATCAGCCAGCGGCAGCATCGAGAAGAAGCTGGCGGAATCACCGATGGAGCGGATCGAAAAGTCCGCCCCAATTGCGCGTGTCGCACTGCGGTTCACCTCAGCGACGGTGACTTTCAGCATGACTTGATGCACACCGGCGATCTGCAGCAGATTGATCACGCGACTGTTGATCGTGGCCTGAGCGATGCCCGCAGGATTCTGACCCGTGAGCAGCCCGCGAATCCCTCCGGCATCAACGAGGTCCTGAGCACCGGCATTGCCGAGAAAGACCTGTTCTGGATCAAACGGTTCCTCGGTCTGGTCATCGTCAGGTAGACTCTGCGACACAATGCGTGAGATGTGCGTCGCTGCCTCGACGTCCTTCGCCTGGCCGCGAATGACGACCTGCTGCCCGACGTACGAAAGCTGCACCGAGCTGTTGGGGAACGTGCGGTTCAAATCCCGTTCGAGATTCCGCAGCAGAATTCGCATCCGGTCGTCTTCCTCCGGGTCGCTGAGCACTCGCACCAGATAGCTCAGCACATCGGCCTTGCCGGGAGCATCAGGATTCTCAAACCAGAAGCTAAGCACGGATGCGCCCAGTGCTTTCGCATAGACGCGGTATTCATTAGGGCCGACCGACTGCACGTCGAGCACTTCCTCGTCGGTCACTTCTTCGCGAATCGGAGCTTGCTTGAAGCGTAAATAAGTTGCCCGTTTGACCTGCAGTTCAATCGACTGCTCTGGATCAGCCGCCGTCTGATCGACGAGATACTTTCGCTCGACCGCACTGCGGGGCGGGATTTCGTTCACCGACACTGGAGCAGATTCCTGCTTTTCAAACGCCGTGAGAGCTATGACATCCGAGTTCGTCGATTCGACCGATCGACTGGGCGCAGGCAGTGGCGGCTCAGGCAACGGCAAATCAGGAACCAGAGACTGTCGCTGTGCGCCCTGTTGCGTAAACGTTCTGGCGACGTCCAATATTCGCGTTCCAGAACGCCGCATCAGCGTCGTTCTCGCAGTCGCCCGCACAATCTTGTCTGGATCCGAGGACATGAGGAACTTCAGCGCCGCGTCCCTCGACTCCTGGTCTTCCGATGCGTACAACATTCGAACCAGTTCCAGTCGACGACTGACGTCCGGATGCCGCATGAGTTCGGCGACACGACGGTGCTCGTCAGACAGCGCCGCGCTCCCGATGGTATTTCGGGCTTGCGCGGCGATCCTGGGGTTTGGACTGTGGAGATCGGCCATGGCCTGAAGCATGGCCGGGGCCGGTGTGGCCGCAACGGCGTCCTGCCCCACAAGCAAACTGCCGAGCAAGACTCCACCACAGATAATCGGCGTGACGCGCAGACCAATCTGCCGTAACGATTCCGGCAACCGCCGCGCGTACCGCACACTGGGGTTGTTTGTGCAACCAGACAACATCAGGCTCCCCTCAGATTCCATCGCCGAATGAAATGTCCGAATCTGTCCGTCAACTTCAAAGTTGGCGAATCACACGTTCCGAAACTGCAGTCTGTGTCGTTTGTATCGACCGGACGGGCCGTACTGGTTGAGCTGAATGTGTCAGAGTCGCATTAGCAAGTTAATTGCATCTAGATTGTCACCTTCGGCCGACGGAAGCTTCAGCA
>CAYSJO010000804.1:0-7965 GCA_964431285.1 uncultured Planctomycetaceae bacterium
ACGGCAGCCTCCAAGCGGCAGGACAGCGACAATCATCCAGATCGCTGAGACACGTCCGGGCATGGTTACAGATAGTCCTCACGAACCGGATGAAAGATGTCCAGCGCCTTTGCACCTTCATCCAGACCGATGACGCGGTGAGTGACGCCGCCAGGGATACAGTACATGTCACCTGGCCCCAGCACGCGATCCTCGTCTCCGACGAAGAAGTGAGCCCGGCCTTCCAGGACCATGCCCACCTGCTCGTGCGGGTGCGAGTGCAGCTCGACGATCGAACCGGGTTCGAGGTCGACGTAACTGAGCATCATTTGCACGCCGGCCGCCGTCTGAATGTGGACGCCCGGAAAGATCGTCTGCCGCGGCCGATCGGATGGATTCATGAAGTAACGAGGCATGGGCAATCACACGTTGAAGGCTGACGAACTCGTAAATGACGCACTCTGGACGACTACCGACTCAGGTCAGTCCGCACGCTGTTGGGCAGCCGGAAGTTCTCGTCGATCTCTGAGGCGAGGCCGTTCACGTTGTCACGTCCCTCGTTGCCCGCCAGTGTATCGCGGCCACTGTTACCGGTCACGAAGTCGTCACCGTCTTCGCCCAGCACGATGTCGTTTCCACCACCACCGCGGACCGCGTCATTGCCGTCGCCACCCAGCACGGTGTCCGTCCCAAGTCCGCCGAGCACCGTGTCGTGACCGTCCATGCCAGTCAGCAGGTCATTGCCGTTGCCGCCGGTCACGCTGTCTTCGCCATTGCCGGCGTTGATCGTGTCGTCGCCGTCGCCTCCGTTGATGATGTCATTGCCGTCACCACCCCGAACCCGGTCGTTGCCATCATCGCCCTCAATGCGATCGTTGCCGGCTCCACCGTCAAGCGTGTCTTTGCCACCACGCCCCAGCAATTCGTCGTCGCCATGGTTCCCGATCAGCGAGTCGTCACCGCCATCGCCATTCAATTCGTCGTTTCCAAAACCGCCGTCCATCGTGTCATTGCCGGTTTCGCCCAGCAGTTTGTCATTGCCGTCACTGCCGAAGACCAGGTCGGCACCACCGCCGCCCGAAATTGAGTCGTCACCGTCTCCACCATCCAGCGTGTCGGCCCCGTTGCCGCCGTCGATCGTGTCATTGCCCTCGTTACCGTCGACACGGTCTGTGCCGCGTCTTGCATTCAGCACGTCGTCGCCGCCACCGCCAAACAGCGTGTCCGCACTGTCACTGCCAGTGATCGTGTCATTCCCGACACCGCCGGACAGAGCCAGTCGCGCCGTCGCAACCACCGTGGCGTCCGCGGCCGAGATCGTGTCGTTACCACGTTCACCATCAATCTCGATCGACATTTGACCCGCGTCGGGCAATGAGTTGATCGTGATAATGTCGTCTCCGCCGCGTCCCAGGACGACGAGCCGATCGACTGTCGGAGCAACGCGAATTGTGCGGCCGCCGGAGGTGACCGCGACACCGGTCACATCATTGGCTGGATCGCCCAGGACAATCGTGTTGGCCCCGCCCGTTCCGCGAACTTCAACAGCATCGGAACCGTCGTCGGACAGGAATTCGTCGGCTCCCTGACCAAGTCGCCAGATCATCCGATCGTCGCCCAGGCCACCATTGACCGTGTCGGAACCACTTTGCCCGTCAATGGTGTCAGTTCCCCGGTTGCCGTCGATTGAATCGTTTCCGGCCCCGCCGCGGATCAGGTCATCCGCATCGCCACCATCGATCGTGTCGTTTCCACCACCGCCGTTAATCGTGTCGTTGCCACTGGCAAGTGCTGAGTCGAAGCTCTCTTCACCGAACAACAGGTCGGCGCCGTTGCCGCCGACGACGGAATCGTCGCCGTCTCCACCTTCCAGCGTGTCACGACCAGAGTTGCCATTCAGCGAGTCGTCACCCGTACCGCCGTTGGCGGAATCGTTTCCGCCGCCGCCGTTGATGCGATCATCGCCACGACCACCCAGAATCGTGTCGCCGCCCAGACCACCCATCAGCGTGTCTCGCCCGGCCTGAGCCGTCAGCGAATCGTCGCCAATGATCGTGTCGTTGCCGGAGCCCCCGTCGACCGAATCGTCACCATTTTCGCCTTCAATCCGGTCGTTGCCGCTGTGGCCTCGCAACGTGTCATTGCCATCACCGCCACGGAGCACGTCCCCGCCACCACCGCCAAAGACCGTGTCATTACCACGACCTCCTTCGACCGTATCACGTCCACCACCGCCACCCACAAAATCATCGCCCTGAAGTCCCGCAACAAAGTCGTTGCCATTACCGCCGTTCAACGAGTCGCGGTTCGCTCCCTGGAATGCGGCGTCGTCTCCGATCAGCCGGTCCGCTCCGTCGCCACCGAAGATGGTGTCGTTTCCGACGCTGCCTTCCAGCGTGTCGCGTCCGTCTCCACCGTCGATGCTGTCATCACCACCGCCACCGTTGATGGCATCGTTGCCGTCATCACCCAGCAGTGTGTCAGCACCCAGACCACCATTGATGATGTCGTTGCCGTTGCCTCCATCAATCCGATTTGCGCCATTCAGCCCCGAGATGATGTCCTGCCCATCGCCGCCGAACAGCGAGTCTGCAAGGTCCAGACTTCCGGTGATCGTGTCATCTCCGGCACCGCCGTTGACACTGACGGAGGTCAGATTGTCGAACGCTGAGGCAGTCACGCCCGAGATATTGATCAGGTTGGCTCCGCCGCCACCAGTGACCTGCAGACCGCGCAGACTCGTCGCCAGAACACCGCTTACAGAAAAGTCGATCTGCCCATTCACGACGACCTGCACGAAGTTGGTGTTCGACGGATCTCGGCGGACCGTGATCGAATCATCGGAGTCTGAGTTCGCGATCAGCGTGTCGCCGATGATGAACGTGGACACAGAAAGAAGTGTTCGATCCTCAAGGTTCTCCAGCACAGCCGGTGTACGGGAACGTCGAGTCTGGTGGCGACGGCGGTTCGCTCTAACGATCCGTCGTCGAAAACTGTCCAGCCAGGCTGTCATCTGCATGGGATCCGTCCCTGGGTCTTGAGATTCCCGCATTTCCGTATGAGTGGCGATCGCGATGAATTGCGATCGCACTGCCAATCGTGTCGATCTGCCGCGGACGTCAGTCCGGCTGGATCAACGAACGCCAACCGCGCAAACGGAGCGTTCGTGGCAATTCATCGACATGCGAGAACCAGATTCAGCGGCATTGCTGGAATACGCCCTGGATCCCGTCTAATCGGAGAAGTTCCAGTGAGAAGCAAACTCGGACATAGCTTGCCTGGATTGCCAGTGCGGCGAGGGCTCGGACGACGTTGTCAACTAGGTGGCCTGATACAAGTCGTTCAGCAACAGGATGTTGCGACTTCACGTCGCCGCCGCCATCAGAACACCACCAACGGCACGTTATCGATGTCGATTCCAGGCGAGTGCCAGTGGGGCCGTCGCAATTGGAGCCACCGTGCAAGCGAGCACTCCGGCCCAGGCGAGACGATAGATGGCCGCCACAGGCAGGAAGCACCACAGCACGACGGATTCGATCGTCCACGCGGCGACCGCGAACCAGGCCGAGCGGCCATTGATCAGCCGCTTCCGGATGGCCGCGTGAAATGCGACCAGCGTCAGCACGGCTGTAAGAACCCCAGCGGCATGCAGGACTGTGTGTTGGGCTGCTTCACGGGATCCTGGCGGCACAAACGTATGGATGGAAAATGGCACTAAGAACAACAGGCTGAAGACGATGGTCAGGACCATTCCGATAAGCCACTCACGACCCGTCCATGTGAGTGAAGCGGTCAAGCCGGCGGCGGTCCACGGCGACAGGTATGAGAGCAGCAGGAACAGTGGAAGCCACCATTGCCCAAGTTCGCGCGGGTGCTTCAGGTTTTCGAAATCGGTGACGAGGGCCGCTGTCCCACTTCGCACAGGCCAATCAACAGGACGACGACAGCCGCTGTCACCAGCATGACCCAGAACACGGACGACGTCTTGATGGTGTTCAGCAGATAAGACCGTGCCAGTCGCGCGTCCGTAACAGGCGTGACCGCCGTAAATGTCCGCATGCCTCTGCGCTGCTTTTCCCAGGTTTCGCTGCCCAGCACGCTTCCCGTCATCAGACCACCCATCACCGGGAACAGGGTTAGAAAAACCATAGCGCCTTCAACTCGGTTACCACCACTGTCGGGATTGAACGTGGCGATCAGGCACCCCAACAGAATGATCCCCTAGCCGAAGGCCAGCACGATGGCCAGGATCAATCCGTCCTGCCAATGCAGGTATGACAGCGCATGGTCGGCATCGCGCAAACGGTGAGCCATACGAAATCGTTGCAGCCAGTCCGGCCCAAAGTTTCTGGATTCGTGTTCATCGGTGACCGAAGTTGCATCGGAGTCCGGCAACTCCGCGAGATCGCTGTGACGGTGACGTGTCGCGCCCCGCATTGCCATCAGCCACGCGACGATGACAACCCCCAGCATCGTGGCGGCTTCTCCCAGTGTGATGGCATCCCAGGCGGCATAGTCAAGCTTCGGCCCGGCGGGTGGTTTGTACCGGGCATCCAGCCAGAAGACGCCCGCCGTGACAACCACGATGATCGCACCCAGCACGCGAAACACGGACAGGACATACCGCATCCCCGTCCCGGTATTCGGTGTGGCCAGATACCAGCTGAAACAGCAGGCGACGGACATCGCCGACATTTGAAACAGAGTCGGCCCGACAAGCGGCCAATCCGATCCGAAACTCACACAGTACAACCACATGGTGAGTGGATTGACTATCGCGACCACCAGCATACCGATGGCCATTTGCCACGTGACCAGAAGCCGCGTCGAAGCGGGCATGGTGTAGATTCGCGGCCGCCAGTCGGCGGTCGGCAGCATGGCGATCGCGATCCATGCAAACGTGCTGAGACCAAGAAACGGCGCCAGCATCTGATAGGGGCGGAATGCATCGGGTTCCAGCGACAGACCCTGCAGCTGAATCAGTCCGAGGAAAGCCCACGGACCGCCAACGATCAGGGCTACGAAACCTGGCAGTATGAACCTGATGTGCCACACGTACTCCCAGGTAAGACCGCGGATGATGGACAATGTCACGTTTCGGTCCTCGCCTTCCCTCACCGACACGTCCGCCGATGAGGGACAACTCGTGTGCTACCGCACGAGCAGGATGGGCATCGTCAATGATGCTTTCTCCGCACTCGTGATTTCCAGTTGCTCAATCGCCTGACGCACGGCCTGAATACGATGCGGGTCGAGTCCCTGCAGCATTGGCAACACCGTCTGCCACAGCGGGCTGCCGGCAATGCCATTCTGCAGCGACAGATGACGGTTCGGCTTTTTGGAGCCGCCTACGTCGCCCATGAGCAGTTCCGCGAAGTTCTTCGGACGTGGAATCACTCGCACTTCGTACTTTTCGAGGCTCGCGTCTTTCGCGACATGAGCGATCGCGTCGTGCAGACCACCCAGCTCATCAACCAGCCCGAGTTCCTTCGCCTGTGCTCCCGTGAAGACTCGGCCGCCAGCCATCTCTTCCAGAGGTTTGACCAGTCGATCACCGCGCCCTGCCTGCACGTGCGCTTTGAATTCTCTATAAACACTGCCCATCCAGCCTTTGATGTGTTCGCGCTGAGGATCGCTGAATTTCTGAAACGAGCTGAAGATGTTTGCATTCTTGCCGCGCTGAATCGGAACGAAACTAATGCCGGTTTTGTTCCACATCTGAGTCGTCACAAGTTTGCCGCCCAGCACACCAATCGAACCGGTGATGGTCGCGGGATCGGCAAAGATGGTGTCCACGGCCGCGGCCACGTAGTAACCACCACTGGCAGCCGTGTTGCCCATCGAGACGATGATCGGCTTGCGGGCTTTCACACGCTTCGTCGCTGCCAGAATGATCTCGCTGGCCGTCGCCGATCCGCCTGGCGAGTCGACACGCAACACGACCGCCTTGATCGAGTCATCACGCGCCGCAGTGTCGAGCGCCTTGCTGATCGGCTCACTGAACGCACCACTGGTTGTCCCAAACATCGACGGCGGCGCGCTGCCGGTCATGATCGAACCTTCGACGTAGATCACCGCGACGGCATCCTTCTTTGGACCAGCCGGCTTCGAACCGCCGCCCAGTAACTGAGCCCACAACTGCATCACAGCGAACGGACTCGACAGATCGAGCTGCTGCTGAGACTTCTTGCCGTATCGCGTGTTGAATGTGATGTCATTGCCAAACCGCTTACGCAGTTCCACTTCGAACTGCGCACGATGCTGCACGGCATCGACCAGACCAGCCTCCAACGCTCCCTCAGCGGTGTAGAGTCCTTCGTCGATGAGCATTCGAGCCTTCTTTTCGGAAACGCCTCGACCATCAGCAATGCCCTTCACGATCGAATCGAAGATGCTGTCAAACAGCCAGTCCGTCATCTCGGCGGCTTCTTTCGACGGCTCGCTGCGCATGAACGTTTCGGCGGCACTCTTGTATGCACCCATCGTGACGAAGTCCGGACTCAGGCCCAGCTTGTCAAACAGACCGCGTAGAAAGAGCTGCTCTCCGTAGATACCGTTGATAAGAACCATGCCCGTTGGAGACAGCGCGACATAACTGGCACCGGAAAACGTCGCGGCCATCCCGGTCGAGATTGCATCGGCATGCACGAGCACCTGCTTGTCCGCGGCACGCAGTTCCTTGATGACGGCACGGATTTCCTGGCTCTGTGCATACCCGCACGCGTTGGCGGTCGGAAGGAAGACCACAGCCGCAAGGTCGTCGTCTTTCGCGGCGCCGCGTAGTCGCGTTGTCAGAGACAGGAACGACTCGGGCACACCGCCGCCGGTCAGAAACGGCATGTCTTCCGCAGCTGGTGCTTCGGTAACCCCACCGGACAGTCGGAATACGGCCACCTCGGTCGGCTTCTTCTTCCCATCATCCTGAGCCGCCAGCGGGATCGTGAAGACAAAACTGAAAGCCACAGCGGCCAGCATGGTAAATCGCATCATTCTTCCTCCAGGACAGGTTCGTGAGTCGGGGGACCGTTCCTTCTCCCCCACCGGGGGAGAAGGTGGCCGAAGGCCGGATGAGGGGGCATGACGCACGCGGCGATCCACCGCCTCTGACTACTTCATTCTGTGCAGTACGAACATTACGGACTGCGGACTCTACGAATGAACCCTGGCTACGAAAATTTCATCCAGTGAGGGCGAACTTCGATCCACGATTTCGCCCCGCATCCCGTTCAACGCCTGTTCCAGTTCGTCCACCTGCCCATTGCAAATCACCGTCCACTCCCGGCCTGAACCCTCACATCGCAACGCGGCTGGCAACTCGGGAACCGTCGCCAGATCCTCGGGAAACCGCACTGTTAACCGTGTATGTGACTGCAGCAGTCGATCCAGTGTGTCGCACAACACAACCTGACCCTGGTGCAGCATGGCCACGTGATCCGACACACGCTGAACCTCGTCCAGCAGATGCGACGAGAACAGAATCGTGCGACCGTCATCGGCGACCGTGCGAATGATCGCGCCCAGAATGTCCCGCCGCACAACTGGATCGAGTCCCGACGACGGCTCATCCAACAGCAGCAGATTCGGGCGATGAGCCAGAGCTGCCAGCAATCCGGCCCGTGCCCGTTGCCCCCGTGACAACGTCCGAATCTTCTGCCTGCCTGACAGCTCGAACATCTCCCGCAACTCTTCGGCGTAGGCCGAATCTCAGTTCGCAAAGAACTGCTTTGTGTAATTCATCAGCTCAGAAACACGCATCCAGTCCGGCAGATCACGATCCTCGGACAGATACCCGATCTCACTCAGCACTCCAGGCGGATCCGCCACCGGGTCCTTTCCGAATACCCGCACCGATCCCGTCTGAGCCCGATACAGACCCAGGAAGTGCTTAAGCAGAGTCGTCTTGCCCGCGCCGTTTTGTCCAAGCAGCCCGAACACGCATCCCGTCGGCACCGACAAAGTCGCTCCGTCCAGAACCACCTTCTTCCG